>DATLBJ010000131.1:0-17806 GCA_035526975.1 Ramlibacter sp.
CAGCGTCACCGCGTCACCCGCATTGAGGGCAACCGGTTCGCCCCCCGCGGGCTGGATCCAGCAGCGCCCTTCAAGGACCGTGTGGCAGATGATCAGTCTCTCGGCCTGCGGGTAGAGGAACTTCGCGAGGTCCGGACCTTCCGGCACCTGCATGCACCAAGGTTCATGGCACTCGGTGTTGAGGAACAGCGCCCCCTGGATGCGGATCTTCTGCAGCACGTCGGACAACACATCCATGGCAGGGCTCCTGAAGATGCTTCGGGGTTTCGGTCAAGAAAGCCGGACGGCCGGCGAAGACACCGGCCCTTGTCCGGGGAATGATAAGCCGCACAGGGAGATTTTCCCTGCCACTTTAGGAGACCTTCATGCCCAAGTACCTGATCCAGCGCGACATTCCCGGCGTCGGCGCCATGACCCGCGAGCAGCTGCGCGTGGTGTCGCAGAAATCGTGCGGCGTGCTGAGCGAGCTTGGCCCCGCGATCCAGTGGCAACACAGCTACGTCACCGGCGACACGATCCACTGCGTGTACATCGCGCCGAGCGAAGACCTGGTGCGCGAGCACGCCAAGCGCGGTGGGTTCCCTGCGAACCGGGTCATGCAGATCGCTGCCGAGATCGACCCGACGACGGCGGAATGATGACAACTTCGGCGAACCCGAACCAGGCACTCTGGGAGAAGGGCGACTTCACGCGCATCGCCGCCTCGATGCGCAAGAGCGGCGAAGCGCTGGTGCGCTCTGCCGGCATCGAGCGCGGCATGGCGGTGCTCGATCTCGGTTGCGGCGACGGCACGACGGCGTTGCCGGCTGCGCACCTCGGCGCAAACGTGCTGGGTGTGGACATCGCACGCAACCTCGTCGACGCCGGCAACCAGCGCGCGAAGGCGGAAGGCCTCGCGAACCTGCGGTTCCAGCAAGGCGATGCCTGCAACCTCTCGGCGATCGAGAACGGCACCTTCGACCGCGTGGTGAGCATCTTCGGCGCGATGTTCGCCCCCAAGCCGATGGACGTCGCGCGCGAGATGGTGCGCGTGACGAAGCATGGCGGGCGCATCACGATGGGAAACTGGATTCCCGGCGACCCGACGCTTGTCGCGCAGATCCTGAAGATCTCTTCCGCGTACACGCCGCCGCCGCCCGAAGGCTTCATCAGCCCGATGACGTGGGGCGTGGAGGCCAACGTGGTCCAACGCTTCGGCGCAGCCGGCGTGCCGCGCGAGAACATCGAGTGCAAGCCCGACACGTACACCTTCGAGTTCGACGGCACGCCCGCGCAATTCGTCGCCGAGTTCCGCCGCTACTACGGCCCGACGATGAATGCGTTCGACGCGGCGGAAAGGAACGGCAAGGCCGAGACACTGCGCGAGGAACTCGAGACCCTGTTCGCGCGCTGCAATACGAGCACCGATCCGGCGAAGACATCGATTCCGGCGACCTTCCTGCGCGTCACCGTCCGCGTGCCATGACCGGAGATGATCGGAGCAGAATGCGCGCATGACCCTGCCCGGCGGCTCCCCGCGCGCCTTCCTCGAGCACCTGTATCGCACGGCGGTGCAGCGCGCGCAGCCGCTGCACAACATGCCGCGCTTCCTGCCCGCGCCGCCGCGCGGCCGCACGATCGTGCTGGGCGCGGGCAAAGCCGGCGGTGCGATGGCGCATGCGGTCGAGGCGCTGTGGCCCGCGAACGCGCCGCTCGAAGGGCTCGTCGTCACGCGCTATGACCACACACCGCCGCGTCCATCCGGCCTGAAGCAGCGCATCGAAGTCGTCGAAGCCGCGCACCCGGTTCCCGACGCCGCGGGGTTGCAAGCCGCGCGGCGCATCCTCGCGATGGCGCACGGCCTGGCGCCGGATGACCTCGTGCTGTGCCTGATCTCCGGTGGGGGCTCGGCGCTGCTCACCTTGCCCGCCGAAGGCCTCACGCTCGAAGACAAGCAGCGCATCAACCGCGCGCTGCTCGAATCGGGCGCGAACATCACCGAGATGAATTGCGTGCGCAAGCACCTGTCGCGCATCAAGGGCGGAAGGCTCGCCGCGGCGTGCGCGCCCGCAAAAGTGGTGACGCTCACGATCAGCGACGTGCCCGGCGACGATCCTTCGGTGATCGCCAGCGGGCCCACGGTGCCCGATGCGACAACGTGCGCCGACGCGATCGCGATCCTGCAGCGCTACGGCATCGGCGTGCCGGGCGCCATCATGTCGCTGCTGGAGCAGGGCGCTCTCGAGACACCCAAGCCGGGCGACGATGTCTTTGCGAACAACGAAGTGCACATGATCGCGACGCCGCGCCAATCGCTCGAAGCAGCCGCGCAGGCCGCGCGCGCGGCCGGCTTCGCGGCGCACATCCTGTCCGACGAAATGGAAGGCGAATCGCGCGAAGTCGGCAAGGTGCATGCGGCGCTTGCGCGTGCATGTGCGCACACCGGCCAGCCTTTCGCGCGCCCTTGCGTGATCCTCTCGGGCGGCGAGACGACGGTCACCGTGAAGAAATTGCCGGACAGCACGCAGCGCGGACGCGGCGGCAGGGCGGGCGAGTTCTGCATGGGGCTCGCGCAGGCGTTGCAAGGCCAGGCGGGTGTATGGGGATTGGCGGCGGACACGGACGGCATCGACGGCGTGGAAGACAACGCCGGCGCATTCGTCGCGCCCGACACGCTCGCGCGTGCGCAGGCGCTGGGCTTGAAACTGGACGAGCACCTCGGCCGCAACGACGCATACGGTTACTTCGATGCCCTGGGCGACCTCATCTTCACCGGCCCGACACATACGAACGTCAACGACTTCCGCGCGCTGCTCGTTTTGGAAGCATGACTGCAGGGATGGGCGGCACGCGCTGACGCTGCCCACTGTCGAACAGACCTATAACCGTTGTGTCAAGGAGAGCCGGATCATGAAACGAACCTTATTCGCCATCGCCTTCGCCGCCGTGCTGGGCACGCCTGCATTTGCGCAGCAGGTCGACAATTGCAGCCGCAGCGGCTACCAGGAAGGTGTCGTCGGCAGCGGAAGCGAGGCCAACCACGCCCCTTGCGATACGCGCGCGACGCCGCGCGTCAACGGCACGCCGCAGTCGGCGCCGCAGGCCACCGCGCGCCCCGGGTACAACCGTGAACAGCAGCGCAATTACAACGACGCGCAACGCTACAACGAAGCGCAGCGCTACAACAATGCGCAACGCGGCTACTACAGCGACCGCGACCCGCGCTACATGGGCAACCGCGACCACGATTGGGAGCGCTACCGCGATGGCAACCGCTACTACGGCGCGCGCGGTCCGGAATGGCGCCGCGGCGCGCACATTCCGCGCGAATACATGGCCCGCCAATATTGGGTGGAAGACTGGCGTGCGCACCGCCTCGCCGCGCCGCCGCGCGGCTACCAGTGGGTGCAGGTCGGCAACGACTACGTGATGGTCGCCATCGCCACGGGCATCATCGCCCAGCTGCTGCTCGCCCAGTAGGCGCGCGCGGTTTCTTGGCCTTCGCCGGCTTCGGGGCCTTTGGCTTCGGGGCCGGCAACTCTTCGGCCGTCGCACGCGGCAAGCGCTGCAGCAGCGGCGTGTCGTCCAGTGCTTCGTCGATGCAGTGATGGTGCTTGCAGCCGGGGAAGGGCATGCCCGCCGGATCGACGCTCGATGAAACTCGCATCGGTGGACATCGCCGCGATCCTACGCCGTCTGCCCTTCCACTCTGACGGTCCGTGAACCGGCGTTTGCGACCATCCTGACGTGTTTCGCCCGATCCTTTTCCTGCTTGCCGTCGCACTCGCCTTGCCCGCGTGGAGCGACGACGCGCAAGTGCGCAAGATGAAACCCCAGCTCGGCAAGGCGTCGATCTATGCGAAGCGGTTTGCCGGAAAGAAGATGGCGAACGGGGAGCGCATGGATCCGCGGGACGACAACGCGGCGCACAAGACGCTGCCGCTCGGCACGCGCGCGCGTGTGACCAATCTCGAAAATGGCCGCAGCGCCATCGTCACGATCGAAGACCGCGGCCCTTACGTGCCGGGGCGCATCGTCGACTTGTCACCCGGCACGGCCAGCCAGATCGGCTTGACGCACAAGGAAGGCGTCGCGCATGTGCAGGTGCAACCCATCGAGTTGCCACCGCGGAAATGAGCGCTTTCCGGACCGTGGGAATCCTCCTACATGGCTCGGCCATTTCGTCCGACTTGATGGCTGAGCACCGCTCTGCTGTGATGCATTGATGGACCGGACTCCCACGACAGAAACGAACGCGGTCACGGCCGCGGGTGTCACTTCCGAGCTGCCGCGGCGCCGCTGGTCCGATGGACCGAACTACCCGTGGTCGCCCGCAACGGATGACTCCTGGTCGGTTGCCACGCATTGGCCCGCGCTCGTCGCAGTGCTGTGCGAACAGGTGGCGGACGGGACGGGCGAGCTGGGTCGCGAGATCGAACGCCTTTGCACGCACGGCCTGCTGTCGCAGGCGCAGGCCAGCTCGATGCGGCATGCGATCGGCACGATGCATTCCGGCGGCATGGCCTTGCAGCAGATCGTGCGCCTTGGTGCGGGGCTGTACAACCTCTCGCCCGATCGCGTGGACCTGGCCGGTGTCGTGCGCCATGCGGTGCGCGAGCGCCAGCGCGAACTCCTCCAGCGCGGCGTCGACGTCAGCATCGATCTGCATCGCACCGAAGTGTGGGTCGATGGCGCTGTCGCCGCCGGCATGATGCAGGCGGGGCTCGAGTGGGCGCTCAGTTTTTCGCGCAAGGTGCGCATCAAGGTCGAAGCCGGCGCGCAGGAAGAACCCGCTCGCCTGGTCATTCGCGCCGCGCTGCCTTCGATGTCGCATGTGCGGGCACCGGCGACGCTCGGCCGGCGCAACCGCCGCATGAACGACAACCTGCACTGGGTGCTGATGCGCCAGCTCGCCGCCTGTGCGCGGCTGACGATCGGGCGCTCGTCCAGCGCCGCCACCGAAGCGGCGGTGGTCGAGTTCCCGGCCACCATCACCATCGGGCCGCGGCATCTGGCATAGAATCGCGCCGGGTCCGCAGTTCACCCAGGCGTTGCCGGAGCTTCCAAGCTCACGCTAAACCTGCGATCGACACAATCACAGCCAGGTGTTTTTCGTGCCTGCCGCTGCAAGGGCAACCCCAGCACTCGCTTCAAGCGAGCCGGGCACATGAGGAAACGCCATGCCCAAGATCCCCGTGCCTTACGTGGCCGCGGACATCACCACCGTCGCCAGGGCGCTCAAGAGCGCGCTCGACGAGCGCCATGACGCGGGCCGCCCGCCGCCGTCCCACGTCGAGCTGCTGAACCTGCTCTCACGCGCCGCCGGCGCGCGCAACTTCCAGACCTTGAAAGCCGCAAAGGTGGAAGTGGAACCCGCTGCGACCGAACTGTCGCCCACTGCCCGCAAGGCACTGCTGCAGTTCGACGAAGCCGGCCGCCTCATTCGCCTGCCGCACAAGTTTTCGGTGTTGCGCATGGTGGCGTGGGTGCTGTGGACGCCGTTCACCGCGCGGCGCGACTACACCGAAAAGGAAGTCAACACGATCCTCAACGCGCACCACACGTTCGGCGACCCCGCGACGCTGCGGCGCGAGATGGTCGACATGCAACTGCTCGGCCGCGAAAGCGACTGCAGCCGCTACTGGAAAGAGCCGAAGCGCCCCGACGCCGACACGCGTGCATTCCTGCAGGCGTGGCGGGCGAAGTTCCGCAGCTAGAGCCGCGCCCGCACCGCGGAGACGATGTGGGAAATGGCTGAAGGCGGGAAGGGCGACACGCTGCTCACGTTGATCTCGCACAGCACGAAGTCGTCCTTGCCGATGAAGTCGCAGTCCCACAGCAAGGGCAGCTTGGCGCGCGGCAGGCCCACGCGCGTGCACAGCTGTTCGACCCACCCGGTCTCGAGCTTTTGCTTCAGGCCGTGGAACTGCGGCAGCTCCTCGACGGCGTAGTACAGCCGGGGGCCGGCCTGCGGCGCCGCGAATGCATTGACTGCCTGGTGGCCGAAGCCGGCGACGCGGTCCTCGACGAGGTAGGCGCGCACCATGCCGTCGGCCAGCTGCGGCTGCCACGCCTGGTCGATCATGTGGCCGCCGTTTTCGGGCTCGAAGTACGGCGCCATCGTCGAAACGAGTCCGGCGAGATCCATCGTGGCTTCCTCGCTGCCGCGCGGCGCTTGCCGCACGCGGAAATTCGACGGCCCGCCTTCGATGCGCCAGATGCCGATGCCGCTGTGACCGCGGTATTGCTTCAGCACGCGCGGGCCTTTGCTTGACCGCACCGGCAGTTCCGCTTCGAGTTGCGCCGCGGTTTCGATACGATGCACGTCGCTGCCGAACGCAAGCTCGCGCGATTCGAACAGCACGTCCTTCGTTCCGAGCTTCAACACCGCGTCGGGGTGCGCGCTGACGATCACGCCCGAATCGGCAACGCGGCGCAGCATCGCATCGAGCTTGTCGCGCCGGTTCCCGTCCTGGATCGGGTTGCACCACACCAGCACCAGCGCGCAACCGCGCAACTGCGCTTCGACTTCCTCGGCGAAGTCGTCGTGGTAGACCGCGGGCACCGCGCGCACGCCTGCAGCGGCGAACGCATCGAACAACGCGGAGAAGCGGCTTTCGGAGGGGTCGGCGCGCTCGCGCATCGCGCGGTCACCGGGATACAGCAATGCAATCATTCAATGCTCCTGCGCGGGGGCATGCCCGCATGAGGAGCAGAACTTGGAGGCAGGCGCCTCTTGGCCAACGGGGAGTCTGCCCGGATCCCCGTCAGGCCATTCTAGTTACCATCGCCCGCATGTCCAACAGCGTCTTCGTGCACCTCGAGTTCTGGCTGCTCGTCGTGTTTTCACTGGTCGTTCCGACCGCGATCTACACCGGGCTGCTTTACAAGCGCGCGATCTCGCGCGTGACGGTGCTCGTGCTGGGCATCGTGCTCGTGCTGGTGTCGGCGCTGGACGTGGTGCTGCTTCAGCGGCTGGAGCGCGAGGCGAAGATCACGCCGTCCATTGCCGACGACCATTTGTTCATCTCGGAAGTGACGCTGGCCTTGTACCTGCTGCCGCTGATCTTCGCGGGCATCGGCATCAACATGATGTCGCACGTGCTGATCGAGCACTTGTCCGAAGCCGAGCGCAAGTGGGACGAAGAACAACCGCGGCACCGGCCGCGCATCCGGTTGCGGTTTCGCCCGCCCTCACGCCGCGACGGCGGCTGATTCCTTCGCACGCCGGCGCGACTTCGCCTTCGCGAGGCTCGCCTTCAGCTGGTCTTGCAGCGTGCGCTTCAGGCGCGCCTCCAGCAGGCCGAGCACTGCGGCCTCTTCGGGCTTGAGCACTTGCAGGTCGTCGCGCACCTCGGCCTCGACCTTCTGCTTGATGTCCAAAAGCAACTCGCCTTGTTCATACAAGCTGAGGATCTCGGGGTGCACGTAGCACTTGCGGCAGATCGTCGGCGTGTTGCCCAGCCGCTGCGCGACGTTTTCGATCGCGGCCTTCACGTTCTTCTTGACGCCGGCCTTCGAATCGAACGCCTCGAACTCCTGCAGCGCGAGCGCGGCCAGCACTGTGCCGGCCCACGTGCGGAAGTCCTTGGCAGTGACATCGCGCCCGGTGATTTCCTTCAGGTACTCGTTGACGTCGGCCGAGGTCACTTCCTTCAACTCGCCGTCGTCGCCGATGTACTGGAACAGGCGCTGGCCCGGCAGCTCCTGGCAGGCCTTGACGATCTTCGCCACGCGGCGGTTCTGGATCTTCAGGTCCCATGCCTTGCCGCTCTTGCCCTTGAAGCGGAATTTCAGCTGCGTGCCTTCCACCTTGACGTGCGGGTTGCGCAGCGTGGTCAGGCCGTAACTCTTGTTCTCGCGCGCATAGTCGTCGTTGCCCACGCGGATGAGCGTGGTCTCGAGCAAGTGGACGACAGTGGCCAGCACCTTCTCGCGCGGCAGGCCCCGGAGCGCCATGTGCTCGGCAATCCGCTCGCGGATGGCGGGCAGCGCCTTCGCGAACTCGATCATGTGTTCGTACTTGGTGCTGTCGCGCACCTCGCGGAACTGCGGGTGGTAGCGGTACTGCTTGCGCCCGCGCGCATCGCGGCCCGTCGCCTGCAGGTGGCCGTTCGCGCGAGGGCAGATCCACACGTCGGTCCACGCGGGCGGGATCGCCAGCTTGCGGATGCGCTCGATGGCCGATTCGTCCGTCACCGGCTGGCCACTCGGCTTGAAGTACACAAAGCCGTCACCGACGAGCTCGCGCCGCAAACCGGCGTCGTCGTCGTTCACATACGAAAGGCCCGCTTCCTCGGCGGCTTGTCTTGGGTCATCCACCCGGCGATGTTCACCGTCGCGCTGCCGCGGCTGTGTAGGACCCCGGCGGCGATCAGCGTGCGGATGCGACCTGCGGCGCGAAGGTGTGCGCGAACCACTCGTCGAGCACGCGCTTCTCGAAGTACAGCGGCGTCGACGTGCGATTCAGGAACACATGGTTGGTGTAGTCGATGTCCGTGATCCGGTCCTCGCCGGTGCGCAGCACGTTGCCGCGCGATTCCAGCGTGTAGCGCACGTGGAACTTCGGCGGGTCGGCCAGGTTCTTCACCGTCCGGATGCGGCCGCGCCGCGTTTCCTTCCACGTGCCGGCAAGGTCCACGTCGAGGAAGTCGACGTGCAGCACCTGGTCGGCGGGCAACCGTTGCGCAAGGCGCTGCAGGTGGTTCGTCACCGCGCGCATCGTGTCCGCCTCTTCGAACCGGTTGGTCGCCAGGTCGGTCATGTTGTCGGTGTCGATGAACTTCACGTCGGCGCTGCCGGCGAATGCGGCCGAAGACACGAGCGTGGCGGCTGCCAGAAGGATTCGGGAAGGGGTCATGGCGGAGTGCCTCCTTTGCCGTTTGGATTGTCGCGCCAACCCCGAGTTCGCGCACGGGTCCGTCTTTACAAAACCGCCGGTCCGGCGATTCCCCCGGTTCGTCGCACCAGACCGTATTTCGTCGGGGCCGGCTTTCCGCCCCTGCCGCCAGGTGCGAGCCTGTCACCTGAAGCAGTCCGTTTTCCCCACCCGACGGAGCCCAGCGATGGATGCCAAAGACCGCCTCCTGCTTGCCTACCTGCAGCGCAACGCGCGCACGACGGCCGCCGAACTCGGGCCCAAGCTCGGGCTGTCGCGAAGTGCCGTCCAGGCCCGCATCACCCGGCTGGAACGCACCGGCGTCATCAGCGGCTACACCGTGATCCTGCGGCACAAGCCGGCGGCCGGCACGCTGCGCTCGTGGCTGCTCATCACCATGGAAAAGGACGGCGACTCCGCGAGGCTGATCGAAGCGATGCGCGAGGTGCCGGGCATCGGCGCGATCTACCTGCTGACGGGCGAGCTCGATTTCATGGCCGAAGCCGTGGCGGGAACGCCACTGGGCATCGACGACGTGCGCAAGGAAGTGGCCGCGTTGCCGGGGGTCGCCGACATCCGCACGCACCTCGTGCTACGCGCTTCGCTGCCCGATGCGGGCGCGCTGCCGGGGGCGGCGGTGCGCTTCGACGAGCAGCTCGCCGACGAAGTGGAGTGAAGATGCATCGCATTGCGATATGGCAATGCACACTTGGAGCCAAGGAGTAGCCCGCATTCTCCGCGCGTGGGGGCGCCGATGTAATCGGCCGCGCAACCCACAAGGAGAACGCATGAAAGCGGACAACGGTAAGTTCAGGCAATCGGCCGTCGCGCGCGCTGCGCTCGCGGCCATCTGCGGATCGGGCGCGCTCGTCGCGCATGCGCAGCAAACGTCGCTCGAAAGGGTGGAGATCACGGGCTCGGCGGTGCGGCGCGTGGATGCCGAGACGGCGCTGCCCGTCACGGTGCTGAAGGTGGACGAACTGCGCCAGCAGGGCTTCACCACGGTCGAAGACATCATGCAGACGCTCGCGGGCAACCAGACGTCGCAGGGGACGGCAGGCTCGGTCGGTGCGAGCACCGGCGGCGGCGTGTTCGCCAACATGCGAGGGCTGGGCGCGAACAAGACGCTGATCCTGCTCAACGGCCGGCGCATCGCGAACCAGGCGGTGGGCGGCTCGGGCGGCGGTGGCGACAGCTCGGCGCCCGACCTCAACACGATCCCGCTCGGCGCCATCGACCGCATCGAGGTGCTGCGCGATGGCGCGTCGTCGCTGTACGGCACCGACGCGATCGGCGGCGTGATCAACTTCATCACCAAGAAGGACTTCCAGGGCGGCGAGGCCAGCGTGCAGTACACCAGCCCGCAGCATCCGGGCGGCAAGTCGTACGAAGCGACCGTGGGCTTCGGCCGCGGCGACATCGACAAGGACCGCTGGAACTTCTTCGGCTTCGTCGACGTGCAGCACCAGGACGTCGTGACGACGCCGCAGCGCTCGTCGTTCGCGACGGCCAACAAGACATCGCCCACGGGCTTCCCCGGCGCGTGGTCGCAAGGCGGCGCGTCGATCAGCCCGTTCGCGCCGGCCTGCAACCAGCAATACCAGGCGCCGTCGGGCACGACCTGCGCGTACTACTACTGGAACTGGGTCGACCTCGTTCCCAAGGCCGACCGCCTGACCGGCATGCTCAAGGGCACGATCGCGCTCGGCGGCGACCACCAGCTCGGCCTCGAGTACACGATGGCCAAGGCGAAGGTCTGGACCAACTTCGCGCCGGTGCCCGAAGGCGCGCTGACGATGAACCCGAGCTCGCCGTTCTTCCCCGGCAACGGCGTCACGCCCGCGCCGCCGGCCGGAACGGTGTGGGACCCGACGCAACCGATCCGCATTCGCTGGCGTGCGATTCCCGCGGGTCCGCGCTCCGAGCGCAACGACACGACGCAGCAGCGCCTTGTCGCATCGCTCGAAGGAACGATCGCCGGCTGGGACTACAACACCGGCGTCACGTGGAACCGCGTCGACACCACGCGCGAGCTCGTCGGCGGCTACGTCGACGACAACATCATCCGCAACGCGGTGCTCAACGGCACCTTGAACCCGTTCACGCCGAACCTGCCGGCGGCGCAGCAGGCCCTGGTCGCTTCGTCGGTGAGCAACGGACGGCTGTTCGACGCGAAGGGCGAAGTGGCGACATGGGACGGGCGCGTCGGCCGCGAACTGGGCGACTGGTTCAGCGCCGGCCGCAAGGCGGCGCTGGCCATCGGCGCCGAAGTGCGCCACGAAAAGTACACGCAGCTGGCCAACAGTGCGTATGCGGCGCAGGTGGTGTCGAGCACCGGCTTCGATCCGTTCACCAACAACCAGGGCACGCGCGGCGTGTGGGCGGTGTACAGCGAGTTGAACGTGCCGGTGACCAAGGCACTCGAAGTCACCGCGTCGATCCGCTACGACCACTATCCCGACTTCGGCAGCACGACCAACCCGAAGCTGTCCGCGAAATTCGCACCGAGCGACAAGTGGGCCGTGCGCGGCTCGCTCACATCGGGCTTCCGCGCGCCGTCGCTGTTCGAGCTGCACTCGTCGCAGGTCTTTACCAACACCGCGAACAACTGGAACGACCCGGTGCGGTGCCCCGGCGGCAACCCCATCCCGGGCGTTTCGCGCTCGGACAACTGCGCGGTGCAATTCATGTCGCTGGTCGGCGGCAACACGTCGCTGCAGCCCGAGAAGTCGCGCGGGGCCACGTTCGGCTTCGTGCTGCAGCCGGTGGCGGAGTTCGACGCCACGGAGGACTTCTGGTGGATCAACATGAAGAACACGATCGGCGCGCTGTCGGACGCCACCGTCTTCGGCGACCCGGCCACGTACGCCGCGCATTTCGCGCGCGCACCCGACGGCTCGCTCGCCACCGACGGCAGCCAGTGCAACACGGCGGCCAACCCCGGCCCGCAGTGCGGCTACGTCATCCTGCTGAACGACAACCTCGGTGACGTGAAGACCAGCGGCATCGACCTTGCGGCCAACTGGCGCCTGCGCAGCGCGATGGGCAACTGGATGTTCCGCCTGCAGGAGACGTATGTCTCCAAGTTCCGCTACCAGACGGAGCGCGGCGGCCCGTGGTTCGACGGCGTGGGCGTGTACAGCGGCAACCCCGCGATCGCGGGCGGCGGTCCCGTGTTCCGCAACCAGTTCACGGCGTCCGCGCAGTGGGCGATGGGTCCGTGGTCGGTCGGCGTGGTGAACCACTACAAGTCGGGCTACCTCGACCAGGACGTGGGGCAGCCCGTGATCGCGCAGGTCGGCGCGTATTCGACGTGGGACCTGTATGGCTCGTGGACGATGAACAAGCAGCTGACGATCACGGCCGGCGTGAAGAACGCGTTCGACAAGAAGCCGCCGCACACCGAGCAGGCCGCGACCTTCCAGGTCGGCTACGACCCGCGCTTTACCGACCCGTTCCTGCGCTCGTTCTACGTTCGCGGCACGTACAAGTTCTGAGCGGAAGCTGCCGCAACGAAGAGCCCCGCATGGGGCTCTTTCTCTTTCAACGCCGCCAAAAAAAAGAGCCAGCGTTTCCGTTGGCTCGGTGAAGTGTCCTCTCGGCAGAGGACGTCTGGATGAAGCCATTGTGGGCAGCGCGCCGCATTTGCACATGGCCAATTCGGGCCAACGAACCACGACCCGCATTGGTGCGCGTGCAAGCAGATTGCCTTGACCGCGTGGCCATTTGCCTGAAGCCGCAGGTAGCGCGCCCGACATGCCGCGGTTCGATCAATCACCGCATCGCAATTCATTGGACCGCGCAGGGGGTGCTTTCGAACACTAGTGCTCCATGGGCGCCAGTGATTTCAGGTACATCCGTTTCGAGCGCGAACTCTCGCCGCGCGAAGGCCAGGTGCTGCAGCTGCTGGCCGGCGGCGCGAGCAACAAATTGATCGCGCGGGCGCTGCACCTGAGCGTGCACACGGTGAAGCGGCACGTGGCGCGCACCATGCTCAAGCTGCACGTTTCGTCGCGCGCGGAAGCCGCGTTGCTGTACCGCTCGCTTGCCGGCGCGCTCCCCCGGGCCGCCGCGAGCGACGGGGCGGGCTCGGTGGACGAGCTCACCGGCCGCGAGCGCGACGTGCTGTCGTTCGTGGCGCTGGGCGCGAGCAACATCGAGATCGCGGAGCGCCTTGCGCTCAGCCTGAACACGGTCAAGCGCCACACCGCCAACATCCGCGAGAAGCTGGGCGTTCACAGCCGCTTTCACGCAGCCGCGTTGCTGCACGACGCGCCGCAGCGCGCTACAGCAGCAAGCCCGCTGCCAGGTTGATCGTCAGCGCGAGCAGCGTTGCGTTGAAGAAGAACGCGACGATGCAATGCAGCGTGCCGACGGGACGCAGTGCCGAGCCGTTGAAGGTGATGTCCGCCGTCTGCGCCGCGGTGCCGATGACGCAGGAGAAGTGGAAGAAGTCGGCATAGCTGGGGTCGGGCGTGCCGGGAAACACCAGCGGGTCAGGCATCGCGCGATTGCGCGCCATGTAGAAATCGTGCGCGTAGTGCTGCGCGAACAGCACTTGCGTGAACAGCCAAGACGTCATCACCGTCAGCGCCGCCAGGCCCACGTGCAAGGTGCGGTCACGGCCGTGCAACTCCTTGACTTGCGCGAGCTGCGTTCCGACGGCCAGCAGCACTGCGGCCACCGCGAGCACCACGAGGATCAGGATCGCAAGGCGTCCTTCGTCCTGCGTTACCGCGAGTTCGCGAATCGCCTTGGCGGGCATCGAGTTCATCCTTTGCCACCCGAGCGCCAGGTACAACAGCGAGCCGACGTTCCAGCCGATGAGGAACATCACGGCCGTTTCCTGGCCGAGGAACACGTGGCCAAAGAGAAAGATCGCCAGGCCGACGGCGCCGCAGCCGACGAGACGCGGGCGCGCGCGCAATGCACGTGCGAACGAAATCGGGTGGAGCGGGCGGGCGCGGGGCGAAGTCACCGGGAGGGTTTGTCAGTTCGGCATCGCGGATCGATGGAAGTGGACGATCTGCCAATCCGCGCCGCGCCTGGCGATGACGAACGTCACGCGGCCACGGGCAGTCACCGGGTTTCCGTCACGCACCCCGGTCACCGTATCCAATCCTGTGACACCAACCTTCCGGGGCCACGACGACTGTCTTGCTGCCGGCGAACGCCTTGGCCCATTTGTCCACGACCTGAAGCGCATCCTCTTTCGGGCCGGCGAAGGCGGTGGAACAAAGCGACGCCCACCAGGCAATGGCAATCCACGTTCTAGGCATATCCCTCTCCAGTCATGCTCATTCCTCGATTCGAGTGAATCGCGCCTGCCATTGTCCGGCCACTTCAACATTTTCGAAAAACATTGCGTGCGGGCGCACCCACAAACCCGAAGCGTTGTACAGCGGGCGATAGACGACAAGCGGCTCGAGCGTTTCGCTGTGACGCGCCGCCCCGATGACTTCGTACTCGCCACCCTTGTAGTGACGATAGCGTCCGACGGGTGTATCGGGCAGCGGCGGGAGATCGGGCATCACGGGGTCGGACATCCTTCAGTCCAGGAACGTCCAGGTATCCGCGCCGTCGAAGCGGCGAACGTGAACGGATTCGAGAAGACGCGGCTCGAAGTTGTTGAGATTCACGCCGTGCCTTGCGCCGGGCACCGGTGGCAGCGGCTCCCAGTGCGTCACGACACCGCACGTCCTGCAGCGGATCGTGCGCAGCGTCTTGTCTCCCTGGACGTAGTCCGTGGTGTGGCCAGGGTGGCCTTCGACCACGACCGTGCCGAAGTCGTAGTACGCCCACACGCAGCCGAGTCGACGGCAGATGGAGCAGTTGCAGCGGGTGGCTTTATCGGGCGCGGACGGCAATGTCAGCCGGACCGAGCCGCAGTGGCAGGAGCCTTGTAGCGAAGGGGTGGTTTCTTTCACGAGCGATTCTCCCGCCACAACAACACGGCAAGCCCGCCGGCGACCACGAAAGCGACTCCACTCGCCCACAGCGGAATATGCATTGCGCCGACGACCACATCCCAACCGAGAACGACGCGCAGCAATTGGAGCAATGCAATGAGCGAGAAGACTGCGACTGCGATGGTGGTGAAGGGCTTCATGGAATGGCTGCGTTCGCGTGACGTGCTTGCTTGCCGACGATCAAGGATAAGCCTTGAAGCGCGGCGCAGGAGTTCATAGGCGCCGTATGCCGCGAGGGCGAGAACGAGGGTGACCAAGAGGTTGCTGTCGGTCATGGCTATTTCTTGCACCACTGCATCTCACAAGGCACGCCGTCGTGGTTGCCATCCATCTTGACGCCGGGACAGTTTTTCAGGAAATAAGTTGCCTCGGCGCACGAAGTCATTTGGGTGCACAAGGTTCGACCGTCGCAGCGAAAGCTGCTGGGTTGCTGCAAAGACGGCACAAACGGCACAGGCGACGCCGAAGGTTGGATAGCCCGGCTCGGGTTCGGCGCTGAAGGTCGCCGTGTCTCCGCGAACCGTGTGTACGCCGCTCCAAGAACTGCGATGACGAGTACGCTGAACACGATTCGAGGCAAAGCTCGAGGCTTGCGATCCGTGAGTCGCGGTTGCTGCCGGACGACCTTCGAGCCGATGGCCTGTCGCACCACACGAACCGCCTGCGGCTTGCCGTTCTGGCCGCGACCCAGCTCGTAGGTGACCGATTCACCTTGCACTGGCCGCGAACCATCGGCGGGAAATGCGGAGATATGGACGAACAACTCTGGCCCGCCGTGCTTCGGCGCGATGAACCCGAAGCCCCTGTCGTCGTTCCATGTTCTCAAGATGCCTGGGAAACGCATGTGTGCGGATTACAGTCGGAGTTCGCCTGCGACCGGGAACAGGACCGCCTCTGGCACGGACGCCTTTGGACATCCGTGTCGAACAACCTGTCAGGCCGACCACCACGACTCACGTTGCCTCACAAATTCGGTTTGATGCGCAATGCTTCCAAACGCAGCGCGATCTTCTGTTCAAGATCGCTCAACTGCCGCTGCAAGCGTTCACGCTCGACTGGGTCCGTCGCAGATTCGGCCAAGGCGCGAACCTGCGCTCGCTCGTGAAACCACGCGACTTCCGGCGGCACAAAGCCTGCATCCTTGAGGATCTTGAACGCTTGGCGCAGTTCCTCGGGAGTGTCGTCCCACCCTTCGGCTCGGGCAAGCGGCTTGCCATAACTTGGCGCAGCCTGAAGCTCGCCCGAAGCGGCCGCAGCTGCCAGGTGTTTCGCAATCTCTTCGTCTAGTGTTGCCATGCGTGGTTCGTGCGCGGGGTAACGTCGGCGTTCACCGGCGACCAATGGAACGGAGCCCGAAGGTGCCGACCACCTTGGGCCTCAGGTCGAACAACCTGTTAGTCGGCGTGTGTCTGTTCGCTAGCATGCTGCAGTGTACGGACGGGACGAGATGCTCGAAATTACCTCACCCTTACCGACGCGGGCCTGGATACCGATCCTGGTGTTCACGCACGGAATTGCCGTGAGCGTGACAGTGCAATACAAGGTGTCTTTCTCGGGCCCTGCGAAATTCGCAGCACCGATGTAGCAAGTGCCGCCTTGCTCGACGACGAACTGCTGCACCCGAGTGACCGTCGTGCCGTCCGGAAACTTCGAAGCGAGCGCCCCTGCAACGGCGGCGAAGTCGAGGCGACCCTCGGGTTGCAAAACCAACGCTTTCGCAAAACCTTCTGTACGGTCCATGAACAGAACGCGCGCAACACCATAGAAGACTGCGGCCACGGCTACCGCCCAAAGCGCGTACACCTTCAAGCGGCCGTAGTTCACGAAATAGCCGACTAACGTAGAAGTGAGCGGCGACCGGGGAAAGGTGCGCACGCAGTGCGCGGACGACCGCGGGCGTCCGTCTCGACTGCCTTGTTAGCCCACAAGCCGGTCGTATTCAGCATGGGTGCCGATCCAAAACCAATGAACACCTTCTTCGACCGATATGCCCAAGGCGCGATGGTAGAGCCCAACGCGAACGCTGTAAAAGCGACCGTTTGAGACGGGCTTGAAGTGAAGCGATGGATGCGAGGGGTCGGCCCTGAGCAACGCGAAGTTCTTTCGCGCCAGTGCTTGGAGGTCTACAGAAAGGCGGTCAAAGCACTGCCAAAACCGCGCTGAGGCGGTGTGCTTCAAAGGCTGCGCGCCTGGCCAGTTTTGAAGTCGGCCAAGGTTTCGGACGCCAAACGGTCAAGCTTGCCGGACTTGGCATCCTGCTCGATTTGGTCATCCCACGCGACAGCATCGAACTCGGCGAACCATTGCCGGAACTCCGCAAGTTCAGCAGGCTGCAGCGCTTGCACGGCCTTTTCGATCGATTTGACGTCACTCATGTTTGCACCCTAAGTGCGTAGTATGCGCCAATGGGGTTTCTTGTGGGCTAACGTAGAAGTGAGCGGCACCCGAGGGAGAAAGAGCGCCGTACGCGGCGCGGACACCCTTGGGTGTCCGTCTCAACTGCCTTGTTAGACCTCACTTGCCCAGGGCCTCGATGAATTCTTCGGGCGCGACATCGGCCTGACGAAGCAAGCCGGCGAGCGTGCCGACCTTGAGCTCCGCATGCATGGGAACGACACAGCCCTTTGACTCACGCCGCATGATGACGTGACTGCCGCTCTGACGAAGCTTGATGAAACCTAACCGCTCCAGAGCTCGCTGCGCTTGCGCGCCCGAGATCCGAGGAAGCTTAGGCATGGCTGGGGGTGGGGATCGTAAAGACAGTTACGACGGGGTGACCAGCCGAAGGAAGCGGGAACTCAGAGAGATAGAGCGCGGTGGCTTCACGAAGGTTGGCCACCGCTTCTTCCACGGTTTCACCCTGGGTGGTCGTGCCGGTCTCCGGATTCAGGGCGACGAAGCCGCCTTCTTCCGCGGGGGTAAGCACAGCAGTGAGTTCCATGGATCGGCTTCCTTACAGCGCTCATTATGGCGCGGACGT
>DATLBJ010000132.1:0-5713 GCA_035526975.1 Ramlibacter sp.
TTGCCGTTCCATCTCGCGCATCGTGTCGAGCACGGCCTTGTGCTCCGTCTTCACGGTGATCAAATGCTTGCCGCGGGTTTTGTAGAAATTCGCGGCGCCCTTGATCGCGAGGTTGTCCGATTCGGTCGCGCCCGACGTCCATACGATCTCGCGCGGGTCGGCGTTGATCAGGTCGGCCACCTGCTGGCGCGCCTTCTCGACGGCTTCTTCAGCCTCCCAGCCCCACGCATGGCTGCGCGACGCGGGGTTGCCGAAATGCTCGCCGAGCCACGGGATCATCGCGGCGACGACGCGCGGGTCCACCGGCGTCGTCGCGCCGTAGTCCATGTAGATCGGGAAATGCGGCGTGGTGTCGCTCATCTCTCTGCTCGCTTGGCTCAGCTCTTGGCGAATGAATTTCCGAGGGCGAACACCGAGTTCGGCGCGTTCACGCGGATCGGCTTGACCACCGGCTGCGGCGAAATCGCGCGCTTCACGGCGGGCTTGTCTTCGATCTGGATGCCCTTGGCGAGCTGGTCGTCCACGAGCTTCTGCAGCGTGACGGAGTCGAGGAACTCGACCATCTTCTGGTTGAGCGACGCCCACAGCTCGTGCGTCATGCAGCGGCCGCCGTCGTTGCAGTTTTCCTTGCCGCCGCACTGCGTGGCATCGATCGGCTCGTCGACGGACACGATGATGTCCGCCACGGTGATTTCCGCCGCCTTGCGGCCGAGCGTGTAGCCGCCGCCGGGGCCGCGTGTCGACTCGACGAGCTCATGACGGCGCAACTTGCCGAAGAGCTGCTCGAGGTACGACAGCGAGATCTGCTGGCGCTGGCTGATCGCAGCCAGCGTGACGGGACCGTTGTTCTGGCGCAGGGCCAAGTCGATCATCGCGGTGACCGCGAAGCGGCCTTTGGTGGTGAGGCGCATGCAAGGCTCCTTTTTGCGGCTGGCCACGCGGCAAGCCGTTGAGTTCACTGGGGATTTGTTCCTGACTGTTTCCGTCAAGTATACCCGAAAACCTACTCCGGCGCTCGGGTACTCCGGGCATCGCCGCGAGGCTCAGCGCATGGCCGAGGCGAGCTGGTTCCTGATGAAAATCATCAGCCCGCGGCACGCCTGCTCGATGTGGTCGATCACGCGTTCGAACATCAATGGGCCGCCGGTATACGGGTCCGGAACGATGTCGTTGATGCCGGGCGGCGCGAACTCCATCAGCCGGTGGATCTTGCGCTGGTGCTCCGGCGGGCAGATCCGCTGCAGCTCGGCGAGGTTCTGCCAATCCATGGCGAGCACCAGGTCGAACTCGTCGAAATCCGTTGCGCTCACCTGCCTCGCGCGCAGCTTCGACAGGTCGTAGCCGCGTTTGAGCGCATGGGCCTGGCTGCGCGAATCCGGCGGCGAGCCCACGTGGTAGTCGAGCGTGCCCGCGGAATCGATGCGCACCGCGTCGCCCAACTCGGCCTCGTTGACCATGTGACGCAACACCGCCTCGGCCGTCGGGCTGCGGCAGATGTTGCCCATGCAGACCATCAGGATCGAAAACTTCGGTCGCGCGCTCGTCGTCATGCCTTCTTGCCGGCCGAGATCGGGACGATATTGTCGTGCACCACGGCGCCGAAAGCCTGTTCCTTGAGCAACGCGAGCTGGTCGCGCACACGGGCGGCCTTCTCGAATTCGAGGTTGCGCGCATGCTCGAGCATCTGCTTTTCGAGCCGCTTGATTTCCTTTGCCACGTCCTTCTCCGACATGTCCTCGACCATCGCGCGCTGCAGTTCCTGCTTCTCCATCTCGCGGCTCGCCGCCGCGCTGTACACCCCGTCGATCATGTCCTTGATCTGCTTGACGATGCCGCGCGGTGTGATGCCATGTTCGAGGTTGTACGCAACCTGCTTTGCACGCCGGCGCTCGGTCTCGCCGATGGCCCTCTTCATCGACTCCGTCATCACGTCGGCATACAGGATCGCCTTGCCGCTGACGTGACGCGCCGCGCGGCCGATCGTCTGGATCAATGAACGCTCGGCGCGCAGGAAGCCTTCCTTGTCCGCATCGAGGATCGCCACGAGCGACACCTCGGGAATGTCCAGGCCTTCGCGCAGCAGGTTGATCCCGACCAGCACGTCGAACTGGCCGAGGCGCAGGTCGCGGATGATTTCCACGCGCTCCACCGTGTCGATGTCGCTGTGCAGGTAACGCACCTTCACGCCGTTGTCGCTGAGGTAGTCGGTGAGCTGCTCCGCCATCCGCTTCGTCAGCGTCGTGATCAGCACGCGCTCGTTGCGGTCGGCGCGATCGCGGATCTCCTGCAGTACATCGTCGACCTGGTGCGTGGCTTTGCGCACCTCGACTTCGGGATCGATCAGCCCCGTGGGGCGCACGACCTGCTCGACCACCTGCCCTGCGTGCTTCTTCTCGTAATCGGCCGGTGTGGCGGACACGAAGATCACCTGGTGCATGCGCGTTTCGAATTCTTCGAACTTCAGCGGCCGGTTGTCGAGTGCGGACGGCAAGCGAAAGCCGTATTCCACGAGCGTGAGCTTGCGCGCGCGGTCGCCGTTGTACATCGCCGCGAGCTGGCCCATCATCTGGTGGCTCTCGTCGAGGAACATCAACGAGTCCTTCGGCAGGTAGTCCGTCAGCGTCGAAGGCGGCGAGCCCGGCGGGGAACCCGAAAGATGGCGCGTGTAGTTCTCGATGCCCTTGCAGTGGCCGACTTCGGCGAGCATTTCAAGGTCGAAGCGCGTGCGCTGCTCGAGCCGTTGCGCCTCCACCAGTTTGCCCATCGAGACGAGTTCCTTCAGGCGGCTGTCCAGTTCCAGCTTGATGCTCTCGACCGCCGACACGACCTTCTCGCGCGGCGTGACGTAGTGGCTGGAAGGATAGATCGTGAACCGCGGAACCTTCTGCCGGATGCGGCCCGTGAGCGGGTCGAACAGCTGCAGCGATTCGATCTCGTCGTCGAACAGCTCAAGGCGGACGGCGAGCTCGCTGTGTTCCGCCGGAAACACGTCGATCGTGTCGCCGCGCACGCGGAACGTGCCGCGCGAGAAGTCATTCTCGTTGCGGTTGTATTGCATGCGGATCAACTGCCCGATCACGTCGCGCTGGCCGATCTTGTCGCCCACGCGGCAGATGAACCGCATCTGCGAATAGTCTTCCGGCGCACCGATGCCGTAAATGGCCGAAACGGTTGCAACGACGATGGTGTCGCGCCGCTCGAGCACGCTCTTCGTGGCCGACAGCCGCATCTGCTCGATGTGTTCGTTGATCGAGCTGTCCTTCTCGATGAACAGGTCGCGCTGCGGCACGTACGCCTCGGGCTGGTAGTAGTCGTAGTAGCTGACGAAGTACTCGATGGCGTTGTGCGGGAAGAACTCGCGAAACTCCGAGTACAGCTGCGCCGCGAGCGTCTTGTTCGGCGCGAACACGATCGCGGGACGGCCGAGCCGCGCGATGACGTTGGCCATCGTGAAGGTCTTGCCCGAGCCCGTCACGCCGAGCAGCGTCTGGAACACCTCGCCGTCGGTAACCCCTTCGACGAGCTTGTCGATGGCCTGCGGCTGGTCGCCCGCCGGCGGGTACGGCAGGAACAGCTCGAACGGCGAGCCGGGGAACGTCATGAACTCGCCGACCTTCGGCGCGTCCTTTGCTTCTGTGATCACTTCGGAAATCTCGGGCATCGTTAAAATCGCAGGAAGCCGGACAGCGTAACGCATTGCCGGCCGGTCGTGCACCTGCATGCCCCGCTACTGACACTCTTTCCAAGGAACCCAATGTCCCTCTTTGCCGCCGTCGAAATGGCCCCGCGCGACCCGATCCTGGGTCTCAACGAGCAGTTCAACGCCGACACCAACCCCAACAAGGTGAACCTCGGCGTCGGCGTGTACTACGACGAGAACGGCAAGCTGCCCCTGCTGGGCTGCGTGCTGGCGGCGGAAAAGCAGATGACGGAATCGCCGAAGCCGCGCGGCTACTTGCCCATCGACGGCATCGCGGCGTACGACAGTGCGGTGCAAGGCCTGGTATTTGGGGCCGGAAGCGAAGTGCTCAAGGGCAAACGCGTCGCAACCGTGCAAGCGCTCGGCGGCACGGGCGGCCTCAAGGTCGGGGCCGATTTCCTCAAGCGCGTGAACCCCGGCGCGAAAGTGCTGATCAGCGACCCGAGCTGGGAGAACCACCGCGCGCTGTTCACGCAAGCCGGTTTCGACGTCGAGGCCTACCCGTACTACAACGCGGCCAAGCGCGGCATCGATTTCGACGGCATGCTCACCGCACTCAACGTCGCGCCTGAAGGCACGATCATCGTGCTGCATGCGTGCTGCCACAACCCGACCGGCTATGACATCACGCCGGCGCAATGGGACCAGGTGATCGCCGCAGTGAAGCAGCGCAAGCTGGTGCCGTTCCTGGACATGGCGTACCAGGGCTTCGGACAGGGCATCGCGGAAGACGGCGCGGTGATCCGGAAGTGGGTGGCATCCGGCCTGGACTTTTTCGTGTCAACGTCGTTCTCGAAGAGCTTCAGCTTGTACGGCGAGCGTGTCGGCGCGCTGTCGGTGCTCTGCTCGAACGCGGAGGATGCATCTCGCGTGCTGTCGCAGCTGAAGATCATGATCCGCACCAACTACAGCAACCCGCCCACGCATGGCGCGCAAGTGGTCGCCACCGTGCTGAACACGCCGGAGTTGCGCGCGCAGTGGGAGCAGGAGCTCGCCGGCATGCGCACGCGCATCAAGAAGATGCGCCTTGCCATCGTCGACAAGCTCAAGGCCGCCGGTGTGAAGCAGGACTTCGGCTTCATCGTCGACCAGGTCGGCATGTTCAGCTACTCCGGCATGAACAAGGACCAGATGCAGCGCCTGCGCAGCGAGTTCGGTGTGTACGGCGTGGACAGCGGGCGCATCTGCGTCGCGGCCCTGAACGACAAGAACATCGACCACGTCGCGAAGTCGATCGCCGCCGTCCTGTCATAAGTACAACTATCTTCTGATCGGCGAGGGGTTCGCCTACCTGCGATTGGTAGTTCCACCTCAGGTGCCAGCAAGGTCCGGGTGCTATATTGCACTGCACAAGGACGGGGCCTAAAGCATGCTTTACCAGATCTACGAAGCGCAGCGGAACGTGATGGAGCCCTTCGCGGAGTTCGCGCAGGCCGCTTCCAAGCTCTACAGCAACCCGCTCACGCCCTGGGGCTCGTCTCCCTTTGCGCAACGCGTCTCGGCGAGTTACGACCTGATGTACCGGCTGTGGAAGGACTACGGCAAACCGTCGTGGGGTATCACCGCCGTCGAAGTGGACGGTGTCGAAGTTGCCATCCACGACCGCGTCGAGGTCGACAAGCCGTTCTGCGAGCTGCGCCGCTTCAAGCGCTTCTCCGACGATCCCGCCACGCTCGAAAAGATGAAGGGCGAACCGGCGGTGCTGATCGTCGCGCCGCTCTCGGGTCACTACGCAACGCTGTTGCGCGACACCGTGCGCACGATGCTCAAGGACCACAAGGTCTACATCACCGACTGGAAGAACGCGCGCGGAGTGCCGCTGGACCAGGGCGAGTTCCACCTGGACTACTACGTTCATTACGTGGAGGAGTTCATCCGCCACCTGCAGGGCATCTACGGCAACTGCCACGTGATCAGCGTCTGCCAGCCGACGGTGCCGGTGCTGGCTGCCGTCTCGCTGATGGCCAGCCGCGGCGAAGTGACGCCGCTGACCATGACGATGATGGGCGGCCC
>DATLBJ010000133.1:0-12030 GCA_035526975.1 Ramlibacter sp.
GCGCCGCTTCGGTGAGCACCGCATGGTGTGGGCCGGTGGGCTGGGCATCGGACTGGGCTTCGTCGCGCTCCACCTGATGCCCGTGGCATGGCTGGCAGGGCCGGTCGCGCTCGGGATCGGCTTCGCCACCTACCTCTTCCACAACACCCTGCAGACCAACGCCACGCAGATGGTGCCGGCCGCGCGCGGCAGCGCGATGGCCGTGTTCGCGTTCTGCCTGTTCACCGGCCAGGCTCTGGGCGTGACGCTGGCCGGGTACGCCTTCGACCACATCGGCGCGATCGCCCTGCTGCTGGTAACCGGTCTCCATCGCGCCGAGCACCCCGCCGCGTTCGGCGATGCGCTCGAACTCCGCGAGCACCGCTTCCTCGACGAGCTCGGTGAGCTCGTCGATGATGAACGAACCCTGGCTCGGGTTTTCGTTCTTCGCCAGGCCCCATTCGCGGTTGATGATCAGCTGGATCGCCATCGCGCGCCGCACGCTGTCTTCCGTCGGCGTGGTGATCGCTTCGTCGAACGCGTTGGTGTGCAGCGAATTGCAGTTGTCGTAGATCGCGATGAGCGCCTGCAGCGTGGTCCGGATGTCGTTGAACTGGATTTCCTGGGCGTGCAGCGAGCGGCCGGACGTCTGGATGTGGTACTTCAGCTTCTGGCTGCGCTCGTTCGCGCCGTACTTTTCCTTCATCGCCACCGCCCAGATGCGGCGAGCGACGCGGCCCATCACCGTGTACTCCGGGTCCATGCCGTTCGAGAAGAAAAACGACAGGTTGGGCGCGAAGTCATCGACGTGCATGCCGCGCGCGAGGTAGGCCTCCACGAACGTGAAGCCGTTCGAGAGCGTGAAGGCGAGCTGCGAGATCGGGTTCGCGCCGGCCTCGGCGATGTGATAGCCGGAGATCGACACCGAGTAGAAGTTGCGCACGTTGTGATGGACGAAGTACTCCTGGATGTCGCCCATCACCTTCAGCGAGAACTCGGTGGAGAAGATGCAGGTGTTCTGGCCCTGGTCTTCCTTCAGGATGTCGGCCTGCACCGTGCCGCGCACGTTCGCCAGCACCCATTCCTTGATTTTCGCGCGCTCGGTCGGCGTGGGGTCGCGGCTGTTGTCCGCCTTGAACCTGGCGACGTTCTGGTCGATGGCCGTGTTCATGAACATCGCGAGGATCGAAGGCGCCGGGCCGTTGATCGTCATCGAGACCGAAGTGCTGGGGCTGCACAAGTCGAAGCCCGAGTACAGCACCTCCATGTCGTCGAGCGTCGCGATCGACACGCCGGAGTTGCCGACCTTGCCGTAGATGTCGGGGCGCAGGTCAGGCTCGTTGCCGTACAGGGTGACCGAATCGAATGCCGTCGACAGGCGCTTGGCCGGCAGGCCTTCGGACAGCAGCTTGAAGCGGCGATTGGTGCGGAACGGATCGCCTTCGCCCGCGAACATGCGCGTCGGGTCTTCATTCTCGCGCTTGAAGGCGAAGACGCCCGCGGTGTACGGGAAGCTGCCCGGCACGTTCTCGAGCATCAGCCACTTGAGGATCTCGCCGTGGTCCTCGAACCGGGGCAGGGCGACCTTCCTGATCGTCGTGCCCGACAGCGATTTCGTCGTCAGCGCGGTGCGGATCTCGCGGTCGCGGATCTTCACGACGTATTCGTCGCCCGAGTACGCCTTCTGCATGTCCGGCCACTGCTGGAGCACGTGCAAGGCGTCGCGATCCATTTTCGACTTGCGCTGGCCCGCGAGGTCGAGCGCCGCCTCCGCTGCCGGGGCGCGTTGCGGCTTGTCGATCTTGAGCATGCGCGCCGCTTCCTGCAGCTGCTGCACTTCGCGCGCGAGCTGCGCCTGTTCGCGCGCGCGCTTCTTGTAGCCGCGCACCGTCTCGGAAATCTCGGCGAGATAGCGTGTGCGCGCCGGCGGCACGATCAGCGTCTGGTTCGTGCTGTGGCGCACGTTGACGACCGGAAGATGCCCGTCCTTGAGCGCGAGCCCGAGCTGCATGAGACGCGCTTTCATCGCCTGGTACAGCGCCGTCACCCCGTCGTCGTTGAAGCGCGCTGCCATCGTGCCGAACACCGGCATCTCGTCGGGCATCTGCTTGAACGCTTCCTTGTTGCGCTGGACTTGCTTGCTCACGTCGCGCAATGCGTCGGCCGCGCCCTTGCGGTCGAACTTGTTGATCGCCACGAATTCGGCGAAGTCGAGCATGTCGATCTTCTCGAGCTGGCTCGCCGCGCCGAACTCGGGCGTCATCACGTACACCGGGACATCGACGAGCGGCACGATCGCCGCGTCGCCCTGGCCGATGCCGGAGGTCTCGACCAGCACGACATCGAAGCCCGCGGCCTTGCACGCGGCGATCACGTCCGGCAGTGCGGCGGAAATCTCGCTGCCGAAATCCCGGGTGGCGAGCGAGCGCATGTAGACGCGCGGGCCTTTGCTCCACGGGCCGATCGCATTCATGCGGATGCGGTCGCCGAGCAGCGCGCCGCCGCTCTTGCGGCGCGAGGGATCGATCGAGATGACAGCGATGCGCAGCGCGTCGTCCTGGTCGAGGCGCAGGCGGCGGATGAGTTCATCCGTCAGCGACGACTTGCCGGCGCCGCCCGTGCCCGTGATGCCGACGACCGGCACATGGCGTTCCCCCGCGATCTTCCTGATCGAATCGAGCAGCTTCGCGTCCGCGCTGCCGTTCTCGATGGCGGTGATCAACTGTGCGAGGGCGCGCCAGTTCATCTCGCCGTGGCCGGCGATGGCCTTTGCGTCCTTCGGCGCGAACTCGGTCAGTCCGAAGTCGCTGCGCATCACCATCTCGCCGATCATTCCCTGCAGGCCCATGCGCTGGCCGTCTTCGGGGCTGTAGATGCGCGTGACGCCGTATTCCTGCAGCTCGCGGATCTCGGGCGCCACGATGACGCCGCCGCCGCCGCCGAACACCTGGATGTGCTCGCCGCCGCGTTGCTTCAGCAGGTCGACCATGTACTTGAAGTACTCGACGTGACCGCCCTGGTACGAACTGATGGCGATGCCTTGCACGTCTTCCTGCAAGGCGGCCGTGACGACGTCGTCCACGCTGCGGTTGTGGCCGAGGTGGATCACCTCCGCACCCATGTTCTGCAGGATGCGACGCATGATGTTGATGGCGGCGTCGTGGCCGTCGAAGAGGCTGGCGGCCGTGACGAAGCGCACCTTGTGGGTGGGGCGATAGCTGGCCAGCGCCTTGAATTCGGCGGAGAGGTCGGTCATGGAAGCTCCAGGAGAACCGTTACCTTAATTGACGTTTACGTAAACGTCAACTTGCGCCTGGTGCCGGTTGGGGCATCATCGGCGCGCCAGAAGTTTGGCAGCAAAGCAGGAGACAAGACATGCAAAGACGAAAGTTCGTGAGTGGGGCGGCCGCGGCCGCGGCGGGCGCCGGCCTGGCCGCCTGCGCAACCGGAAACACCCAGTCCACGGCCCGCACCCCGTTCGCCGTCCACGCCCCGTCCATCCCCATCGTCGGGACGGATGAGGTCTTCCCGGTCCGCCGGATCTATTGCATCGGCCGCAACTACCGTGCGCACTCGATCGAAATGGGCTCGAACCCGGACCGGGAGCCGCCGTTTTTCTTCCAGAAGCCGTCGGATGCCATCCAGCACGTGCGCGCAGGCACCGTCGCCGACCACCCGTATCCGACTCTCACCAAGAACTATCACTACGAGGCCGAACTCGTCGCGGCCATCGGCAAGGGCGGCCGCAACATCCCCGCGGCACAGGCGCTCGATCACGTGTTCGGCTACACGCTGGGCCTCGACATGACGCGCCGCGACCTGCAGCGCGCAATGGGCGACGAGAAAAAGCCGTGGGAGATCGGCAAGAGCTTCGACCACTCCGCCGTGCTCGGCGCGATCCACCCCGCCGGGCAGATCGGCCACTTCACCAAGGGCGCGATCTGGCTGAAGGTCAACGGCAACATCAAGCAGGACGCCGACCTGTCGATGATGATCTGGTCGGTGGCCGAGCAGATCAGCAACCTGTCGCAGGCCAATGAACTGTTCCCCGGCGACATCATCTATTCGGGCACACCCGACAAGGTGGGCCCGGTGGTGCGCGGCGACGTCATCGAGATGCACATCGACAAGCTGCCCAACCTCAGCGTCAAGATCGTTTGAAACCGCTCCAGCTGTTCGACCCGGCCTCCAGCACGTACACCTACGTGCTCGTCGATGAGGAAACGCGCGAGGCGCTGATCATCGACCCCGTCGACGAGCAGCTGGAACGCGATCTCGAAGTGCTGCGCGAGCGTGGCCTGAAGCTCGTGTGGAGCATCGAGACGCATGCGCACGCGGATCACATCACCAGCGCGGGCCTCCTTGCCGAGGAGGCGGGTGCGCGCACCGCCGCGCCCCAAGGGTGCAACATCGGCACGGCGGCGGTGCAGCTGAAGCACGGCGACGTGCTGCGCTTCGGCGGCGAAGTGATCCGGGCGCTGCACACGCCCGGCCACACCGCGGGCAGCATGAGCTATGTCTGGCGCGACAACGTGTTCACCGGCGACACGTTGCTGATCGATGGCTGCGGCCGCTCGGATTTCCAGTCCGGCAGTGCGGCGCAGCTGTTCCGCAGCATCACCGAAGTGCTGTTCGGGTTGCCAGACGACACCATCGTCTGGCCCGCGCATGATTACAACGGCCGCACTCACTCCACGATCGGGCACGAGAAGAACTACAACGCGCGAGTGGCCGGGAAGTCACTGGCAGAATTCGCGAAGATCATGGACGAATTGAATCTTCCGAAGCCGCGCCGCATCGATGAGGCGGTGCCGGCCAACATGAGCTCCGGCCTGCGCCACGACGCCGGCGGCGGGCCGCGGCCCGCGCAAGGCTACGCCGGCGAAGTGCGGCCCGAACTCGCATACGAGTGGTGGGTCAAAGGCGACGCCGTTCTCGTGGACGTAAGAACGGATGCGGAACGCGAATGGGTCGGCTTCGTCCCGGGCGCCGCGAACGTGGTGTGGAAGCAGTGGCCCGGCATGAAGGTCAACCCGCAGTACGACGAGCAGATCAAGCAGGCGGTGCCGCCGGGCAAGAAGGCGCTGATGCTTTGCCGCAGCGGCGTGCGATCCGCGGCGGCGGCACGGCGCGCCACCGAACTCGGCATCGAGTCGTACAACGTGCTCGAAGGCTTCGAGGGCGACCCCGACGAGACCGGCCAGCGCGGCAAGCGCGGCGGCTGGCGCCAGCGCGGCCTCCCATGGCGGCAAGGGTGAATCCCACGGTGAACATATGGCGGTGAATCTTTCGGCGCCCCAGGCTGCGGACCTGCATGCAGTGCGCGGCCTGCGCATCGGCGTTTCCGAAGCGGGCATCCGCAAGGCGAACCGCAAGGACCTGACCGTGATGCTGCTGGATGAAGGCGCATCGGTCGGCGGTGTGTTCACGCAGAACCGCTTCTGCGCGGCGCCCGTCCGGGTGTGCCGCGAGCACCTGCAGCGCGGCTCGATTCGCGCACTCGTCATCAATACGGGCAATGCGAATGCCGGGACGGGCGAAGAAGGTCTTCAGCGCGCACGCCGCATGTGCGAAGCGCTGGCAGCGCACGCCAAGGTGCATGCGTCCCAGGTGCTGCCGTTCTCCACCGGCGTGATCATGGAGCCGCTGCCCATCGAGCGCATCGAAGCCGGATTGCCTGCAGCGATCGCCGACGCGAAAGAATCGAACTGGATGCGCGCGGCGGAAGGCATCATGACCACGGACACCTTGCCGAAGGCATTCAGCCGGCAAGTGGAGATCGCAGGCGAGCGCGTGGCGATCACCGGCATCAGCAAGGGCGCCGGCATGATCCGCCCGAACATGGCGACGATGCTCGGTTACCTCGCAACCGACGCGCGCGTGTCGCAGCCGGTGATGCACCAACTGGCGTTTGAGCTGGCCGAAGGTTCGTTCAACCGCATCACCGTCGATGGCGATACGTCCACGAACGATTCGTTCATCGTCATTGCGACGAACAAGGCGGGCCCCCAGATCGCTTCGCTGGATTCCGGCGACGGCAAGAAGCTGCGCGACGCGATGATGGACGTGGCGCGATTGCTGGCGCAGGCGATCGTGCGCGACGGCGAAGGCGCGACCAAGTTCATCACCGTTCAGGTCGAAGGCGGCCAGACGCAGGAAGAATGCCGCAAGGTCGCGTATGCGATCGGTCATTCGCCGCTGGTGAAGACGGCGTTCTTCGCGAGCGACCCCAATCTCGGGCGCATCCTGGCGGCCGTCGGTTACGCCGGCATCCCCGATCTCGACCCGGCCCGGATCGACCTCTACCTCGACGACGTGCACGTCGCCGTGAGGGGCGGACGCAATCCGTCCTATCGCGAGGAGGACGGCCAGCGCGTGATGAAGAAAAGCGAGATCCTCGTGCGTGTCGCGCTGGGTCGGGGCAGTGCGAGCGACACCGTGTGGACGTGCGACTTCAGCCACGACTACGTGAGCATCAACGCGGACTACCGGTCGTGAACGAGAAGTTCGAGCACCTCATCGAACGCGCGCTCGAACTGGTCGCGCGCATAGAAGCCATCCTGCCGCAGCCGCTCTCGGCGCCGAAGTGGGACGAAGCGATCGCGTGGCGTTATCGCAAGCGCGCCTCCGGCCACGGGGTGCTGGAGCCTGTACGCCATGTCGCGGCGATCCGCCTTTCCGACCTGAAGGAGATCGATCCGCAGAAGGAAAAGATCGAGCGCAACACGCTGCAGTTCGTGCAGGACCTGCCGGCGAACAACGTGCTGCTGACGGGCGCGCGCGGCACCGGCAAGTCGTCGCTCGTGAAGGCGTGCCTGAACGAATACGCAACGAAGGGGCTGCGCCTGATCGAGATCGACAAGGCCGACATGGTGGACCTGCCGGACATCGTCGACATCGTCGCGTCTCGCCCCGAGAAATTCATGGTGTTCTGCGACGACCTGGGCTTCGAGGAAGGCGAACCCGGCTACAAGGCGCTGAAGTCGATCCTCGACGGGTCCGTCGCCGCCTCCACGCCGAACGTTCTGATCTACGCGACCAGCAACCGCCGCCACCTGCTGCCCGAGTACATGAAGGAGAACCTCACGTACACGCACACGGACGACGGCGAAGTGCATCCGGGTGAAGTCGTCGAGGAGAAGATCTCGCTGTCCGAGCGGTTCGGCCTGTGGGTCAGCTTCTACCCGTTCAACCAGGACGAATACCTCGCGATCGTGTCGCAATGGCTTTCGTCGTTCGGCGTGAAGAAGCAGGACATCGACGCGGCGCGTGCCGAGGCCCTCGTGTGGGCGCTCGAACGCGCATCGCGCAGCGGCCGGGTTGCCTACCAGTTCGCGCGCGACTACGCGGGACGGCAAGTCAAATGAGCCCCCACGCTCCGCACTTCGTGACTCCGCTGCCCCCCGAGGGGGCCGGGGCCGCCTTGGGGCGGCCCGGCGGCGGCCCGTGACCGTGCTCGTGGCCGACGGCGATCGTCCGCGCGAAGGCGGGCCCGATCGCAAGGAAGTCGAAGTCGCCGTCGGCGTTTTGATCCGCAACGATGGCGCGTTCCTTCTCACCTCTCGCCCTGAAGGCAAGGTCTACGCGGGCTACTGGGAGTTTCCGGGCGGCAAGCTGCAAGAAGGCGAGACGACCGAGCAGGCTCTGCGGCGCGAGCTGGTCGAGGAGATCGGCGTCACCATCGGCGCCGTGCATCCGTGGAAAGTGGAGAGGGTTGACTATCCGCATGCGCTGGTGCGCCTGAACTTCTGCAAGGTGTTCGAGTGGGAAGGGCAGTTGCACATGCACGAAGGCCAGAGCCATGCGTGGCAGCAGTTGCCGGTCGACGTGAAACCCGTGCTGCCGGGAACGGTGCCTGTCTTGCAATGGTTCGCCGAAGAGCGCGGGCACCATGGCCCGACGCACTACTGAACTTTCGGGTCCCCGAAGTTCGGGTCGTCGGAAGGACTGTCTTCCGGCACCTTGAAGCTCTCGCTCGCCCAGGCGCCGAAGTCCAGGTTCTTGCAGCGCTCGCAGCAGAACGGCCGGTACGGGTTGCTGGCGGCATAGACGCTGTCGCCGCCGCACGTCGGGCACTTCACGATCTTCATCACGAACAGAGCGTGAGCTCGAAAGCGACATCCTCGTTCGCGGGCTGCAGGCGATCCGAGACCTCCTGGCGCATGAAGCGCACCGAGGCCATCAGCCGGTTGCCGCTGATTTCGGGGACGAGTCCCATCGATTCGTTCACCCGCAGCCGAAGCAGCTGGAACGAGCGGCCCTGCGGCAGGTTCTGCTGGTATTGGCCGCCGTTGGCGATCGCCTTCTGCGGCACGCCGGACTCGCGCAACAGCTTGAGCAGCATGTGAACCGCTTCGGCAAGCGGCCCGAGCGTCGACGCCCAGCGTTCGAGGTCGGCCCGGCGCTGGTCCGCCGGGCGCTGCTGCCACGCGTAATACGCAGGCAGGTCGAACTCGCATGTGCCGCCCGGGATGTTGATGCGGCTGCGGATGCTCATGAGCCATTCGTTGTCGGCGAGCTGCTGCCCCGCCTTGCCGGCAATGGTATTGAGCGTGTTGAACGAGCGGTCGAGTTTGCCGATGGCTTCGTCGAGCACCGCTTCGGAGACATTCGGGTTGCCGCGATAGCCGGCGAGCGAGTTGCGCTGGCGGTCCAGGTCCTTCATCACCTCGCCCTTGAGCTCGGTGCGCGCCGCGACGTCCATCACCTCGAAGATCGTGGCGATGGAGTAATGGTGGTCGATCGGGTGATCGCGCGGCACCAGCTCGCCAAGGCGGCGGAACAGGTGCTCGAGGCGCAGGTACGTACGGATGCGTTCGTTGAACGGGTATTCGTAGAGGATCACGCGCGCCATCATAGCCCGAAGCTAGCGGCGGCTTTCCTCACTTCTGCTGCGAGTTGTTCCAGCGAAAGCATGTCGTTGCAGATGACGATGTCGGCGGCGGCGAGCCGCTGCTCGCGCGTGGCCTGCGCAGCGATGATCGCACGCACGGCGTCTTCGGCCAGGCCGCTTCGCTGCATCACGCGTGCGATCTGCGTCCCAACGGAGCAATCGACGACGAGCACGCGATCGACCTGCGAGCGCCAGCGGCCCGATTCGACGAGCAGCGGGATGTCGAACACGATGCACTTCGCGCCGCCGTGGAGTGCGGCTTCGACCTGCCGCGCACTTTCGGTGCCGACATGCGGATGGATGATCGCCTCGAGCTGCTTGCGCGCCTGCGGGTTCGCGTACACGTGCGCGCGCATGCGTTCGCGGTCGAGTGCGCGTTCCTGCGTGATGAAGCCCGCGCCGAAGACCTTCTCGATCTCGGCGATGGCCGCGCCGCCTTGTGCCGTGGTACCGCGCGAGATTGCATCGGCATCGATCACCGCGGCGCCGAGCCCGGCGAGCATCGACAGCACCGTGCTCTTGCCGCTGCCGATGCCGCCTGTGAGGCCCACGCGCAGCGCCATGGCGCTACAACCCGATGGCGTTGAGGATGGAAGCGGGACCGAACACCATCGCGGTCAGTCCGCCCAGCGCGAGGAAAGGCCCGAACGGCACATAGCCGCCTTCGCGCAAGCGCTTCGTCATCTTCATGGCGATGCCGATGATCGCGCCGATGACCGAGGCCATAAGGATGATCGGCACGAGGGCCTGCCAGCCGAACCACGCGCCGAGGGCGGCGAAGAGCTTGAAATCGCCGTAGCCCATGCCTTCCTTGCCGGTGACCAGCTTGAACGCGTGATAGATCAGCCACAGCGACAGATAGCCGGCAGCGGCACCCCACACCGCCTGCGTGAGGGGCAAGGGCGTGAACTTCAGAGCCGCTGCGAGCAGGCCGGCCCACATCAATGGCAGGGTGATGTCGTCCGGCAGGATCGTCGTGTCCCAATCGATCAAGGCGAGCGCCAGGATGGCGGCGGAGAACAGGCACCATGCGGCGCCTTCAGGCGTCCAGCCCCAGTGCCCTACGGAAAAGGCGAAGAGCGCGCCCGTGCCGATCTCGACGATGGGGTAGCGCATGCCGATGGGCGTGCCGCACTGCGAGCACTTGCCTCGCAGCGCGATATAACTCGCCACGGGCACGTTCTCGTACCAGCGGATCGGGTGGCCGCACTTGCGGCAGCGCGAGCGCGGCTTCGACAGCGTGATCTCTTCGCCTTCGGGCGGCTTTCCGCCGGACAGCTCCGCGCATTCCGCGGCCCACTGGCGCTCGAGCATCTTCGGGAAGCGGTAGATCACCACGTTCAGGAAGCTGCCCACGAGCAGGCCCAAGACGCCGGCGATCGCGGCGTCCACCCCTTGCGAAATGAGCATCAGACGACTTGGCCCAGCTTGAAGATCGGCAGGTACATCGACACCACGATGCCGCCGATGAGGCCGCCGAGGAACACGATGATGATGGGCTCCATCAGGCTCGACAGGCCCTCGACCATGTCGTCGACTTCGGCTTCGTAGAAGTCGGCGGCCTTGCCGAGCATGTGGTCCAGCGCACCGGATTCCTCGCCGATCGCGCACATCTGCAGCACCATCGTCGGGAACACGTTGGCGTTGGTCATCGCCGCGGTCAGGCTGGTGCCCGTGGCGACTTCCATCTGGATCTTCTCGGTGGCCATCAGGTAAACCGAGTTGCCGGATGCGCCGCCGACCGAGTCGAGCGCCTCGACGAGCGGAACGCCCGCGGCAAACATCGTGGACAGCGTGCGCGTCCAGCGTGCGATCACCGACTTGTAGATCAGGTCGCCGAACACCGGGATCTTGAGCAGCACGCGGTCCATGAACATCTGGACCTTCTCGTTGCGCTTCCATGCCTGCATGAAGAAGTACAGGCCGCCGCCGATGCCGCCGAAGATCAGCCACCAGAACTTCACGAAGAACTCGCTGAGCGCGATCACGAAGAGCGTGGGGGCGGGCAGGTCGGCGCCGAAGGACGTGAACACCTCCTTGAACGCCGGGATCACGAAGATCATGATCACCGCGACCACCACGAACGCGACGACCACGACCGAGATCGGGTACATCAGCGCGGACTTGATCTTGGACTTGATCGCCTCGGTCTTTTCCATGTAGACCGCCAGGCGGTCGAGCAGCGCTTCCAGGATACCGGCCTGTTCGCCGGCTTCGACCAGGTTGCAGTACAGGTTGTCGAAGTACAGCGGAAACTTGCGGAACGCGGCGGACAGCGACGTGCCGGTCTCGACGTCGGTGCGGACGTCATTGAGCAGCTTGGCCACGCTGGCGTTCGCGTTGCCGCGCCCGACGATGTCGAACGCCTGCAGCAGCGGCACACCGGCCTTCATCATCGTGGCCAGCTGGCGCGTGAAGATGGCGATGTCCTTCGGCTTGATCTTCGCGCCCGAACGCATCCTGCGCTTCTTGACCTTGGTCGGCGTGACGCCCTGCCGGCGCAATGCGGCATTGACCTGGTTCTCGCCCGCGGCGCGCGTCTCGCCGCGTACCTGCTTCCCATTGCGGTCCCGGCCTTCCCATTCGAAGACGAACTCGGTGACCTTTGCGGCTGTTGCGGTTGCCATAAGCGAACTCCTCTCGTCCTTCCTGCCTTATCCGACGTTGGTGCAGCCCAGCACCTCTTCGAGCGAGGTGACCCCGAGCTTGACCTTGCCCAGGCCCGATTGCCGCAGCGAATTGACGCCGTCGGCTTCTGCCTGCTTCGCGATGTCCAGTGCGCTGCCGTCCGCGAGGATGATGCGCTGCTGTTCCTCGGTGATCGGCATGACCTGGTAGATGCCGACGCGTCCCTTGTAGCCGTTGTTGCAGGCGCTGCAACCCACCGGGCGATAGGGCGTCCACGTGCCGTCGACGTCTTCTTCCTTGAAGCCCGCTTCGAGAAGTGTCTCGTGCGGGATGTCGGCCGGCGCCTTGCAGTTGGGGCACAGGCGGCGGGCGAGGCGCTGCGCGGTGATCAGGATCACGCTCGACGCGATGTTGAACGGGGCGATGCCCATGTTGCGCATGCGCGTGAGCGTCGTCGGCGCGTCGTTCGTGTGCAAGGTGGAAAGCACCAAGTGGCCGGTTTGCGCGGCCTTGATGGCGATGTCGGCCGT
>DATLBJ010000134.1:0-11748 GCA_035526975.1 Ramlibacter sp.
ATCTCGCCGGTGGTGGACGCGCGCAGCCCCACCTTGCCCTGGATCTTGGGCGCGGACAGGCCCTTCCAGCCCTTCTCGAGCACGAAGCCGCGAATGGCGCCTTCGTCATCCTTCGCCCAGACGACGAAGACGTCGGCGATCGGCGAATTCGTGATCCACATCTTGCTGCCGGACAACTTGTAGCCGCCGTCGGCCTTCTTCGCGCGCGTGATCATGCTGCCGGGGTCGGAGCCGTGGTTCGGCTCCGTGAGGCCAAAGCAGCCGATCCACTCGCCGGTCGCCAGCTTGGGCAGGTACTTCAGCTTCGTCGCCTCATTGCCGAATTCGTTGATCGGCACCATCACCAACGAGGACTGCACGCTCATCATCGAGCGGTAGCCGGAGTCGACACGCTCGACTTCACGTGCGACGAGACCGTAGCAGACGTAATTGAGGCCCGCGCCCCCGTACTGTTCGGGAATGGTGGGGCCCAACAGGCCCAGCTCGCCCATCTCCCTGAAGATGGACGCATCGGTCTTTTCATGGCGGAACGACTCGAGCACACGCGTGGCCAGGCGCTCTTGCGAATAGGCCTGCGCGGCATCGCGCACGGCGCGTTCGTCGTCGGTCAGCTGCGAGTCCAGCAGCAGCGGGTCAGCCCAGTTGAAGGCGGCTTTGGCAGCCATGGAAATCTCCTTGATTGGAAACAAGTGTAGTCGCGCCGCAGGCGTCAGGTGCGTTGCGGCGCAGGCAGGAAACGGAAGGCGAGGACGCCCAGGCAAAGTGCTGCCGCGATCGCGCCAAGAACGGCCGCATAGGCTTCGACATGCGCCGCGCCCGCCAATGACGCGACACCGCCGGTGAACCACTGCATCAGCGCAACACCGAGGAACATCGCCATCGTGAAGACGGCCATCGCGCGGCCGGTCATGTGCGGCGGGTAAGCCGAACGAACGTCGGCGTATTGCAGGCTGCCGAAGCCGGACAGCAAGCCGATCAGCAACGTCAACGCAACTTCGACCCCCGCACCGGGGCCGAAGGCCATCAGGGCGAACGCCGCTGCGTTTGCGAGCGCGCAAAGCATGATCCATCGGCGCCTGGTGGCTTCGCCCGGGTCGAGCCTGCCGAACAGCGGCGCCGCGATCATGCCGATGACCGAGATGGCAAGCGCTACGTTGCCCGTCTCCACGAGCGAGAACGCGTGCCGGTCGATCAGCATCGGCCCGAGCCAAAGGCCGCGCAAAGTGAGGAAGGACGAATACGTGGTGAGCGCCAGCAGGAAGATGCCGAGCGTGTGCGGCAGGCGGAACAACTCGCCGTAGCCGCGCAACGCGGCGATGACGTTGATCTTCTGGCGCGTGGCGGCCGTCGTGCCATCGCGCACGAAGAAGACGATGGCAAGCCAGGCGAGCAATGCGAATGCGGCCAGCGCAACGAAGCCCCAGCGCCACGAGTACTGCTCGATCACCCATGCCAGCGGCGTGCCCGTCAGGAGCAATCCGACCGACCCGATGCCCAGCGCAGCCCCGTTCACCGCCGCGAAGCGCGCACCGGGGAAGCTGCGCGCGACGAACACCGTACACACCAGGAACGCCGGCCCGCACCCGATGCCGGTCAGCACCTGCCCGGCCAGCAGCATGCCGTAGCCCTGCGCCGATGCGGTGACGAGTGCACCCACGATCGTCAGCGGAAACACCGCGACGATCGTCTTGCGCGGCCCGTACACGTCGATGCCCATGCCCATGAACAACTGCAGCCCCGCAAACGAGAAGTGAAATGCCGCGGCGAACAATCCCAGCTGCTGCTTCGACAGGTCGAACGCCTGCGAGAGCGAGGGCGCCATCAGCGCCGCGGCCGTGCGGAACGCCTGGCTCATCGCGAAGCCGGTGATCAGCACCAGCAGCATCAGCCACGCGGTGCGTGAATCGGGGGTGTCGTTCACTCCGGCAGGACGGCGGTGACCTCGATCTCGACCTTGGCGCGGTCCTCGATCAAGGCTTTCACTTCCACTGCGGTCATCGCAATGTCGAAGTGCCCGATGATCTCGCGGAACGCGCGGCCGATGTCCTTCGCCGCGGCCAGGTACTCGCGTTTGTCAGTCACGTACCAAGTCATCCGCACGATGTCCTCGCTCTTGCCGCCCGCTTCCCGCAGGACGTCCGCGATGTTCTGCAAAGCCTGGCGAGCCTGCGCTGCGAAATCGTCGCCGGGGAACTGCTCATTCGCATCCCAGCCGATCATGCCGGCGATGAACAGCATGCGGCCGGTCGCGACGATGCCGTTCGCATAACCTTTGGGGCGCGGCCAGCCGGAGGGAAGAATGGCTTGGTGGCTCATGCGCGGATCTCCTTGAGCAGTTCGCGTCCGATGATCAGTTGCTGCACTTCGCTTGCGCCTTCGTAGATGCGCAGCGGGCGGATGTCGCGATAGAGCTGCTCGACGACTTCGCCGCTCTTCACCCCGAGGCCGCCGAACATCTGCACGGCCGCGTCGATCACTTGCTGCGCCCCTTCGGTCGCGGTGAGCTTGGCCATCGCGGCTTCCTTCGTCACGTTGCGCCCCTGGTCACGCTGCCATGCGGCGCGGTACACGAGCAGCGCGGAGCTGTCGATCGTGGTCGCCATCTGCGCGAGTTTGGCTTGGGTGAGCTGGAAGTCCGAGAGCGCGCCACCGAACATCTTGCGCGTCGTGGCGCGTTGCAGCGCTTCGTCGAGCGCGCGGCGGGCGAAACCGAGTGCTGCGGCAGCAACCGAAGTGCGGAACACGTCGAGCGTGCGCATCGCGACCTTGAATCCCTCGCCCGGCTCGCCGATGCGCTGCGTGAGCGGGATGCGGCAGTTCGTGAATTTCAACCGCGCAAGCGGATGCGGGGCAATCACGTCGATGCGCTCGGCGATCTCGAAGCCGGGCGTTCCAGCGTCGACGATGAACGCCGAAATGCCGCGTGCGCCCGGTGCTTCGCCCGTGCGGCAGAACACCACGTAGAAGTCCGCGATCCCGCCGTTGGAGATCCATGTCTTTTCGCCATCGAGGACAGCGTGGTCACCCTCGACACGCGCAGCGCACTGCATCGCGGCAACGTCGGAACCCGCATCCGGCTCGGACAGCGCAAACGCTGCGATCGCTTCGCCCTTGGCCACTCGCTGCAGGTACTTCTCCTTGTGCTCACGCGTGCCCTGCAGCGAGATCGCGCCGCTGCCCAGCCCCTGCATCGCGAAAGCGAAGTCGGCCAAGCCGCTGTGCCGCGCGAGGGTTTCGCGAATGAGGCAGATGGCGCGGGTGTCGATGCGGTCCCCGGTTGCGTGCTGCAGCCAGCCCGCGGCACCGAGTTTGCGCACGAGTGCGCGGCAGGCCGCGTCGACGTCACCGTGCGGATGGAACTCGATGTTCTGCGTGGCCCATGCATCGAGGTCCCTCGCCAGCTGGCGGTGCCTGTCTTCGAAGAACGGCCAGTCGAGAAAACTGCGGTCGGCCATCTCAGTTCCCCTCGAACTTCGGCTTGCCCTTCGCGACGAAAGCCTCGTACGCGCGGGTGAAGTCCTGGGTCATCATGCAAAGCGCCTGCGCCTGCGCTTCGGCTTCGATCGCCTGATCGATGGTCATGGCCCACTCCTGGTGGAGCATGGTCTTGGTGATGCCGTTGGCGAACGTCGGGCCTTCGCACAGTTGCGCAGCGAGCTTTTGCGATTCGGCGAGCAATTCCTCCGGGGCGCACAAGCGGTTGAAAAAGCCCCAGCGCTCGCCCTCTTCGCCCGACATCGATCGTCCTGTGTAGAGCAGCTCGCTCGCACGCCCCTGGCCGATGATCCGCGGCAGGATCGCGCAGGCCCCCATGTCGCAACCCGCAAGACCGACGCGATTGAACAGGAACGCCGTCTTGCTTCGCGCGGTTCCGACCCGGAGATCGGACGACATCGCAACGATTGCCCCCGCGCCCGCGCACACACCGTCGATGGCTGCGACGACCGGCTGCGGGCAGGCGCGCATCGACTTGACCAGGTCGCCCGTCATGCGCGTGAACATCAGCAGCTCCGGCGCCTTCAGCCGCACCAGCGGGCCGATGATCTCGTGAACGTCGCCGCCGGAGCAGAAGTTGCCGCCGTCGCCTGTGACGACGACTGCATGCACGTCCATTGCGTATTTCAGCTGGCCGAACAGGTCACGCAGCTCCGCATACGAATCGAACGTCAACGGGTTCTTGCGCTCGGGCCGGTTGAGCGTGATCGTCGCCACGGCCCCGTTCACGTCCCACTTGAAATGCTTCGCCGTGTAGCCCGAAAGCTGCTTGCGGTTGCCGGCGGCCAGCGCCGGGTCGACGCGCTCAGTTGAATCGTTCATTCGCTGCCCCCGCGGCTTGCGCCGCAATCTGTTTCTCGCGTTCGATGTTGCGCTCGAGCTGGGTCTTGCCCGACAGGTACTGCACCGGCCATTGCACGCCGTAGTAGCCGATCTTCGCCGCCTCCAGCAAAGTCCATTGCGGATTCGCAAGGTGCGGCCGCGCGATCGCGCACAGGTCGGCGCGGCCGGCCGCGATGATGCTGTTGACGTGATCCGCCTCGGAGATCGCACCCACGGCGATCGTCGCGATGCCCACCTCGTTGCGAATGCGGTCGGCGAACGGCGTCTGGTACATGCGCCCGTACACCGGCTTCTGCTCCTTGCTCACCTGTCCCGACGAGCAGTCGATCATGTCGGCGCCCGCCGCCTTGAACATCCTCGCGATCTCCACCGCGTCGTCGGGCGTGATCCCGCCTTCCACCCAGTCGTGCGCGGAGATGCGAACCGACATCGGCAACTGCTGCGGCCACACGGCGCGCATTGCCGTGAACACTTCGAGGGGATAGCGCAGTCGATTTTCGAGCGAACCGCCGTGATCGTCGGTGCGCTGGTTCGTCAGCGGCGAGATGAAACTCGAGAGCAGGTAGCCGTGCGCGCAGTGCAGTTCGAGCCAATCGAAGCCGGCTTGCGCCGCGTAGCGCGTCGAGCGCACCAGGTCTTCCTTCACGCGATCCATGTCGGCGCGGCTCATCGCACGCGACCAGTCGCTCACGCCGTCGATGTATTGCCCCGGCGACGCGGAGATGAGCGGCCAGTTCCCCGATTCGAGCGGCTGGTCCTCGCCTTCCCATGGCACGCGGGTCGAACCCTTCGGTCCCGCGTGCCCGAGCTGCATGCCGATCTTCGCGTCGGTCCATTGGTGAACGTAGTCGACGATGCGCTTCCAGGCGTCGCGCTGCTGTTCGTTCCACAAACCCGGGCAGCCGGGAGTGATGCGTGCATCGGGGGAAGTGCACGTCATCTCGGCGAACACGAGGCCCGCGCCACCGGTCGCACGTGAACCGAGATGCACCAGGTGATAGTCGCCCGGCATGCCGTCCGTGCACGAATACTGCGCCATCGGGGACACCACGACGCGATTCTTCAGCGTGACGCCCCGCACCGTGAACGGAGTGAACATGGGAGGGACCGCTTGCTGCGTTGCTTCGCGACTGACGCCGGAGCGCAGCGCGATCCAGTCCTCGTATTGCTCGACGTAAGCCTTGTCGCGCAGCCGCAGGTTCTCGTGGCTGATGCGCTGGCTGCGCGTGAGCAGCGAGTAAGCGAACTGCTCCGGCGGCAGGTTCACGTAGCGTGCGACGTTCTCGAACCACTCGGTGGAGTTGCGCGCCGCGTTCTGGATCTTCAGCACTTCGATGCTGCGGATCGCTTCGTAGTCGGCGAGTGCCTTGGGCAGATCGTTCCTGGAATCGCCGATGCAGCGCGCCAGCTCGATCGAATCCTCCAGCGCCAGCTTCGTCCCCGACCCCACAGAAAAATGCGCCGTGTGCGCCGCGTCGCCCATGAGCACCACCGGCGCTCGCCCGTTGTGGTGCACCCATGTCTTGCACACCACGCGCGGAAAGCGGATCCATTGCGCCGAGCCGCGCAGGTGCGAAGCGTTCGACATCAGCGGGTTGCCATCGAGGTACTTCGCGAAAAGGCGTTCGCAGAACGCGATCGACTCTTCCTTCTCCATCTTGTCGAGGCCCGCTTTCAGCCACACTTCCTCGGGCGTCTCCACGATGAAAGTCGACGTGTCGCCGTCGAACTGGTAGGCGTGCGCCTGGAACCAGCCGTGCTCCGTCTCCTCGAATGCAAACGTGAACGCCTCGAATTTCTTGTGCGTTCCGAGCCAGACGAAGCGGCACTTGCGCATGTCGATGTCCGGCTGGTAGGTCCCGGCGTGTTTCGCGCGGATGCGGCTGTTCAACCCGTCGGTCGCGATGATCAAATCGGCATCGGGGAACTGGTCGTCGGACTGCACGTCGGTCTCGAACACCAGCTTCACGCCGAGCTCCTCGCAACGCCGCTGCAGGATGTTCAGGAGCCGCTTGCGCCCGATGCCGCAGAATCCATGCCCGCCCGAGCGGATCCTGTGGCCGCGGATGTTCACCTCGATGTCGTCCCAGTGGTTGAACGCCCCGAGGATCTCGTTCGCCGTGGGTTCATCGGCGGCCTGCAGGTTGCCGAGCGTCTGGTCCGAGAACACGACGCCCCAGCCAAACGTGTCGTAGGGGCGATTGCGCTCGACGACGCTGATGTCGTGCGACGGGTCCTGCTGTTTCATCAGGAGCGCGAAGTACAGGCCCGCGGGGCCGCCGCCTATGCACACGATCTTCATGGGTGCTCCCGAGATTGCTCCAAGCCTCGATATTTTAAGTTTAAAGCATTTGGGCCGTCCGCGCCACTTCCTCCTCGGCCAGCGCCATCACGTCGTGCGGGTCGGAATCGCGCAACTTGTGGTCGCTCCACACCTGCCGCCACTTGCGCGCCCCCGGCTGGCCGTTGCGCAGGCCGAGCATGTGCCGGGCGATGTTCGTCCAGGGCGTGCCGCGCAAGCGCTTTTCGCGCGCCATGTAATCGGCCATCGCCCGTTCCACCGACTCGCGCGTGATGTCGCGCTGCGACTCGCCGAAATACCGGTGGTCCCATTGCGCGAGCCACCAGGGGTTGTGGTACGCCTCGCGGCCGATCATCGCGCCATCCACGTGCGCAAGCGCCTCACGCACCTGCTCGTCCTTGGTGATTCCCCCATTCAACGAAAAGACGAGCTGCGGGAAGTCACGCTTGAGCCGGTGCACGAAGTCGTAGCGCAGCGGCGGCACCTCGCGGTTTTCCTTGGGCGACAGGCCTTTGAGCCACGCGTTGCGTGCGTGCACGAAGAACACTTCGCACCCGGCCTGGCTGACTGCGCCGACGAAGTCACGAACGAATTCGTAGCTCTCGCCCTTGTCGATCCCGATGCGGTGCTTCACCGTGACGGGCAGCGACGCGGCGTCGCTCATGGCCTTCACGCAGTCCGCAACGAGCCGGGGCTCGGCCATGAGGCACGCACCGAACGAGCCGCGCTGCACACGCTCGCTCGGGCATCCACAGTTGAGGTTGACTTCATCGTAGCCCCACTGCTGCGCGAGCTTTGCGCACTGCGCCAGCTCGCTCGTGTCGCTGCCGCCGAGCTGCAGTGCGACGGGATGCTCTTCGTCGTTGAAGTCGAGGTGCCGGGGCACGTCGCCGTGGATGAGAGCCCCGGTCGTGACCATCTCCGTGTAGAGCACGGTGCGCCGCGTGAGCAGGCGATGGAAGTACCGGCAGTGGCGGTCGGTCCAGTCCATCATCGGGGCGACGCTCATGCGCCAGGGGCTCATTGTGGGGTTCTGCTGCACCTCGTCACTGTATCCGCGAGCCCGAAAAACAAAAGCCCGCGGGCGCGGGCTTTGTCTTTGGCGCGCGAATCGCGTCAGTGCATGTGCAAGCCGCCATTGACGGAGAAGTCCGCGCCCGTCGCATAGCCGCCTTCATCCGACGAGAGCCAGGCGATGATCGACGCGATCTCGCTCGGCTCGCCAAGGCGCTTGACCGGCACGGTGCCGACGATCTTTTCCAGCACGTCGGGACGGATCGCCTTGACCATGTCCGTGCCGATGTAGCCGGGGCTCACGGTGTTCACCGTGACGCCCTTGGTTGCAAGCTCCTGCGCCAGCGCCATCGTGAAGCCGTGCATGCCGGCCTTCGCGGCGGAATAGTTCGTCTGGCCGACCTGGCCCTTTTCGCCGTTCACGGAACTGATGTTGACGATGCGGCCCCAGCCCTTTTCCACCATGTCACCCACCACCTGCTTGGTAACGTTGAACATCGAATTGAGGTTGGTCTCGATCACCGCATCCCAGTCCTCGCGCGACATCTTCAGGAACATCCGGTCGCGCGTGATGCCGGCGTTGTTCACCAGCACGTCGATCGATCCGTGCTCGGACTTCGCCTTGCCGAAGGCTTCGACGGTCGACTCCCAGTTGCCCACGTTGCCGACGGATGCGTAGAACGAGTAGCCGAGGGCCTTCTGCTCGTCGAGCCACTTGACGAAATCGCGCGTGGGGCCGCAACCCGCGATCACCTTGAAGCCGTCCTTGTGCAGGCGCTGGCAAATGGCAGTGCCGATGCCACCCATGCCGCCGGTGACGTACGCAACTCTCTGACTCATCGTTGTTCTCCTGGATTGGGTTTCATTCTTGTACTCTTTCAGACGCGCTCGACGGCGAGGGAAACCCCCATGCCGCCGCCAATGCACAGCGCGGCCACGCCCTTCTTCGCTTCACGCCGTTGCATCTCATGCAGGAGGGTCACGAGGATGCGGCAGCCGGACGCACCGATGGGGTGCCCAATCGCGATCGCGCCGCCGTTCACGTTGACCTTGGCGGGATCGACCCCGAGCGCCTTGTTGACGGCGCACGCTTGCGCCGCGAACGCTTCGTTCAGCTCGAACAGGTTCACGTCGTTCACGCCCCAGCCGGCGCGCTCGAGCGCCTTCTTCGTTGCGGGCACGGGGCCCATGCCCATCGTCGCGGGATCGAGCCCGCTCGTGCCGAAAGCGGCGATGCGCGCGAGCGGCTTCAGGCCCAGCTCCTGCGCCTTCTTCGCGCTCATCACGACGACCGCAGCTGCGCCGTCGTTGATGCCGGATGCATTGCCGGCAGTCACGCTGCCGCTCTTGTCGAACGCCGGGCGCAGCCCCGCGAGCGCTTCGGCATTGGTCTTCTTGTTGATGAACTCGTCCTGGTCGAAGACGAGCGGATCGCCCTTCTTCTGCGGAATCGTCACGGCGACGATCTCATCCTTGAACTTGCCGGCGGCTTGTGCAGCAGCGGCCTTCTGCTGGCTGCCGAGCGCAAGTTCATCCTGCTGCGCCCGCGAGATCTCGTTCTGCTTCGCGACGTTTTCCGCCGTGACGCCCATGTGGTACTGGTTGTAGACGTCCCACAGGCCGTCGACGATCATCGTGTCGACCATCTTCCAGTCGCCCATGCGCTGGCCGTCGCGCGAGTTCGGCAGGACGTGCGGCGCCGCGCTCATGTTCTCCTGCCCACCGGCGACGACGATCTCGCTGTCGCCCCACGCGATCGCCTGGGCTGCGAGCATCACGGCTTTGAGGCCGGAGCCACACACGGCGTTGATCGTGAGCGCCGGAACTTCCTTCGGCACACCGGCCTTCAGCGACGCTTGCCGCGCCGGGTTCTGCCCCGCGCCGGCCGCGAGCACCTGTCCCATGATCACTTCGCCCACTTGCGACGGATCGACCTTGGCGCGCGCGAGCGCTTCCTTGATCACGAGCGCGCCGAGTTCGGTGGCGGGGATCTTCGCGAGCGAGCCGCCGAACTTGCCCACGGCAGTGCGCACTGCGGAAACGATGACGATGTCGGTGTCTTTCATGGATGCTCCTTAAGCTTTCGCCTTGACATATCTACCCGGTGCCGGCTCGATCGCCTTGTACTTCGTGCCCTTGCCATAACCCTTCGGTGCGGCGACCGGTTTGCCCGCGTACGGCTTCAGCCACGCAGCCCAGTCGGTCCACCAGCTTCCGGGATGTTCCTTCGCGCCCTTCGTCCACTCATCGGGCGACTTGGGCAACTTGTCGTTGGTCCAGTACGAGCGCTTCTTCTTCGCGGGTGGATTGATCACGCCGGCGATGTGGCCCGACGCGCCCATCACGAAACGCTTCTTGCCGGGGAAGACCTGCGTCGACGCGTACGCGCCGCCGATCGGCACGATGTGGTCTTCGCGCGAGCCGTAGATGTAGACCGGGATGTCGATCTTCCTGAGGTCGACCTTCTGGCCGCACACCGTCAGCTTGTTGGGTTTGATGAGGTTGTTCTCGAGGTACGTGTTGCGGATGTACCAGGAGTACATCGGCCCCGGCAGGTTGGTCGAATCGCTGTTCCAGTACAGCAGGTCGAACGGCGGAGGTGACTCGCCCTTGAGGTAGTTGCCCACGACGTAGTTCCACACCAGGTCGTTCGGCCGCAGGAAGCTGAACGTCGTCGCAAGGTCCTGCCCCTTGAGCAATCCGCCCTTGCCCATCTGCATCTCGCGGTACTTCACGACGTTCTCGTCGATGAACACGTCGAGGATGCCGGTTTCCTTGAAATCGATCAGCGCGGTCAGCAGCGTGAGCGACGCCAGCGGCTTTTCGCCGCGTGCCGCGAGCACCGAGAGCGCCGTCGCGAGGAGGGTGCCGCCGACGCAGAAGCCCAGGGCGTTCATCTGCTTCGCGCCCGTGATCTCCCTGATCACGCGCATCGCTTCGATGGGGCCTTCGCCCACGTAGTCGTCCCACGTCTTGCCTTCGAGCGAAGCGTCCGGGTTGCGCCAGCTCATGACGAAGGTGCGATGGCCCTGCTCGACGAGGAAGCGCACGAGCGAGTTTTCGGGCTGGAGGTCGAGGATATAAAACTTGTTGATGCAAGGCGGGACCACGAGGAACGGGCGCTCATGCACCTGCTTCGTCAGCGGCTTGTATTCGACGAGCTGGAACAGCTCGTTCTCGAAGACGACCGCGCCTTCCGTCGTGGCAACGTTCTTGCCCACTTCGAACACGCTCTCGTCCGTCATCGACACGTGGCCCTGCTGGATGTCGTGCAACAGGTTCTGGACGCCCTTGGCGATGCTCTCGCCCTTGGTTTCGATCGCCTTCTTCTGCGCCTCGGCGTTCAGCACGAGGAAGTTGCTGGGCGACGATGCGGCCATCCATTGTTCGACGGCGAAGCGCAACCGCGCCTTGATCTTGGCGTCGGTGTTCGCAGCCTCAACCATGCCGAGCAGCGTGCGCGCATTGAGCAGGTACAGCGCGGCGGAATAGGCAGCGATGGGGTTCTGTCCCCACGCCTCGGATGCGAAGCGCCTGTCGGTCTTGGCGAGGTCGGGCACGAGGCTCGCATTCCAGAGCTCGGCCGCTTCCTTCACGTACGTGCCCTGCAGCTCTTGCAGCTTTTTGGGGTCGAACGTGACCTGCGGCATGTCGGGCAGCGCAGGGATCGCGGGCATCTGGGCGCCGTTCGCCAGGCCGCCGAAGGATTGAAACGCGTTTGTCCAGTAATCACCGAAGCTTTTCTGGAACTGCTGCGCGTTCTCCGCCCACTCTGGAACAGAATTCATCTTGTCTCCTGGTGCCCTTGTGTTTTACGGGTTAACCCGAAGTATCTCACCAATGATGTTGCGGTGCAACATCCAGATTCGATGCCCGTCGTTCTTCTCGTGATCGTCGCCTGGCTGTATGTCGTGCTCATGATGGCACTGGCCGAGGCCACGAACAGCAACGGCACCGTCGTCGGCGCGGTCTTCACCTTTGTACTCTATGGCGTGGGGCCCGTGGCGCTCGTGACGTACATCATGATGACGCCCGCGCGCAAGCGTGCAATTCGTGCGCGCGAAGCGGCTGAGCAGGCGAAGGCGAAGCTAGGC
>DATLBJ010000135.1:0-19307 GCA_035526975.1 Ramlibacter sp.
CACTTGCCATTCGACGCGCTGCGCGATTTCGCGCCCGTGTCGCTGATCGGCGTGTTCCAGCTGGGCGTGCTCGTTGCCGCGAACTCACCGTTCAAGTCGCTTGCCGACCTGCTTGCCGCCGCGAAGTCGAAGCCCGGCAAATTGAACATCGCGACGATCAATGCGGGGAGTACGCAGAACCTGGCCGCCGAGCTGTTCAAGTCCACCGAGGGCATCGACGTGCAGGTCGTGCCTTTCAACGGCACGCCGGCCGTGATCACCGCGCTGCGGGGCGGGCAGGTGGATGCCGGCATCGAAATCCTCGGCCCCGTGAAGACGCAGGTAGCGTCGGGCGCGCTGCGCATGCTCGCCACGATGGAGAAGTACGGCGTTTCGTCATGGAACGGCCTGGCCGCTCCGGCGAAGACGGCCCACAGCGTGATCGACAGGATGAACCGCGACGTGCAGGCTGTGCTCGCGCTGCCCGCAGTCCGGCAAAAGCTCGCCGCCCTCGACGTCGAGGCGCGGGGAAGCACCCCCGAACAACTCGCTGCGCAGCTGGCGACCGAGACCCGCCGGTGGGCCGACGTGATCGCGCGGGCCGGCATCGCAAGGCAATAGGAGCTCCGAAATGAACCCAAAGCGCGTCGGCCTCATCGGCTACGGCGAAGTCGGCAAGACCTTTTCAAGTGGCCTGAAGGATCGCGTCGACAGCATGGGCGCGTGGGACTTGAAGTTCGCGCAAGCGCAGGCCCGCGAAGCGGAGCTCACCCATGCGAAGGGCGTCGGCGTCATCGCGCATGGCTCGATGCGGCAATTGTGCGAGGCGGCCGATCTCGTCATCTCCGCCGTGACCGCGTCGAACACCCTCGTCGTCGCGCAGGAGGCCGCTCAGTTCATCAAGCCGGGGACGGTGTTCCTCGACTTGAATTCGGCCTCACCGGGCACGAAGCAGCGTGCCGCAGCGGCGATCGATGCAACAGGGGCGTCGTACGTCGAGGCCGGTGTGATGACCTCCGTGCCGCCTTACGGCATCAAGGTGCCGATGCTCCTCGGGGGTTCGCGCGCACAGGAACTCGCGACGCTGCTGCAATCGTGGGGCATGGATGCGAAAGCCGTGAGCGACAAGCTTGGCGTGGCCAGCGCGATCAAGATGTGCCGCAGCGTGATGATCAAGGGCCTCGAAGCGCTGGTGATCGAGAGCTACACGACCGCGCGCGCCTACGGCGTGGAAGACCATGTGTTGCCCACGTTGCAGGAGACTTTCCCTTCGATCGACTGGTCCCAGCAAGGCGCTTATTTCTTCAGCCGCGTCGTGCAGCACGGCAAGCGCCGCGCCGAGGAAATGCGCGAATCCGCGAACACCGTGCGCGAAGCAGGCTTCGATCCCTTCATGACCACTGCGACGGCCGACAAGCAGCAGTGGGTCGCCGATCAAGCCAGAGCGGGCGTCTTCCAGGACGTGGGCAAAGGCGCCCGCTGGCAGGACTATGCCGACCGGCTTCTCGCCGGGCGCAAAATCTAATTGGGGTCAGATTCCAATTTCTTCGAGTGAGGAACCCATCATGAGTGATCCGTGGCGCAGTTACCGCATGGCCGCCGCAGGCGAGGCGCTGCGCGAATATCGCGAGCCTTTGCCGCAGCCCCAAGGCACGGAAGTGCTGGTGCGGGTGACGTCCAGCGGGGTGTGCCATAGCGACGTGCATTTCCACGACGGCTACTTCGACCTGGGCAACGGCCGCAAGGCGGACCTCGCGCGCGCGATGCCGTTGCCGCTCGCAATGGGCCACGAGATCTTCGGCGAAGTCGTCGCGCTCGGGCCCGACGCGCGCGATGCGAAGCCGGGCGACCGGCGCATCGTCTACCCGTGGATCGGCTGCGGCGCGTGCGACAACTGCAAGGCAGGCCTCGAGCAGATCTGCACCGGCAGGACCCGCATCATCGGATTGAACCGGCAGGGCGGGTTCAGCACGCATGTGGTCGTGCCGCATGAGCGCTATCTCGTCGATGCAGGCACGATCGACGAAAAGGTCGCGTGCACTTATGCCTGCTCGGGACTCACCGCGTTCAGCGCGCTGAAGCAGGCCGGCACCGGCCCCTTGCTGATCGTTGGCGCCGGCGGCGTGGGGCTGGCAGCGGTGAAGATGGCGTCGTCCTTCTTTGGCATTGCACCGTTCGTCGCGGACATCGATCCCGCCAAGCGCGAAGCCGCATTGGCCGAAGGCGCGAAGCAGGCGTTCGACCCGAAAGACGCGGACGCGGCCAAGCAGCTCATCGCGGCCTGCGGCGGTGCCACCACGGTGATCGATTTCGTCGGCGCACCTTCGAGCACGGGCTTCGCGATGCAGGCGATCCGCCGCGGCGGGCGTGTCATCGTCGTGGGGTTGTTCGGAGGCTTGCTCGAACTTCCGATCGCGACATTGCCGCTGCGCCCGTTCGCATTGCAAGGTTCATACGTCGGGTCGCTCGCCGAACTGCGTGAACTCGTTGCCTTGGCGCAGGCGAAAGGTGCGCCGCGAATTCCGATCGTCTCGCGCCCGCTCGAGGCGGCGCAGCAAAGCCTCGATGACCTGAAGGCCGGCCGCGTGGTGGGCCGGATCGTCCTGCAGCCCTAGGTGACGGCGCGCGCCGGCTCGCGGCGCATCACCTGCATGGCCGCTGCGACGATGAACAACGACAGGCCGACGACGTCGGCAATCCGGGTCGGGTAGACCAGCGCGAAGCCCGCGACGATGAACAGCACGCGCTCGAACGTCGTCGTCTTGCGCAGCCCCCAGCCCTGGAAGCCCACGGCGATCGCGGCAATGCCGATCGCGGCGGTGATGGTCACTTCGGCGATGCTCCACCAGTTGGCGCCGGCCAGCGCCTTGGTCGAACCCATGAGCAGCAGGCCCTGGCCGCTGGGATCGAGCACGAACATGAACGGCACGAGGAACGCGGGCGTCGTGTACTTCCAGCTTTGCATCGTCGTCTTGTAGGGATCGCCTCCCGTGATCGCGGCGGCCGCGAACGGCGAAAGCGCAGTGGGCGGAGACACCTCGGAGAGCACCGCGTAATAGAAGATGAACATGTGCGCGGCGAAGTCGGGCACGCCCAGCTTCGTCAGGGCCGGCGCGGCAATCACGGCACAGATGATGTACGACGCAGTGACCGGCACTGCGAGCCCGACGATCCACACCACCAGCGAAGTGAAGACCGCGGTGAGCAGCAGCGAGCCGTGCGCGTAGTCGATCACGATCGTGCTGAACTTCAGGCCCAGGCCCGTGAGCGTGACGACGCCGACGATGATGCCGGCGCCCGCGCACGTGGCGCCCACGTTCAACATCCCGATCGAGCCGCCCTGCATCGCCTTGATGAAGCCGGAGTCGAGGAACTTGCGCCACAACGCGCCGGGGGCGCTGAAGATGTCGTAGGGGATCAGCGAGGTGTCGCGCCGCAGGAAGCTCGTGAAGAACGAGACCACCGTCGCCCAGAACACCGACAGCACGGGGGAGAAGCCCCACAACATGAAGGCAATGATCGAGATCAGCGACAGGAAGTGGAACCAGTACTTGCGCGTGAGGTTCCAGACGGTGTCGACCTTTGCGAACACCGTCTCCTTCATGCCGAACTTGCGCGCGTCGATCTCGACCATCAGGAACAGCGCGAAGTAATAGAGCAGGGTGGGGACCGTCGCCATCAACAGCACGTCGATGTACGAGATCTTCAGGAACTCCGCAATGAGGAACGCGGCCGCACCGAGTACCGGCGGCGAGATGATCGCGCCCAGGCCGCCAGCGGCGAGCAGCCCGCCCGCCGCGTTCTTCTCGTACCCCACCTTCGCGAGCATCGGGTAGGCGACGGAGCCGAGCGTCACCGTCGTCGCGACGCCCGAGCCCGAAGGCCCGCCGAGCAGGAATGACGCGAGCACCACGGTGCGCCCGGCGCCAGTGGGCTTGCCGCCCATCGCGGAAAAGGAGAAATCGATGTAGAACTTGCCCGCCTGCGAGAACTGCAGGAACGCGCCGAAGATCGTGAACAGGATGATCAGCGACGACGACACGTCGACCGGCGAGCCGTAGATGCCTTCCAGCGTCATGTACATCACGCCGACGAGGCGGTCGACCTCGTAGCCCTTGTGCGTCCACGGTGCCGGCAGGTACGCGCCGCCGAGCGCATAGGCGATGAAGCACGAGATGATGATCGGCATGATCCAGCCGTTGGTGCGCCGCATCGCCTCCATGACGAGAACGACCAGCGCGACGCCGAACACGACGTCCCAGTTTTCGGGCGACGTGTTGCGGTCCATCAGGTCATCGCCGCCGTAGAGCGCGTATGCGGCTATCGCGATCGCGATCATTGCCGCCAGCCAGTCCCACCACATAACGCGGTGGCGATAGCGCTCCGCGACGGGGAACACCATGAAGCACAGGAACAGGACGAACGCCACGTGGATGTAGCGCAGCTCCTGCGTCGGCACGATCCACGCCGCGGCGTAGAGGTGGAAGACCGACATGGCGACCGCCACGAGCGTGACGAACACGGCCATCGGGCCGGTGAATTTATTCGCCGCGCCTTCTTCTTCCTCGATGTACTCCTCGGCCTTGGCCAGCCGTTCGTCCGTGACCGCGTCGGCTTCGGAGACGGAGACGCGGTGCGGATCGTTCATGCGGCGCTTTCGTTACTGGAGCTTGACGCCCTTCTCGGCAAAGTATTTGAGCGCGCCGGGATGGAAGGGAACGGGCGTGGCTGCGTTCTTCTGGTTCTCGAGCTTGATGTTGACCGCTTCCTTGTGGACGGCCACGAGCTCGGGCTGCTTCTCGAAGATCGTCTTGACGATGTTGTAGGCGGTCTTGTCGTCCATGCTGGCATTCGCCACGAGGATGTTCATGACGGTGGCCTGGCGGTTGTCGGTGTCCATGCCGTGGTACGTGCTTTTCGGGATGTCGTCCTCGACGTAGAGGTTGCCGTACTTGGCGTTCATCTTTGCGACCAGGTCCGCGTGGTCGATCAGCTTGATCTTGGTGCCCGGTGTGTTCGCGAGATCCTGCACCGCGGCCGTCGGCAGGCCGCCGACCCAGAAGAACGCGTCGATCTTGCCGTCCTTCATCGCGTTGGCCGATTCGGCCGCGCCGAGGCGCTCGCGCTTGATGTCCTTGTCCTTGTCGATGCCGCCGGCTTCGAGCAGCCGGAATGCCATCACTTCCGTCGCGCTGCCCGGCGAACCGGTGGACACGCGGCGGCCCTTGAGGTCGGCGAACTTCGTGATCTTGGTGCCGTCTACCGAGACCACGTGCATGCGGTTCGGGTACAGGATGGCCAACGTGCGCAGGTTGACCTTGTGGCCCTTGAACTTGTCTTCGCCCTTCGCGGCGTCCTGCGCCGCGTCGGCCATCGAGAATCCGACATAGGGCTTGCCGCTGTCGATCAACTTGAGGTTGTCGACGGAGCCGCCGGTGACTTCGGCGGTGGCTTGCATGCCGGGCACGTACTTCGAGAGCACCGCCGCGAGGCCGCCGCCCATCGGGTAGTAAACGCCGCCGGTCCCGCCGGTGGCAATGGAAATGTTCTGCGCAAACGCGCCGAAGGACAGCAGTGCCGCAAGGGCGATCAGCAACCTGAGCAACTTCATGGATCGTCTCCTGGTGTTTTGCGCGATTGTGTTGGCATGCAATCACGAAGCGGGAGAGGTATTTCCCTGCGTCAGGAAGTTTCAGTGTTGAGCGATGAGGTCCGGCACGATCTTCTGGATCAACTCCAGCGTGGCTTTCTGCACGGGCGTGGCAGGGCGCTGCAAGCTTGTTGCAAGGGAAAGCGGGATTCGAAGCGGCGGGGTGCCGATCTGCTGCGCTGTATACGCGCAGGGGCGGGGCGAGTTCAGCAGCGCGTTGCGCGACAGGATCGCGCAACCCGCGCCGTCGAGCACGAGGTCGAGGATCGCGGTCACGCCATCGATCTCGAGCGCGACGTTGGGCCTGGCGCCGATCCCCGCAAGGGCGGACTCCACATGCATGCGGATCGCGTTGGGCCGGCTCGGAATCACGAGTGGCACTTGCGCGACTTCCTTTAGCTCGATTGCCCCCGGGGGCGGGTCTTCGTGCAATCCCGGTGGACGCGCACGCACGAGCAGGAGGCTCTCCTCGATGAGCGGGAGCACGTCGAGTTCGCGCGAGGGCTGCGCGTTGTAGAGCACCGCGATATCGAGGCGCCCGCTGGCCAGGCCTTCCTGCAATCCCGCCGACAGCGCTTCGCTGATCGACAGTTTCGCTTCGGGCATCGTTTCGCGGAAGGCGCGCGTCAGCGGAACCGCGAGCACGCGCGCCACGCTGCTGGGCAAGCCAAGTGCAACGCGCCCCGACAAGCCGCCGCGCAAACGCCCGAGATCGTCGAGTGCCCGCTGCACCTGGTGCAGGATGCCGCGGCCATGTTCCAGCAGGACCTTGCCCGCTTCGGTGGGAACGGCGCCCCGGCCATTGCGCACCAGCAGCGTCTGGCGCAGCTCCACTTCGAGCAGGCGCACCTGCCGGCTGAGCGCCGGCTGGGCCACGTCGAGCTCGACCGCAGCCCGCGTGAAGCTGCCGAGCTCAGCCACGCGAACGAAGTATTCGAGCTGTTTGAGGTCCATGTTTCGAATAGGGGACCCGCCATTATGCTGAACTGCTATAGCTGGTAGAGGCAGTGCAGGCTCGCACTGCAATGCTTCGCTGCGGACAATCGGCCGATGACCCTTCGCGGCATCTCCTCCATGGCCACCCGACAGCTCTTGGGCGAGCTCGCGTCGATGTACCAGAAGCTTGCGAACATCGGCGTCGAGGTCGAATCCGTCGGGGGCGTCGACGCTGCAAGGCGGGTGCAGTCCGACGAGGCCTTCGACATCGTGATCCTCGGCTCGGACGCGATCGACAAGTTGGTCGATGCGCGCAAGGCCGTCGCAGGCAGCCGTGTCGACATCGTGCGGTCCGGTGTGAGCATCGCGGTGAAAGCGGGCGCGCGGCGGCCGGACATCTCCAGCGAAGAGGCCTTGAGAGGCGCCGTGCGTTCCGCGCAATCGATCGGCTATTCGACGGGCCCCAGCGGCAATGCGCTGGTGAAATTGATCGAGCGCTGGGGGATCGCGGATTCATTGCGCGACCGCCTCATTCAAGCGCCGCCCGGCGTTCCCGTCGGTTCGCTGGTCGCCGAAGGCAAAGTCGCGCTCGGCTTCCAGCAACTGGCGGAACTGATCCACCTGCAAGGCATCGACATCGTCGGGCCGATGCCGAAGGCGGTCGAGATCATCACCACGTTTTCCGGCGCAATCTGCGCTACCTGCGCACAGCGCGACGCCGCGCGCGAATTTCTGCTTTTCACGGCTTCGCCGCCCACCGCTGACGCGAAGCGCCGCCAGGGAATGGAACCCGCATGACACGCATCATCGATTGCCACGGCCACTACACGACTGCACCGAAGCAACTGGAAGAGTGGCGCAACAGGCAGATCGCCGGCATCAAGGACCCGTCCGCGATGCCGAAGGTCGCCGACCTGAAGATCAGCGACGACGACATCCGCGAAACCATCGTGAACAACCAGCTGCGCCTGATGAAGGAGCGGGGCAACGACATGACGCTGTTCTCGCCGCGTGCGAGCTTCATGGCGCACCACATCGGCGACTTCGGCGTGTCGAGCACATGGGCGGGCATCTGCAACGAGCTGTGCTTTCGCGTGTCGCAGCTGTTTCCCGATCACTTCGTGCCGGTCGCGATGCTGCCGCAATCACCGGGCGTCGATCCCGGGACGTGCATCCCGGAGATGGAAAAGTGCATCCGCGAGTACGGCGCCGTCGGCATCAACCTGAATCCGGATCCTTCGGGCGGCCACTGGAAGGAGCCGCCGCTGACGGACAAGTGGTGGTACCCGATCTACGAGAAGATGGTGGAGTACGACGTGCCGGCGATGGTGCACGTGAGCACGAGCTGCAACCCGGCATTCCACACGACGGGCGCGCATTACCTCAACGCCGACACCACCGCCTTCATGCAATGCCTGCAAGGCGACCTGTTCAAGGATTTCCCGAGGCTGCGCTTCATCATCCCCCATGGCGGCGGTGCGGTGCCGTATCACTGGGGCCGGTTCCGCGGGCTCGCGCAGGAGATGAAAAAGCCGCTGCTCGACCAGCACTTGCTGGAGAACATCTTCTTCGACACCTGCGTGTATCACCAGCCCGGGATCGATTTGCTGAATACCGTGATCCCGGTCAAGAACGTGCTGTTCGCGAGCGAGATGATCGGTGCCGTGCGCGGCATCGATCCCACGACCGGCAACTACTACGACGACACCAAACGCTACATCGACGCGTCGACGATCCTCAGTGCCGAGGACAAGCACGCGATCTTCGAAGGCAACACGCGGCGCGTGTTTCCGCGGCTCGACGCGCGGTTGAAGGGGAAATGACCATGTACGAACTCGGGGTGGTGTATCGCAACATCAAGCGCGCCGATCGCGCGGCGGCGGGCGGCCTTGCGAAATTCGGCTCCGCCACCGTGCACGAAGCGATGGGGCGGGTCGGGCTGATGAAGCCGTACATGCGGCCGATTTATGCGGGTGCGCAGGTGTCGGGCACCGCAGTGACGGTGCTGTTGCAACCGGGCGATAACTGGATGCTGCACGTGGTCGCCGAGCAGATCCAGCCGGGCGATGTGGTGGTCGCGGGCATCACGACGGAGAACACGGATGGATTCTTCGGCGACCTGCTTGCGACATCCTTCCAGGCGCGCGGCGCGAGGGCGTTGATCATCGACGCCGGTTGCCGCGATGTTCGCTCACTGACGCAGATGCAGTTCCCCGTGTGGAGCCGCGCGATCAGCTCGAAAGGCACTGTGAAGGCAACGCTCGGATCGGTGAACATCCCCGTGGTGTGCGCCGGTGCCCTCGTGAGTCCCGGCGACGTCATCGTTGCGGACGACGACGGCGTTGTCTGCGTGCCTGCCGCGATGGCGCGGAAGACACTCGACGCTGCTGCTGCACGCGAAGCCAACGAAGGCGAGAAGCGCGAAAAGCTCGCCTCCGGAGTGCTGGGCCTGGACATGTACAAGATGCGTGAGCCTCTGGCAAAGGCCGGGCTTCGCTACGTCAATTGACCGCGATGCTGCGCCGTCTCTTTGTTGTCGCGGCCGTCGTCGCAGCGGGCTGTTCACATGCACCCGCTGGCGGCCCTGCGGCCCGCAATGCGCTCGCGCCCACGGGCACCTTGCGCGTCGCCGTCAATGTCGGCAGCCCCAGCTCCTACGTCGTGACGAAGGACGGCCGCGAGGCCGGCTTGTCGTTCGAGATGGCGCAGCTGCTGGGAAAGCGGCTCGGTGTGCCCGTGCAGGTCATCAAGTACGAACGCATTGCGGTCGCACTCGCGGACATGAAGGCGGGCAAGGTCGACATGACATTCACCAACGCGACCGAAGAGCGCGCGAGGGACGTCGACTTCAGCCCGACGATCCTGCACGTGGAGCTCGGCTATCTCGTCGGCCCGCATTCGCAAATCGGCAATGCCGAAGGCGTCGACAAGCCTGGCGTGCGTCTCGGCGTAAGCGAAGGAAGCAGCTCGCATCGCATGCTGCCGCAGCACGTGAAGGCCGCGACGCTCGTCCCCGCGCCGTCACTGGCAAAGGCCGTGGAGATGCTCAGGTCCGGCTCCGTGGACGTCTACACGACGAACATGGCCATCCTGTACGAGATGTCGGACCAGGTGCCGGGATCGCGCGTGCTGCCGCGCGGCTGGGCGCTCGAGAATCTTGCCATCGCCTACCCGAAGGGCCGCGAGTCCGGCAAGGCCGAGATGGCGGCGTTCGCGAACGAACTGCGCGGCAGCGCAGCGCTCAAGGCAATGATTTCGCGCGCCAACCTGCGTGGCGTCGCGGGCAATTGAGCATGACGACTTTCGAGAAGACTCCGGGCTGGCTCGACTGGTACCCCCGGCCGGGCAAGCCGCAGTTCAAGCTGCCTCCCGGCAGCGTCGACGCCCACTGCCATGTGTTCGGGCCCGGCGCGCAGTTCCCGTATGCACCGGAGCGCAAGTACACGCCGTGCGACGCGGGCAAGGAAGAACTGTTCGCATTGCGCGACCACCTTGGCTTCGACAGGAACGTCATCGTGCAGGCGACGTGCCATGGCGCGGACAACCGCGCTTTGGTCGATGCGCTGAAGTCTTCGAACGGCAGGGCGAGAGGTGTCGCAACCGTCAAGCGCAGCGTGACGGATCGCGAACTCGAAGAGATGGATTCCGCGGGTGTTCGCGGCGTGCGCTTCAACTTCGTCAAGCGCCTCGTCGATTTCACGCCGAAAGAAGAGCTGATGGAGATTGCTGCGCGCATCGCGCCGCTCGGCTGGCACGTTGTGATCTACTTCGAAGCGGTGGACCTGCCCGAGCTGTGGGACTTCTTCACGAAGCTGCCGACGACCGTGGTCGTGGACCACATGGGCCGCCCCGACGTGCGCAGGCCGATCGACGGACCCGAGTTCTCCCTGTTCCTGAAGTTCATGCACGATCACGCCAACGTCTGGAGCAAGGTGAGTTGCCCCGAAAGGCTCTCGTATTCGGGGCCGCCCGCACTCGACGGCGAGCGCAACGCCTACCGCGACGTCGTGCCGTTCGCGCGCAAGGTCGTCGAGACGTTTCCCGATCGCGTGCTGTGGGGCACCGACTGGCCGCACCCGAACCTCAAGGACCACATGCCCGACGATGGCTTGCTCGTGGACTTCATTCCGCACATCGCGGTGACCGGGGAGCTGCAGCGCAAGCTTCTCGTCGACAATCCGGCCCGCCTGTACTGGAGCTGACCATGCCGCTCGAAAAACCCTACAAGAACGTGCCCGGCACGACGATCTTCGACGCCGAGCAAAGCCGCATGGGTTACTGGCTCAACCAGTTCTGCATGTCGCTGATGAAAGCCGAAAACCGCGAGCGCTTCAAGAAGGACGAGCGCGCGTATCTCGACGAGTGGGCGATGACCGAGGAGCAGAAGCAGGCTGTGCTCGCGCGCGACCTGAATCGCTGCATCCAGCTCGGGGGCAACATCTACTTCCTGGCCAAGGTCGGCGCGACCGACGGCAAGAGCTTCCAGCAGATGGCCGGCTCCATGACCGGCATGAGCGAAGACGACTACCGCAACATGATGATCGGCGGCGGCCGCGACCCGAAGTGGGGGCGAGAGTAATGGCGAAGATCACTGCATCGGTCTACACCTCGCACGTGCCGGCCATCGGCGCGGCGATGGACCTGAAGAAGGCCGGCGAGCCTTACTGGCAGAAGGTTTTCGCCGGCTATGACTTCTCGCGGCAATGGATGAAGGACAACAAGCCCGACGTCGTGTTCCTGGTGTTCAACGATCATGCGACGGCGTTCTCGCTCGAGATGATCCCGACTTTCGCGATCGGCACCGCGGCGCACTACATGGTGGCCGATGAAGGCTGGGGACCCCGGCCCGTGCCGGACGTCGAAGGCGCACCCGAGCTTGCATCGCACATCGCGCACTCGGTGATCCAGCAGGATTTCGACTTGACCATCGTGAACAGGATGGACGTGGACCATGGCCTCACGGTCCCGCTGTCGCTCTTGTGCGGGGACGCGAAGGAGTGGCCGTTCAAGGTGATTCCCTTTGCAGTGAACGTGGTGCAGTACCCGGTGCCCAGCGGGATGCGCTGCTTTCGCCTGGGCCAGGCCATCCGCAAGGCGATCGAGAGTTATGACGAAGACGTGAACGTGCAGATCTGGGGAACGGGCGGGATGAGCCACCAGCTGCAAGGCCCGCGTGCCGGCCTGATCAACAAGGAGTGGGACAACCGCTTCCTCGACCGCCTGATCGCCGACCCCGAAGGCCTCGCGCAAGTCCCGCACATGGAGTACGTGGAGGAGGCGGGCAGCGAAGGCATCGAGCTCGTGATGTGGCTGATCGCGCGCGGTGCCATGGCCGACGTGAACGGCGGGGCGAAGCCCACACTGAAGCACCGCTTCTATCACGTGCCCGCATCGAACACCGCCGTGGGGCACATGATCCTGGAGAACAACCCATGAAGCCGATTCGGGTCGCTCTGGCCGGCGCCGGCGCTTTCGGGCAGAAGCACCTCGACGCACTGAAGTTGATCGATGGCGTCGAAGTGACATCGGTCATCGGCCGCGAGCTGGACAAGACGCAGGACGTCGCGAAGAAATACGGCATCGGCCATGCGACGACCGATCTGGGCGAAACGCTCAAGCGCAGCGATGTCGACGCGGTGATCCTCGCCACGCCGACCCAGATGCACGCCTCGCAGACGATTGCGTGCCTGCGTGCGGGCAAGCATGTGCAGGTGGAGATTCCGCTTTGCGACAAGCTCGCCGATGGGCGCGAGGTCGTCGCAATGCAGAAGAAGACCGGCCTCGTCGCGATGTGCGGCCACACGCGCCGCTTCAATCCGAGCCACCAGTTCGTGCACAAGCGCATCGAGAAGGGCGAGTTCCGAATCCAGCAGATGGACGTGCAGACGTACTTCTTCCGCCGCACGAACATGAACGCGCTGGGCCAGCCGCGCAGCTGGACCGACCACCTGCTGTGGCACCACGCCGCGCACACGGTCGATCTGTTCGCTTACCAGACGGGCAGCCCGATCGTGAAGGCAAATGCCGTCCAGGGGCCGATCCATCCGGCGCTCGGCATCGCGATGGACATGAGCATCCAGCTCAAGGCCGCAAACGGCGCGATCTGCACGCTGTCGCTGTCGTTCAACAACGAAGGCCCGCTGGGCACGTTCTTCCGCTACATCGGCGACACCGCGACCTACATCGCCCGTTACGACGACCTGTTCAACGGCAAGGAAGAAAAGATCGACGTGTCGAAGGTCGACGTGTCGATGAACGGCATCGAGCTGCAGGACCGCGAATTCATCGCCGCCATTCGCGAAGGCCGCGAACCCAATGCCAGCGTCGCGCAAGTCCTTGCCTGCTACGAAGTCCTCGACGCGCTTGAAAAACAATTGGGGTCAGATTCCAATTAATTCGATGAAGACCCGCAAGCTCGGCCCGTTCGAGGTTTCGTGCATCGGCCTCGGGTGCATGAACCTCAGTCACGCATACGGCGTCCCTCCGTCGGCCGAGCAGGGCGAGCGTGTGCTGCTTGCCGCGCTCGATGCCGGCGTGACGCTCTTCGACACCGCGGCCCTGTATGGGTTCGGCGCCAACGAAACACTCGTCGGCCGCGTGATGAAACCGCATCGCCGCAAGTTCACGCTCGCGAGCAAGGGCGGCATGGGAGGCGTGACGGGCGATGACGGCGTGACCCGCCGCGTGATCGACGGACGCCCCGAATCGATCGCCCGCAATTGCGAAGACAGCCTGCGCCGCCTGCAGACCGACGTCATCGATCTCTATTACCTGCACCGCTGGGACAAGAAGGTGCCGGTCGAAGAAAGCGTCGGCGCGATGGGGCGGCTTGTCGAGCAAGGCAAGGTGCGCACGATCGGCCTTTCGGAAGTGTCCGCGCAGACCATCCGCAAGGCGCACAGGGAGCATCCGGTCACCGCGGTGCAGACCGAGTATTCGCTGTGGACGCGCAATCCCGAGGTCGCGGTGCTCGATGCGTGCAAGGAGCTGGGCATCGCGTTCGTTGCGTTCAGCCCCGTCGCGCGCGGGTTCCTTTGCGACGCCGTGCACGACGTCGCTTCATTCGACGCGAAGGACATCCGCCGCTCGATGCCGCGCTTCGAGCCCGCGAACTACGCGAAGAATCTCGAGCTCCTTCCGCACTACAAGTCTTTGGCGCAAGAAGCCGGTTGCACACCCGCGCAGCTTGCACTCGCGTGGCTGCTCCACAAGCGTGACGACATCATCCCCATTCCCGGGACGACGAGCGTGGACCACCTGCACGAGGACCTCGCCGCGGCGGACGTGCAACTTCCCGTCGACCTCATCACGCGCCTGGAGCTGCACGTCAACCAGGAAACGGTCCACGGCAATCGCTACAGCGTGCAATCGCGTGCGGAAGTGGATACCGAAGAATTCAGCGCCGCTTGAATGCCGTCGGGCTCAGGCGCATACTGGCCGTCCGGAGTGACAGCCATGGCCCAGACAGAACTGCTGCTGATGGAAAAGGTTTGCGACTATTGCGGCGCAAAGCTGGAGATCAGTTCGGTCGCGCGCCACGGCGACCCCCACCCGTATCACTACGCCTGCGGGCAGTGCGGCAAGGGCTACGAGATCTCTTCCTTCGCGCCGCCCCACGTGCGTGTGCTTGCGCCGCGAACCGACGGCAAGAGCGACAGCTACCAGCAGACGATGTTCTGAGCGCTAGCGCAGGTTGCCGGTATGACCGAGTGAGTAGCGGCCGGGCTGCGGCCAGACCGTGAGGCCGTGCGGCTCCTGGCCGACCTTGATCTTGGCGATCTGGCCGCTGGTGACGTCGATCCTGTAGACCTCGTCGTCGTAGCGGCCCGACAGCCAGAGGATCTTGCCGTCGGCGCTGACGTTGCCCATGTCGGGGCTGCCGCCGCCGGGGATCACGAAGGTCTGGACGACCTTGGCCGTGGCGAAGTCGATCACGCTCACGCTGCCCGGCCCCTTGCCCTTGCCGTGGATCTTGTGCGTGCTGCGATTCGACACGTACAGCCTGGTGCCGTCGCGGCTGGGATACAGCCCGTGCGCGCCCAGCCCCGTCGGGATGAAGCCGACCTGCTTGAACGATTCGCCTTCGACGACGTGGACGCCGTCGGCATGCATGTCGGCGATGAAGAAGCGCTTGCCGTCCGGCGAGATGCGGATGTCCTGCGGCATGCCCTTCTGCGCAGTGCAGATTTCCGTCAACGGGTTGTCGGCGGACGAGCCCTCCTTGAAGCGCAACTGGGGCATCTGCAGCTTGAGGTAGCCGAGCACCTTGCGGCTTTCGAGGTCGACCTTCGCGAGCGTGCCGTTGAACTCGCACGTGAAGATCGCGTACTTGTTGTCGATCGAGAAGTCGGCATGGTTCACGCCGCCGCACTGCGGCACGTCGATCGAGTATTGCAGCTGCATCGTCTGCGGGTCGCGGAAGTCCAGGCGCTTCTTCGCTTCGGCGACGACGATGGCCGACTTGCCGTCGGGCGTGAAATACATGTTGTACGGATCGTCAACCGGGATGGCCTTGCCCGGCTTGCCGGTCATGGGATCGATCGGCGTGAGGCTGCCGTCGGTGCGGCCCTCGGCATTGTTCGCGACCCAGAGGGTCTTGAGGTCCCACGCCGGCACGACGTGCTGCGGGCTGCGGCCCACCTTGAACTTGTCGACCACCTGAGACGTCGCCGGGTCGATGACGTAGACCTCGTTGGAGCGAAGGTTCGGCACGTACACGCGTTCGAGCTGGCCTTTGACGGCGGAACTGAATTTGTTTGCACCGGTTTCCGCGTAGACGTTGGGCAGGGGTGCGGACGCAGTCGTTGCTGGCGCCGCAGGTGCAGCCGGCTGCTGCGCGCCGGCTTCAAGGAGGAGGGCGCCTGCACCGGCGGCAATGGCTGCGGCGGCGAGGAGGCTGGTGGGGATCGATTTCATCTTTTTACAAGCCGCTGGATTGCAGCCACCGAAGTCTCAACGATTTCGCGCGCGGTGCGTTGACCGAGCTCGGCGTTTGCCTGCCTCGGGTCGCCGTGAACGCCGTCCTTGTCGGGTGCCGTCCGCGCCAGCGTGTCATTTCGCACGAGCGATTTGTCGACCGCAAGCGCGAGCGATGTGTCGGCCAGGCCGGCGTGCTCGGCCTCGCGGTAGTACTCGGCAAGCGCATGCACGCGAACCGGCGAAGCCTTCCATTCGCGATTGAGCTTGGCGGCGACCCGCACCATGTCCTTCTGGTAGCCGCCGTGGTCGCCGAGCAGCACGATGTCGCGAAAGCCGTGCCGCTGGAAGCTGCGGGCTGCGCCTTCGAGGAGCGATTCGAACGCCGAGTCGCTGATCGAGATCGTGCCGGGATACTTGATGTGGCCGGGCTCGGGCACGTAGCTCACCACGGGAGCGACGACCGCGTTACCCAGGCGCTTCGCGATTTCGTCGGCGAATCTCTGCGCACGAACGTTGTGCTTGCCGAGGACCATGTGGGGCCCGTTCTGCTCGGTGCCGCCGATGGGGATGAGGACCGTTGTCGTCCCGGACGCAACCCGGTCACGGACTTCGATCCACGTCATCTCTTCAAGGCGGACGGTCTGCGCATTTGCGCAGAGGCCCGCGAGCCCCAGCGCGACGACGATGGCAGCCCGGCGGAAATGCATCGGTCGAGTGTAGCGGCTAGGGAGAGGCCCTCGCCTGTGATTCGGCCGACATGCAACGCGCTTCCTCGCTGGCGAGGATTGCGTTCACCTTCGCTGCTTGCGCGTCCGGCAGCATGCAATCGTTCGAGTCGTCGGTGCTCTTGAAGCACGCCGCGGCCCACGATACTTCGTAGAGCAGTTCCGCCGCGCGCTTGCAATGCTCGACGACGGCCGGCGGCGACTTGGCGACGAGAGAGGGAGGGGAGGCCAGCAGGATCCAGGCACAGGCTCCTCCCGCGGCTGCGAGGGACGCAGCGACCGCGATCGAGAGTTTCAGCCGGTGGGCCATGGGGACGCTCTGGTTCAACAATAGCAAATGCAAAGGGCCCCGGAGGGCCCTTTTCCCGTCGTTTTTCTGACAGTCTTTATCCCGCGGTGCGTGGCCTGCGGACCCACACGGCCAGCGGCCACAACACGGCAGCGAAACTCAGGAAGGCCAGGATTGCAGCGACGGGCCGGCTGAAAAACGGCAGCAAGCTCCCATCGGACTTGATCAGCGACGTGACGAAGCTTTGCTCGACCATCGTTCCCATGACGGCGCCGAGCACGAGGGCAGCAACAGGGTAGCCGTTGCGGTCCATGAAATAGCCCACGAGCCCGAAGGTGGCGACGGTGAACACCAGGGCGAGGTTGTTGCCGGTGGCGAAGGAGCCGACCGCGCAGAGCAGGATGATCACCGGCATGATGAGCGAGCGCGGCACATACAGAACGTAGCGCGCCGTGCGGATCATCATGATGCCCAGGGGGATCATGATGATGTTCGACAGCATGAAGACGATGTACAGCGCGTACATGCTCGACGCTTTTTCAGTGAACAGCGTCGGCCCGGGGTTCAGCCCTTTCATGTAGAGAACGCCGATCGCGATGGCCGTGATGGTGTCGCCCGGAATGCCGAACAGCAGCGACGGCACCCATCCCGACGCAAGGCTCGCGTTGTTGCTGGCGCCCGCTTCGATCAGCCCTTCGGCGTGGCCCGTGCCGAACTTCTCCGGCGTCTTCGAGAAACGCTTGGACATCGCATAACTGATCCAGGCCGCCATGTCGGCGCCCGCACCCGGCAGCACACCGATGATGATGCCGACGATGTTGCCGCGCACCTGCTGGATGGGATGCGACTTCGTCAGGGCCCACTGGCCGGCGAGGATGCTGCCGAACTTTCGCGGCGCAAGGACCGGGACGTCTTTCGCCTTGTAGGCACGCATCACCTCGGACACCGCGAACACGCCGACCAGCACCGGGATGATTTCGATGCCTCCCAGCAAGTCGGCAATGCCGAAGGTGAAGCGCGGCGTGCCGCCGGGGTTCTCGTTGCCCACGCAGGTGATGAGAAGGCCGAGGAACATCGCGGCGATCGCCTTGATGGGCGACGAGCGCGCGACCATCGTGGCGCACATCAGCCCGAGCAGCGCGAGCCAGAAGTATTCGAACGTGGAGAACTGGAACGCGATTTCGGCGAGGGCCGGCGCCATCGCGATCAGCGAGATCGTGCCGATGATGCCGCCGATCGCCGAGAACCACAGGCAGATGCCCAGCGCCAGTTCGGGCTGGCCGTTCATGGTCATCGCGAAGGCCTCGTCGGTGTAGGCGGCTGAAGCCGGTGTGCCGGGGATGCGCAGCAGGCAGCCCGGAATGTCGCCCGAGAAGATGGCCATCGCCGAGGCCGCGATGATGGCGGAGATCGCGGCGATGGGCGACATGTAGAACGTCACCGGGACCAGCAATGCCGTCGCCATCGTGGCGGACAGGCCGGGCATGGCCCCGACGACGAGGCCGTAGATCGACGCGAAGAGGATCGTGAGCAGCACATCCGGCTGCATCACCATGTAGAAGCCTTCGACGATAGGGTTCATGCCCAGGGAAATTTCAGCAGGCCGAAGGGCAGCGGCACGCGCAGCAGCTTGTAGAACACCAGGTGCACGATTGCAGGCGCCACGACCGCCAGCGCCACCGCCCATTTCAGCTTGGCGCCCTGGCTCCATGCGAGCGTGAAGATCATCAGCGACGCCGTGATCCAGAAACCCAGGCGCTCGGAGGCGAAGTAATAGAAGAAAAGGGCGGCCGGCGGGACCAGCACCTTCCAGCCGTCGTGCAGGAAGCCCGCGACGAAACCCCGCTCCGGCTCGAGTTCCTCCGCTTTCGCAACCTCACCGGTGGCCGACGTGACGATCGCTTCTTCTTCCTCGAACGTGCGCCCGACGCCAAGGATGATCAACACGCCGCACACCACCAATGCCGCGCCGATCACCATGGGGAACACCTCGGGACCGACCTGTTGCCCCGGCACCGGCGGCAGCAGCGATCCGCCCCAGTACGCGGCGGCGCCCAGTGCGACCAGCATCGCACCGGTGACCCGGTCGGACACCTTCATGCGCGCGACCGCAGCAACGTCAAGTCACGAGGCCGGCGGACTTCATCGCCGAGCCCATGGCCGCATCGGAAGCTGCCATGAAGCTGCCGAAGCCGGCGGGGTCGGCCCACTTGATGCCGAAGCCCCGGTTGCCCATGAAGTCGTGGAACTCCTTGGAATCGTTCGCCTTCTTCAGCGACGCGACGACCTTCGCGGAGATGTCGGCGGGCAAGCCCTTGGGCGCCGCTATGCCGCGCCATGCGCCGACGGAGTAGTCGACCCCCATCGATTCCTTCAGCGTGGGCACGCTGGCGAATGCGGGGTTGCGCTCGTTGGCCATGATGGCCAGCGACTTGGCCTTGCCGGCCTCGACGAGCGCACGCGACTCGGGCAGTGAGCACGTGACGAGATCGAGACCGTTGGCGGCGAGGTCCTGCATGGCCGGGCCGGCACCATTGGACGGCACCCACGCCACGTGATTCGGCTTGAGGCCCATCGCTTGCAGCCAGCCCACCAGCGCCAGGTGCCAGATGCCGCCCTGGCCCGTGCCCGAAGCCTTGAATTTTCCGGCCGGCGATGCCTTGATCGCATCGGCCAGCGCTTTGACGTTCGCGTACGGCGCCGATGCGCTGACGGTGATGCCGGGCGGGTCTTCGTTCATCAGCGCCAGCGGCGTGTAGCTCGAGGGGCTCAATTCGGTGAGCTTCTGCCAGTGCATCATCGCGATCTC
>DATLBJ010000136.1:0-5982 GCA_035526975.1 Ramlibacter sp.
AATCCGCCAACGGTGCACCGCAGCCCCTCAACGGGTCGCGTGTCATTGAATTCACCCACATGGTCATGGGGCCGACGTGCGGCATGGTGCTCGCCGACATGGGCGCGGAAGTGATCAAGGTCGAACCGGTCGCAGGCGAAAACACGCGTCGGCTGCTGGGCGCGGGTGCGGGCTTCTTCCCGATGTTCAACCGCAACAAGAAGAGCATCGGCCTCGACCTGCACAACCCCGAAGGCGCGGAACTCGCGCGCAAGCTGTGCGCCACGGCCGACGTTGTCATCGAGAACTTCAAGCCCGGCACGATGGCGAAGTACGGGCTTGACTACGCGGCCCTCGGCAAGACCAACCCAAAGGTGATCTACGCGAGCCACAAGGGCTTCCTGCCCGGCCCGTACGAACATCGCACGGCGCTCGACGAGGTCGTGCAGATGATGGGCGGGCTCGCCTACATGACGGGGCGCCCCGGGGATCCCCTGCGCGCCGGTTCGAGCATCAACGACATCATGGGCGGATTGTTCGGTGCGATCGGCGTGCTCGGCGCGTTGATCCAGCGCGGCATCACGGGCCGCGGCATGGAAGTGCAATCGGCCCTCTTCGAGAACAACGTGTTCCTCGTCGGCCAGCACATGCTGCAGTACGCGGTGACGGGGCAAGCGGCGTCGCCGATGCCTGCGCGCCTGAGCCCGTGGGCCATCTACGACGTGTTCACGGTGAAGGACGGAGAGCAGATCTTCATCGCCGCGGTGAGTGACGCACAGTGGAAGACGTTCTGCGACGCGTTCGGTTTCGCGGACCTGCACGCGGAACCGAATCTTGCGACGAACAACCAGCGCGTGAATGAGCGCCCGCGCTTGCTCAAGACATTGGCCGAGCGCCTGCGAGCCCACAGCGCTGCGGAAATTTCCGCGACGATGGAGAAAGCAGGCTTGCCCTTCGCCCCCATCCGCCGCCCGGAAGATCTCTACGACGACGAGCACCTCATCGCCACCGGCGGGCTCGCCGACGTGACGCTGCCGGACGGTGCGAAGGCCGGCAGCACAGTCAAGACCACCCTCTTCCCGATCACGCTCGAAGGCCAGCGCCTTGGCGTGCGGCTCGACCCGCCGCGCATCGGCGAGCACAGCCGCGAACTGCTCTCCCAACTCGGCATCGCGGATGGGCAGATCGACCAGTTGCGCGCAAGAGGCGTCGTGGCTTGAGGCGCGAGGCCGGTCCAGCAGGTCCGAAAGGTCAGACGAGCCGCACGGGCGCGTACGGCTGAGCGACTCCTGCGCGTAGGAATCCGCCGACACAATGCCGAGCAACGGGCACACGCCGCGCTGGTTATTCCCGAGCCAGACTGGGGCATGCGCCACAACGGCGTTGTCCACGCAAAGGAGAAAACACATGTCTGACAAGAATCCCTCGAACAAGGATCCCATCACCGGTGCGCCGGGCGCGCACCCCGCTGGCGTTGCCGGTGGCGCAGCCGCCGGAGCAGCAGCAGGCGCGGCAGTCGGCTCGATGGCCGGCCCCGTTGGCACCGTTGTGGGCGGCGCCGTCGGTGCAGTCGCCGGTGGCCTGGCCGGCAAAGGCGCGGCCGAAGCCGTGAACCCGACGGCCGAAGACGCCTACTGGCGCAGCAACTACGACAAAGCGCCGGGCTACAAGTCCGGGTACACCTACGACGACTATGCGCCGGCGTATCGCACGGGCTACACGGGCTGGGAACGCGCTCGCGCATCGGGCGAGACCTACGACTCGTACGAGCCGAAGCTGCGCGACGAATTCGAGCGCTCGAAAGGCAAGTCGCGACTGAATTGGGAAGAAGCCAAGGGCGCCACGCGCGATGCATGGCACCGCGTCGAGCGCGCGATCCCGGGAGATGCCGACAAGGACGGAAGGTAAGTAGAGAGGGTCAGTGTTGCTGCGGCACGGGAGTCACCTCCCGGTGCTGCGGCACACGATCGTGCGCGTCGACGCTTTCGAGGCGCACGCCGGCTTGTGCCGAGGTTCGGAACGTTCGCCCCTTCACTCATAGTGCGTCCACATTCGCAGGACGCGAACCGTTCGCTCTTTCTTGAAAACCTCATGGACGATGCGGTGTTGGATGTTGATCCGGCGTGAATACGCTTCGAGATCACCCACCAGCTGGGCAAGCAGTTCGAGCAACTCCTGCGCTTCGTCTTTCAGACCTGCCGCCGATAATTTCTTTGCGTCCTTGAGTGCGTGCTTGGCGAAGACGACCTGCCATTTCACCACTTGAGCTCTCGCGCGCTCTTGCCGAGCGGCTCAGCCATGCCCTTCTTGATGGACTCACGCATGCCGGGCACGGACAAGAGATAGAGCGTTTCTTGAATTGAGTCCGCTGCCGAAACCAGCACCGCGCTGCTGCGCTTTCCGGAAATGACGACACCAGCCCGCGCACCACAGCCGAACGCCAACGAGCGTCCCCAGTCCCAGGACGGTGGGGCGCCCTTTACCGGGAAATAAAGGAGGAGCGCCCTCCCGGCGCGGGGGACATTCCCGGTAAAGGGTGCCCCGCCGGCGTGGGACTGACCACGGAGAGAAAGACACTGGATTGCGGGTCAAGCCCGCAATGACAACGGTGGGGATCAGTGCCCTTGCGGCACGGGAGTCACTTCCCAGTGCTGCAGTACACGGTCATGGGCGTCGACGCTCTCCAGGCGAACGCGGAAGCCCCACAAGCGCGCAACGTGCTTCACAACTTCTTCAGCACCGTTATCCAACGGCCGGTCGTTATTGCGCGTGTGCCGCAGCGTCAATGACCTGTCGCCGCGCAGGTTCACGTTCCACACCTGGATGTTGGGCTCGCGCCAATTGAGGTCGTGCTGGCGCGACAGCGATTCGCGCACGCGCCTGTAGCCGCTGTCGTCGTGGATGGCGGCGACCTCGAGCTCTTTCTGCGTCGCGTCGTCCACGATCGAGAACAGCCGGAAATCGCGCATCAACCGCGGCGACAGGTACTGGCCGATGAAGCTCTCGTCCTTGAAGTGGCGCATCGCGTAGTCGAGCGTCTTGTGCCAGTCGCTGCCCGCGATGTCCGGGAACCACGCCTTGTCTTCTTCCGTCGGGTGCTCGCAGATGCGGCGGATGTCCGTGAACATGGCAAAGCCCAGCGCATACGGGTTGATGCCGCTGTACGCAGGGTGGCCCACCGGCGGCTGGAACACCACGTTCGTGTGCGACGACAGGATCTCCATCATGTAGCCGTCGGTCAGGCGCCCCTGGTCGTACAGGTCGTTGAGCAACGTGTAGTGCCAGAACGTGGCCCAGCCTTCGTTCATCACCTGCGTCTGCCGCTGCGGATAGAAATACTGCGCGACCTTGCGCACGATCCGCACGATCTCGCGCTGCCACGGCTCGAGCAGCGGCGCATTCTTCTCGACGAAATACAGGATGTTCTCCTGCGGCTCCTCGGGATAGCGCTTGTGTTCCTTCTTGCGCTCCTTGCCGGCCTTCGCAGGCAGCGTGCGCCACATGTCGTTCACCTGCTGCTGCAGGTACGCCTCGCGGTCCTTGCGGCGCATCTCTTCCTCGACCATCGAGATCTTCTGCGGGCGGCGGTACCTGTCGACGCCGTGGTGCATCAGCGCGTGGCAGGCATCGAGGATCTCCTCGACCGCGTCGAGGCCGTGGCGCTCCTCGCATTCCGTGATGAAGCTCTTGGCGTACACGAGGTAGTCGACGATCGAGCTCGCGTCCGTCCACATGCGGAACAGGTAGTTGCCCTTGAAGAAGGAGTTGTGGCCGAAGCACGCGTGCGCCATCACCAGCGCCTGCATGGCCATCGTGTTCTCCTCCATGAGATACGCGATGCACGGATCGGAATTGATCACGATCTCGTACGCCAGGCCCATGTGGCCGCGGCGATAGCTCTTTTCGCTGGAGATGAACTGCTTGCCGAACGACCAGTGCCGGTAGTTCACCGGCATGCCGACCGAGGCGTAAGCGTCGAGCATCTGCTCGGACGAGATCAGCTCCAGCTGCGACGGGTACGTGTCCAGCCCGTGCTTCTGCGCGGTCTCGCGGATTGCGTTGAAGTATTCGTCGATCAGCTCGAACGTCCAGTCGGACGGGGAATCGAGCCGCTTTTTCTTCGCTGGAACGTCGTCGGCGATCATGCGGCAACTCCCACCGGGTTCTTCTTGAACAAATCGCGGAACACCGGGAAGATCTGCGCGGGCGTGACGATCTTCTGCATCGCGAAGTTTGCGTTGCCGTCGCGCACGCGCGTGTACTCCTCCCACAGGTTCTGGTCTTCGTCAGCCACCTGCACATAAGCGAAGTAGCGGCACATCGGCAGCAGCTTTGCCTCGAGCAGCTCGCGGCACTTGGACGAATCCTGCTGCCAGTTGTCGCCGTCCGACGCTTGCGCGCCGTAGATGTTCCATTCGGAGCCCGCGTAGCGGTCGCGGATGATCTCGTGCATGAGCGTGAGCGCCGACGACACCACAGTGCCCCCGCTTTCCGTGGCGTGGAAAAATTCGTCTTCCGTGACTTCCGCCGCCTGCGTGTGGTGCCGGATGAAGATCACTTCGGTCTTCTCGTAGTGGCGCGAGAGGAAAAGGTACAGCAGGATGAAAAAGCGCTTGGCCAGGTCCTTGCGCGCTTCGTCCATCGAGCCCGAGACGTCCATCAGGCAGAACATGACGGCCTTGCTCGTGGGCAGCGGTTCGCGCACGCGGTTGCGATAGCGCAGGTCGAACGGGTCGAGGAAGGGCACGCGCTTCAGCCGCGTGCGCAGCTCTTCGATTTCTTCCTTCAGCTTCGCGAGCTCGGTGCCGGGCGCGTCCTGGTCCTCGCGCTCCCGCAGCAGCTTCTCGAGGCGGCGCAACTCCAGGCGCGACTCGCCACCCATCGCGATGCGGCGGCCCAGCGCGACGCGCATCGAGCGCACCACGTGCAGGCTGGTCGGGTTGCCTTCCGAAACATAGCCCGCGCGTCGCATCTTCCACTCCGGCACGTCGGCGAGCAACTGCGTGCGGATCAACCGCGGCAGCGCAAGGTCGTCGAAGAAGTAGTTCATGAACTCTTCGCGCGTGATGCGGAAGGTGAAATCGTCTTCGCCCTGGCCGTCGTTCGACGCACCGCGCCCGCCGCTGCCGCCCGCGCCGCCCTGCGGACGCTGGATGCGGTCGCCCTTGATGTATTCGCGGTTGCCGGGGTGCACGATCTCGCGCGTGCCGCCGGGGCCGTGCGAGAAGATCGGCTCGCCGACGTCGCGCTTGGGAAGCGAAATGTCCGTGCCTTGCTCGATGTCCTTGATGCTGCGGTCGCCGACGGCCTTGCGCACCGCGTCGCGGATCTGCTCGCGGTAGCGGCGCAGGAACCGCTCGCGGTTGCTGATGGACTTGTTCTTCCCGGACAGCCGCCGGTCGATCACCTGGTGGAGCATGGCACGCTCCGGCTTGGGAAGGGAGGGCACGACGCTTTTAAGAGCTCTTCCTCACGCGCAGGTACCACTCGCAGAGCAGTCGCACCTGGCGCGTCGTGTAGCCCTTTTCCACCATGCGGTTCACGAAGTCCTCGTGCTTCTTCTGCTCGTCGGCGCTGGCCTTCGCGTTGAAGCTGATGACCGGCAGGAGGTCCTCGGTGTTGGAGAACATCTTCTTCTCGATCACCGTGCGCAGCTTCTCGTAGCTGGTCCACACCGGGTTCTTGCCCGCGTTGTTGGCGCGTGCGCGCAGGACGAAGTTCACGATCTCGTTGCGGAAATCCTTCGGGTTCGACAGGCCCGCGGGCTTCTCGATCTTTTCGAGCTCGGCGTTCAGTGCCGCGCGGTCGAAGATTTCGCCCGTGTCCGTGTCGCGGAACTCCTGGTCCTGGATCCAGAAGTCCGCATAGGTGACGTAGCGGTCGAAGATGTTCTGGCCGTATTCGGAATAGGACTCCAGGTACGCAGTCTGGATTTCCTTGCCGATGAACTCCGCATAGCGGGCCGACAGGTGCTCCTTGATGTAGGTCAGGTACTTCTGCTCG
>DATLBJ010000137.1:0-25586 GCA_035526975.1 Ramlibacter sp.
GGCCGCGCGGATCTGGTCGTCGTTGCCGGCGCGAATTGGCCAGTTGCCGGCTTTCGCGGTGCAGTCGGTGAGGTAGCGAGTGATCGCGTCCTGCAGCGTCGGCATCAGCACCCCGCGCTCGCTCCCAAGCGCCGAATACGGCGGCCGGGCAGCAGTGCATCCCGAATCCCGCGAACGCACTGCTTGCACGAGCGCCGGATCGAGAGATGCCGCTTGCGCGACCTGGCGCGCGAATTGCGCCCAGCTCACCGCGCCGCGATTCGCAAGATGCCACACGCCGGCTTCGCCATCCACCAGCAGGTCGAGCGTCGCCTGCACGAGATCGGGCACATAGGTCGGCGAGATGCACTGGTCGTCCGCAGCGCGGAAGCGCTCGCCGCGCCGCAGCGTTTCCAGCGCGAGCGTCGCAAAGTTGTAGGGGTCCCACGGGCCGAAAAAGGCAGCAGTGCGCACGACGAGTGCGCGGGGATCGGATTCGAGCACGCGCCGCTCCGCTTCGGCTTTCGCGCGGCCATACGCATTGAGCGGCGCCAAGGCGTCGCTTTCCACATACGGGTGCGACTTCGCGCCGTCGAAGACGAGGTCGCTCGAGAACGTGACGAAGCGAATTCCGCTGGCGGCGCACGCAGTCGCGAGCACCTGCGGCCCTTCCACGTTCTCGCGCCACTGCCGCCGATCGTTCTCCGCCTCGTCGACGCGCACGAAACCCGCGGTGTTGATCACCGCCCACGGCCGGTAGTGTTCGAGCGCTGCGTGCACTGACGCAGGATCGGCAATGTCCATGTCGCGCCGCGACAGCAGGCGATAAGGCAGGCCCCGCAATTCGCAGAAGCGCGCGACTGCGCGGCCGAGTGTTCCCGTCGCGCCCGTGATGAGGACTTCCCGCCCATTGACCGGCACGGCTTGCAACTCGCCGTGGCACGGGTATTCGAGGCGCAGCTCGCGCTGCCACCACCCCGGCCCCTCGAGCACCGGGTTCGTGGGCTGGACCCCATTGGCAAGCTCGCGTGCAAGTCCTGCGAGCGCAGTGGGCCGCGGCGTGCCCGACGTGACATCGAACAGTCCCGGCTCGTAGTTGCCGCGCTCCACAGTGAGCAAGCTGTCCCAGTCGTAAGTGCCGAGCGCGGCCCATGCGGTCACGGCCCGAACGTCATGTCCTTCGCTGCGCACCTGTTGCGCGGCCTGCCAGGCCTGCCACAGCCACCGCATCTGTTCCTCGCGCGTGCAGCCCAGATGCGCCTCCGTGATCGCCAAGGGCAACCCGTAGCGCTGCGACGCTTCGCGCAGCCGCGCGGCGAAGCCGCCGATGTGCCGCCCGACCACGCGCGCCAGTTCCACGTCGACATAACGGTCCCGGCCGTTGCCGCCGCGCATGGGTTCCGGATAGTGGTCGATGCGGTCGTCGAGGAAACGCTCGCTCGTGACGTAGTAGTTGATCCCGATGACGCCGGGCAGGCAGGGCGCATCGACGAGCGCCTGCAGTTCCTGCTCGCTGACGCCGTAATTGCGCAGGTAATAGCGCAGCGGGTGCTGGGCATCGACCTTGCCGCACAGCAGGTCGAAGCCGAGCCAGCGGCGATGGTTCTCGAACTCGGACTGGTATCGCAGGGGCCGCGCGCCTTCGGTGTGCCCAAGGTCGTCGGTCTGGACCAGTTGCGCCGCCGGGTTGACCTCGCGGATCGCGCGCATCGCCAGCACCGTTCCCCTGACCTGGTTCAACAATGCGCGGATGAAGCTTTCGTCGTCCCGCGCATGCGGATACCACACGCCGTAGAGTGCCGAAAATCGCGCCGTCGTCAGGGGCTCGTTGACCGGCGTGTACGCGTCGATGTGCGGATAACGTTCGGCGACGGCGCGTGCATACGACGCGAGCTTCTCGGGAAACTCCGGGTCGAGCAGGCTGGTGTGCGCAGGGCCGCTGCCATGGTGCAGCAGGCCCGCAATGAGCGGCAAACCCGCCTCACGCGCACGCGCGATGCGCGAGTCGGCCCAGTCCCAGTGGTAAACGCCCGGTTCGGGCGAGGTGCGTTCCCATATCAACGGGAAGCGCAAACGCTTCGCACCGAGCGCGGCGAAGCGGTCGATGTCGTCCAGGCGGGCGTCGAAGCCATTCGCGACCGACTGGTCGCGCCAGCGTTCATGCACGCGGTTGACGGTGCATTCGGTGCCGACCCAGAACTCGAGCGGCAGGTGTTGATCGGTCATGCGTCGGCGGGCGCGGCGATCTCGTCGGCAATCACCGATGATTCGCGTGCATTCGCGGCTTCCTCGTGTCGGGCCTTCAGTCTCTTGAAAGCGGCCAGCGCCTGGCCGACCACCTGGTCCATGTTGTAGTACTTGTAGGTCGCAAGCCGGCCGACGAAGGTGACGTCGTCGGCGCCCTCGGCGAGCGCTTCGTACTTGCGATAGAGCTCGGCGTTCTCGGCACGCGGCACCGGGTAGTAGGGATCGCCTTCCGACTTCGGGTATTCGTACACCAGCGCTGTCTTCGGATGGACCTGGCCGGTCAGGTGCTTGAACTCGGTGACGCGCGTGTAGGCGTAGTCGTTCGGGTAGTTGATCACGGCGACCTCCTGCACGCGCTCCTCGGGCAGCGTGACGTGCTGGAATTCGAGGCTGCGGTAGGGCAGCTTGCCGTAGCGGAAATTGAAGAACTCGTCGATCGGGCCGGTATAGACCATGTGCTTCCACGGCAGCATGTCCACCACGTCGTGGTAGTCCGTGTTCAGCATGACCTTGATGTTCGGGTGCGCGAGCATCTTCTCGAACATCCGCGTGTAGCCGTGCAGCGGCATCGACTGGAAGGTGTCCGTGAAATAGCGGGCGTCGCGGTTCGTGCGCGTGGGCACGCGGGCAGTTACGGCGGCGTCGAGCTCCGAGGGGTCGAGCCCCCACTGCTTGCGCGTGTAGTTGCGGAAGAACTTGTTGTACAGCTCGCGGCCGACCTTGCTCACGACAACGTCTTCGGACGTCTTCACCTTCTCGACTTTTTCGGCGACCGATTCGAAAAACTTCTCGACCTCGAACGACGTGAGGCTCAAGCCGTACAGCTTGTTGATCGTGTCGAGGTTGATCGGCATCGGCACCAGCTGGCCGTCGACGCTGGCGAGCACACGGTGCTGGTACTGCCGCCACTGCGTGAACCTCGAGAGGTACTCGAAGATGTCGGCCGAGTTGGTGTGGAAGATGTGCGGGCCGTACGGGTGGACGAGGATGCCGTCGTCGTTGTAGCGGTCATACGCGTTGCCGCCGATGTGAGGGCGCTTCTCGACGATGAGCACGCGCTGGTTCAGCTGGGTGGCAAGGCGCTCCGCGAGCACACTGCCCGCGAAACCGGCGCCGACGATGAGGTAGTCGAAGCCGCGCGGCCCGCGATTCGCGCGCGAAGCGGCCGACTGGTAGATTTCACTGCCGAGGTCCATTCATTCTCCCTGTGGCGAACGCACCCCACGGCGCGAGCGGGTTCCCGCGCCTGGTTGCCACGTGCCTATCGAGCGAGTGTCACACGCGCGTGCACGGCGCGGGTGTCAGGGAAAGACCTTGTATCAGCGGCATGCGCTGACATCGCAGCGCGATATGTTCGCCTACGTCGCGCGACGCAGTGCCTGATCCATATCCCAGAGGATGTCCTGTACATCCTCGATTCCGACCGAGATCCGGACCATGTCGGGCCGCACGCCGGCGCGCGCCAGCTCTGCTTCATCGAGCTGGCGGTGCGTGGTCGAGGCAGGATGGATCACGAGCGTCTTGGCATCGCCGATGTTGGCGAGGTGGCTTGCGAATTCGCAGGCGTCGATGAAGCGCTCGCCCGCACGCGCGGGGTCGTCGGCCTTGATGCCGAAGGTCAAAATGCCCGATGAGCCAGGACGCCCGTCGATGTCGCGGAATTGCTTCTTGGCGAGCGCGTGATGCGGTGAATCGTCGAGACCGGGGTAGTTCACCCAGTTCACAAGCGGATGCTCGCGCAGGAACTGCGCGACAGTGAGCGCATTGCGGCAGTGCTGCTGCATGCGCAGATGGAGCGTTTCGATGCCTTGCAGGATGAGCCACGCGTTCAGCGGCGACAGCGAAGCGCCGAAGGTGCGATTGACCTCCATGCGTGCCTTCATCGTGTACCCGAAGTCGCCGAAGGTCTCGTAGAACTTCACGCCGTGATAGGCGCGGCTGGGCTCGAGCATCTCCGGGAACTTGTCTCTCGAAAGCGGCGAGCCCCAGTCGAACCGGCCGCTTTCGACGAGGACGCCGGCCATGGTGGTGCCGTGTCCGCCGAGGTACTTCGTCGCGCTGTGCACCACGATGTCGGCGCCGAACGCGAACGGCGTGCACAGGTAGGGGCTTGCGACGGTGTTGTCGATGACCAGGGGCAGGCCGTGTTCGTGCGCGATGTGCGCGACGGCTTCGATGTCGAGGACATTGACCAGCGGATTGCCGAGCGTCTCGCCGTACAGCGCGCGCGTGGTGGGGCGGATCGCCCGGCGAAAGTTTTCCGGGTCCTGCGGATCGACGAACGTGGTCTCGATGCCCAGGCGCGAGAAGCCGATGCCGAGCTGCCCCACCGTGCCGCCATAGAGCGTCGACGCGGCGACGATGTGGTCGCCGGCCTTCAGGATCGCCAGCAGCGCCGTCATTTGTGCGGCCATGCCGGTCGCACATGCCAGCGCGGCGCGCCCGCCTTCGAGCGAGGCCACGCGCTCTTCCAGCACCGCGACGGTCGGGTTGCTGATGCGCGAGTAGACGTTGCCGAAGGTCTGCAGGTTGAACAGGCTCGCGGCGTGCTCGGCCGAATCGAACACGAAGCTGGTGGTCTGGTGGATCGGTGTCGCCCGCGCGCCGGTCACGGGATCGGGCATGGCGCCCGCGTGCACGGCGCGCGTGCCGAATCCGTATTCGTGATCCTTCTCGGCCATTTCAGTAGAACAGTTGCTGCGGCCGGCGCGCCGAGATCACCTTCGTGTTGACGCCGGCCCAGTTCAGGCCACCGAACAGCCGCGCATGTTCGATCTTCACGCAGCGGTCCATCACGCAATCGAGACCCGCGGCGCGCGCCTTGGCGGCCGCTGCTTCGTTCTTCACGCCGATCTGCTGCCACAGGCACTTCGCCCCGATCGAAATAGCCTCGTCGGCAATCGGCGGTATGTCGTCCGTGCGGCGGAAGCAATCGACCATGTCGATCGTCACGCCTTCCGTCGCAAGCGCCGTTGCCGCTTCGGCGAGGCTCGGGTAGCAGCGCTCTTTGAGGATCTCGCCGGCCGTGGGGTTCACGGGGACGATCCGGTAGCCATGCGCCTGCATGTACTTCGCAGCGAAGAAACTCGGGCGGTGCCACTGCGGCGACAGGCCGACGACCGCGATCGTCTTGCAGCTGCCGAGGATGCGGCGCAGTTCGGTGATCGTGCTCATAGCTTCGCGATCGCGTCCTTCACTTCTTTCGCGTCGAGCAGTTCAGAGAGGATGACGGGCGCTTTCCCCGGCGAATAGAACACGTAGACCGGCACGCCCTCGCGTCCGAGTTGCGCAAGGGCGGCGGTGATGGCCGGGTCGCGGCGCGTCCAGTCGGCGCGCAGCAGCGCCACCTTCTTCGCGGCGAAATCGCCCATCACGTCGGCGCGCGAGAACACCGTGCGCTTGTTGAACTGGCAGGTCACGCACCACGCGGCCGTGAAATCGACGAAGACAGGCTGGCCGCTGGAGACCACCTGTTCGACGCGGCCCGGCTCCCACGGTTGCCATGCGCCTTCGGGTTGCACCGGCGCGGCCGATGCGGGCTTGGTGATGCTTTCGCCGCCGGCCCAGGCCAGCGCCGCGAGAAACACGATCGCGATCGTTGCCGCGACGCGGCGCGCGCTACCGTGCAGCGTCAGCGCCCACATGACCATCGCGAGCGCGACCAACAGGCCCAGCAGCGTGCCGGCACCGTCGATCCCCGCCTGTTGGCCCACCACCCACACGAGCCACGCGACGGTCGCGAACATCGGGAAGGCCATCAGCTTGCGGAACACGTCCATCCATGCGCCGGGCTTCGGCAGCACGCGCGCGACCATCGGCAGCCAGCTTGCGGCCAGGTACGGCAACGCCATGCCGGCACCCAACGCGAGGAAGACCAGGAGCGACTGGCTCGCCGGCACAGCGATCGCGTAGCCCAGCGACGCACCCATGAACGGCGCAGTGCAGGGGGAGGCGATTGCCACGGCGAGCACGCCCGACAGGAAGGCGTTCACGACGGGATGCTTCGCTTCGTGCGACGCAATCGACTGCGGCACGAAGCGGCCGAACTCGAACATGCCGGCGAGGTTCAGGCCAATCAACGTGAACAACGCAGCGAGCAGCGCAACGAACACGGGCGACTGCAACTGGAAGCCCCAGCCGAGCTGCTCGCCCGCTGCGCGCAAGCCCACGATCAGCGCGCCCAGCACGAGGAACGAAGCCACCACGCCCGCCGAATAGGCCAGGCCGGCGGTGCGGTGCGCGCGCACGTCGTCTGCATGGCGCGTGAAACCCATCACCTTGATCGCGAGGATGGGGAACACACACGGCATCAGGTTGAGGATCAGGCCCCCGAGCAGTGCACCGGCGAGCGCGGCCCACAAGCTCAGTGGCGGGGCGGGCGGCGCGCTGGTGCGCAGCGCGTTCTCCAGCGCAGGCGATACGCCTGCAGCTGCGGCAACGGCCGGCCACGCGCTGGCGACTTTCGCTTCGGTGCGCCAACCTTCATTGCCCAGCGTGAGCACGATCGGCATCACCGCGGGGCTCTGGCTGCGCTGCAGCGACAGTGGCACGCGCCCCGTCCAGTTCGCACCTTGCCAAGCCTGTTGCACCGGTGCTGCCGTCTCGATGACCTCCACCGATTCGGGAAAGAAGCCGAGCGTCTTGCCTTGCACTGCTGCAGGCAAACCTGCGACCGTCACCTTGATTGCGTCGCCGTCGATCTCGACACGGCTGGCTGCATCGAGCGCCTCCGGCTGCGCCTTGAAAGCCGCATCGAACGCCGGTGCGTTCAGTGCCGTGCTGCCGCCGACCGGGATCTTCAACGCGAAGTCCCCTTCTTCCGGAATGCATTCCTTCTTGCACACGAGCCAGTTCGCGTGCACTTTCACTTCGAGATTGCGGCCGGGCAGCGACGGCTTGAAGCCGACGCCGACCGTGAGCGGCACCGGCAGCAACACCGTGCCCTCGTAGCCATAGTTCGCAAGATTGCCGACGGGAATCTTCTTCGGCACCGGCCAGGCGATCTCGCCCGCAGTCACCCCGGCCGGCAAGGTCCACTGCAATTGTGTCGGCAGCCCCGAGTCGCCGGCGTTCTTCCAGTACGTGTGCCACCCCGGTTTGTGGGCAAGCTGCAAGCCCACCCACACGGGTTTGCCGGGCGCGACGCCTTCGGGCACCTGTGCCATCAGCTCCGCACGCACGCGGTCGGTCGTCACCGAGCTCTTCTGCGCAATCGCGTGCAGCGGCAACAGCGCGGCGAGCAGCACGGCGGACAGCGCGCGCAGGAAATTCATGCAGCGAATCCCAGCACGACACGGCGCGTGGTCGCGCTCTTCTTCTCGATCTTCGTGACGACGACGGCGCCGATCTCCGACGTGTTCGCGACGTGCGTCCCACCGCATGGCTGGTAGTCGACCTGCTCGTCGTTGCCGATGCGGATCGTGCGGATGCGGCCCGTGCCGCGCGGCGGCTGCACCGACATGCTCTTCACCAGCGCCGGGTTCGCGTCGAGTTCGTCGTCGGTGATTGACGCGATATGAACCGGATGACCCGCGGCGACCAGGCGCGCAATGCCTTGCGTGAGCGCCTCCTTGTCGAGCGGGTCGGTCATGTTGAAGTCCAGGCGCGCGTACTCGGGCGTGATGGAGCAGCCGTTCACCAATTGCGGCACTAGGTGGCACAGCAGGTGGGTCGTCGTATGGAAGCGCATCAGCTTGTGGCGGCGATCCCAGTCGACCCGCGCCGTCACCGCATCGCCCGCCTTCAGCGAAGCGGTCAGCGCGTCCTGCCCGGGGGCTGGAACATGCGCGATGCCGGACGTCGGTTTGCCCTCCGCGTCCTTGCACTTGCGTGTGTCGGCAATCGCGATCTCGCGTCCGTCGGCCAGCACCAGCATGCCGGCGTCGCCGGCCTGGCCGCCGCCCAGCGGATAGAACACGGTGCGATCGAGCACGATGCCCTGCTCGCCCACGTTCACCACGTGCGCGGTGCATTCCTTCAAATACGAGTCCTGGCGGAACAGCTCTTCGGTCATGGCGGGATTGTCGCGTTTTTGGCCCGTGCCCGTGGCCAGTGGGCCCTTCCCGGATCGGCGTGGCACAAGGGCGGCCGCTGGCCTACAGTCACGGCCATGACGGACCAGAGTCTCACCCGCTTCCTCGCGCCTGCAGAAGGAGCCGACCTCGACCCGGGCGAAACGGCCGAATGGCGCGAAGCCTTTCTCGCCCTCGTGGCCACCGAAGGACCGGTGCGCGCCCGCTTCATCCTGGACCAGCTGGCCACGCTCGCCCGCGACCCGCATGTGGCCTGGTCGCCCGAGCTGGTCACGCCTTACGTCAACACCATTGCCGTCGACGACCAGCCGGCGTATCCCGGCGACCTGGCGATCGAGGAGAAGCTCGCATCGATCATGCGCTGGAACTCGCTGGCGATGGTCGTTCGCGCCAACGCGGCGTTCGGCGAACTCGGCGGCCACATCGCGTCGTATGCGAGCGCGGCCGATTTGTTCGAGGCCGGCTTCAACCACTTCTTCCGGGCGCGCAGTGATTTGCACGGCGGCGACCTCGTCTTCTTCCAGCCGCACAGCGCGCCGGGCGTCTATGCACGCGCCTTCCTCGAAGGGCGCCTGTCGGAAAGCGATCTGGCGCACTTCCGCCAGGAAATCTCCGCGCCGAAGCAAGGTGCGCGCGGCCTGTCGAGCTATCCGCATCCGTGGCTCATGCCCGACTTCTGGCAGTTCCCGACCGGCTCGATGGGCATCGGGCCCATCAGCTCGATCTACCACGCGCGCTTCATGCGCTACCTCACGCACCGGGGGTTGCTCGATTGCGTCGGGCGCAAGGTCTGGGGCGTCTTTGGCGATGGAGAGATGGACGAGCCCGAGAGCATGAGTGCGCTCACGCTCGCATCCCGCGAGAAGCTCGACAACCTGGTGTGGGTGGTCAACTGCAACTTGCAGCGCCTCGATGGCCCGGTGCGCGGCAACGGCCGCATCATCGACGAGCTCGAAAAGCTCTTCCGCGGTGCGGGCTGGAACGTGATCAAGCTGCTGTGGGGCAGCGATTGGGACGGGCTGTTCGCCCGCGACGTGACCAGCGCACTTGCACGCGCCTTCGCCCACACGGTGGACGGCCAGATGCAGACCTTCGCCGCGAAGGATGGCCGCTTCAACCGCGACAACTTCTTCGGCCAGGACGACGAACTTGCGCGGCTGGCGCAAGGCATGACCGACGAGCAGATCGACCGTCTCAAGCGCGGCGGGCACGACCTGGTCAAGATCCACGCGGCATATGCCGCGGCCGCGAAGCACACTGGAACGCCGACGGTGATCTTCGCGCACACCAAGAAGGGGTACGGCATGGGCAGTGCGGGGCAGGGCCGCATGACCGGGCACAGCCAGAAGAAGCTCGATGAGAGCGCACTGGTCGAATTCCGCAACCGCTTCAACCTGCCGCTGTCCGACGAGCAGGCGAAGAACCTGGAGTTCTTCAAGCCCGCACCGGACAGCCCCGAGATGAAGTACCTGCTGGACCATCGCCAGCGGCTCGGGGGTTTCATGCCCGCCCGCCGCAGCGATGCGCCAAAGCTCGCGGTGCCGCAAATCGACTCCTATGCGACGTTCGCCACTGCCGCGGCGGGCAAGGAGATGTCGACGACGATGGCCTTCGTGCGGCTGCTGGGCAACCTGCTCAAGGACGGTGAACTCGGCCCCCGGATCGTGCCGATCGTGGCGGACGAGGCCCGCACCTTCGGCATGGCCAACCTGTTCAAGCAGGTCGGCATCTATTCGAGCGTGGGGCAGAAGTACGAGCCCGAAGACATCGGCTCGGTGCTGTCGTACCGCGAGGCGCTCGACGGCCAGATCCTCGAGGAAGGCATCAGCGAAGCCGGTGCGATCGCGAGCTGGACGGCCGCGGCCACCAGCTACAGCGTGCATGGCGTCCCGATGCTGCCGTTCTATATCTACTACTCGATGTTCGGTTTCCAGCGCGTGGGCGATGCGATCTGGGCGGCGGCGGACCAGCGCTCGCGCGGGTTCCTCCTCGGCGCGACATCGGGACGCACGACTCTCGGCGGTGAAGGCCTGCAGCACCAGGACGGCTCGAGCCACGTGGTCGCCGCCATGATCCCCAACTGCAAGGCTTATGACCCGGCGTTCGCGGGCGAGATGGCGGTGATCGTGGACCACGGCATGCGCGAGATGCTGGTGGACCAGCGCGATGTCTTCTACTACATCACCCTGATGAACGAGAACTACGCGCAGCCGGATGTTCCGAAGGGTGCGCGTGACGGGATCGTGCGCGGCGGCTACCGGTTCGGCGTGTACGGGAACGGCGATGCGAAGGTCACGCTGCTCGGCTCCGGCGCGATCCTGACCGAAGTGATCAAGGCAGCGGAGCAACTCGCGTCCGAGGGCATTGCCAGCGAGGTGTTCAGCATCACCAGCTGGAGCGAGCTGGCCCGCGGCGGCGAGTACTGCCGCCAGCTGCTCGGCAACGGCGCGGCGCCGATCGTCGCCGCAACCGACTACGTGCGCGCCTTGCCCGAGTCGATCCGGGTGCATGTCCCCGGCGCGCGGCGCTACGTGACGCTCGGGACCGACGGATTCGGTCGCAGCGACACGCGCGCGGCCCTGCGCGAATTCTTCGGGGTGGACGCGGCGAGCATCGTCTCGCAGGCGAAGGCGCTGGCCTGACCTGCGCGGTACCATCCGGCCCATGACCCTGTGGGCCGACCTGAACACGACCGACTTCGCGCAGCTCGATGCGGCGCGGACCGTCGCCGTGCTGCCGCTCGGGGCGACCGAGCAACACGGGCCGCACCTGCCGCTCGATGTTGATCGTGCGATCGTCGACGGCATCGTTGGCACCGCCTTGCGGCAGGTGCCGAAGACCCTGCCGGTTGTCCTGCTGCCCACGCAGGCCATCGGATACAGCCCCGAGCACACGGCCTTCGACGGCACGCTGACCCTCCCGTACCAGGCCGCGCTCGCATCGTGGATCGCGATCGGCGAAGGGGTCGCGCGCGCAGGCCTGCGCAAGCTGCTGCTCTTCAACGCGCATGGCGGGCAGGTCAGCCTGATGGACATCGCGGCGCGCGAGCTGCGAGCGCGCGGGCTCATCGTCTACCACTGCAGCTGGTGGAACCTGCCACTGGGCGATGCGGTCGACGGCCTGTTCTCGCCCGAAGAGCACCGCTTCGGCGTCCACGCGGGCGAGATCGAAACCTCGCTGATGCTGGCGCTGCAGCCCGAGTCGGTTCGCATGGACCAGGCGCAGGATTTCCCGTCCACGTCGCAGGACCGCGCGCGCGAATACGCAATCCTCGGTAACGGCACGAGCGCGAAGCTCGGCTGGCACATGCAGGACTACAACCGGCAGGGCGCAGCGGGCAATGCGAAGGCCGCTTCTGCCGCAAAAGGCCGGGCCGTTCTCGACGCGGCAGGCAAGCAGCTTGGGCTGCTGTTGCAGGAGCTCTCGCAGTTGCCGCTGTCGACACTCGCGCAGTGAGCTCTGCCGTGGCGTTGTTCACGCCGCGCTGTTGTTTGTGTGCACGCGAACACGTGATTTGCCTTTGTGTGTGCGGTGTGTCACAACGGATTCACGAACGCGTTCCTACACTAGAGGCATGCGATTCGCCTCCGTTCCCCTCCCGAAAAGCGAGCAGCACCGCTCGCCGGCGGCGGAGTTCGTTCGCAAACTTCTTGGCGAGCCCGCCGTGCCGCCGCAGCCGCCGCAGAGCCAGCCGGAACCGCCCGTCGATCTCGACCAGCGCGTTCGCCTTGCCGGCGAATGGTGAGGAAAAAAAAGGGCGCCGGAAGGCGCCCTTTGAGTTTCTTCGCTGAATCGACTCAGCTCGAACGCTCGGATGAGCCGCTTTTGCCTTGTTCCGCCGCCTTGCGGGCGCGGTTCGCGGCGCTGCGGGCCATTCCGCCCTTGCGACCGGCTTCGCGCGCCTCATCGGACGTGAACTCGTGTGCCGTGCCCTTTTCGTGAGCGGCCCGGCCGCCTTCACTTGCGATTTCGCGCTGGCGCAGCGGGTCCATCGAAGCGAACCCACGGTTGGATTTCTTCGAGCCGCCTTCGTTGCCCATGTTGTCGGATGCCATGATGAGGATCTCCTGAATCCAAAAATGCGGTTGAAACTACATGGCCGCATGCGTGCTTGCCATGGCCCGATTGAGGCTTGGAATCGATGGGCCTGACGTCAGGGGGAAAGGTCCAAAGCTGTAGGACCCGGCCTTGCACAGTTACCGCCGGTTGCTATGGTTTCGGGAGCACACCAGCATGCAGGCGCGCCAGCAGCGGGGCCGCCTCTTCTGATACAGGCAGGCGCGAAAGTGCTTCATCTGTTTGCGTGTGCTTCAGGCTCGCCAGCAGGCGAGAGAGTTGCGCCCCCGAAGGTTGAACGGGCCCGAGGAACAGGGCCTCGCTGCCGCGCCCCACCAGCACGGTGGGAAAGGTCTCGATGTCCACGTCGCCCATCGCATCGGCTTCGTCCTCGACGTCGACCCAGGCGAACTTCATGTCGCCGCGCGAACGGGCGGCTTCATTGAATACCGCGCGCCACTCGCGGCACACGTTGCACCACTCGGCGCACAGTGCGATCACCCACCACTCACCCATCGGGGCAGTTTAGCTTCCGGTTCACGCGTACGTGACCCAGTCCGCGTATTCCGGCGGGTCCAGGTGGGGAATGGCGTTGTACGTCACGAGCATCATCCGCTTCGGATTGAACGCGAATTCGGTCACCGAGCTGTTGCGGATCCTCAGGTTCAACTCGATGGTCGTCTCGGGGGGCGTTCCGAGCACGTATCCCACTGCAGTCGAGATCGGCCCGCCGCTGGTGACCATCAGCACGTTCTTGCCGTAGTGGTTGCGGCGCACGTGGTCGAGCGCGCTCGACACACCCGCGACGAACTGGCCGTACGAAGGCATGCCCACGGGTTGCGCATCGCCCGCCATCCACGTGGCCAGGCCGTCTCGCAGCAGGCGGAAGTGATGGCGGTACATCTCGGGCGTCGTCGGCTTCTCCAGCTTGCCCGCGTGCACGGTGGCGATCACGGCTTCACTGTCGTATTCATTGAGGCCGTCCCATGCGAGATGCTCGCCGGCGCGGTTCATGCCTTCGAGGATGCCTTCGAGCGTCTGCTTGTGCCGGCGCAGCGTGCCCGCGACAAGGCCGTCGAAGTGAATCGCCTTGTGCGCGAACCATTGGCCCAGCCGCACGCTCTGCCTGCGCCCGAGCTCGCTCAACTGGTCGTAATCGTCGGCGCCGAACGAAGCCTGCCCGTGGCGCACCATGTACAGCGTTCCCATGCAGCGATTCTCGCGGCACCGCGTGCGCGCGCCAGTCGCAGCGGTGACGGAGGCCCTTTACGCCCGTGCCGATGAAAGGCGGACCGTGCCGCGGGGCGTATCGAAGGTTGCGGCGATGTTCACCGGCGCATCGTGCACTTGGACGTTGCGCAAGCCGAGGGTGTCGCAGGCCATCCGCAGCTTCGGCGCTTGCGGGTGCGACACCTCCAGCGACGCGAGGGTCACCCGGCTTGCCGGCAGGTTGTCGCAAGGATGGACCTCGCCCCACTCGATCAGGGTGGGCAGGGCGCCATCGAAAAGCCGCTGGCCGTCAGCGCGAACGCTGATCTTCCAGCGCAGCACGCCGGATGCCGTCGGCCTTTCGGCGGCGACCAGGGCGCCGCGATCGATGCCTTGATCCTGGAGTGCACGCAGCGCGGCCGCCGCATCCGTCGTACTCGCGACGAAGTGGACGAGTTTCGGGCCCGCCTGGAGCTGTTCGCGCATCGCCGCGTCATCGAGGTCGAACCAGCGTGTGCGCCCCGGATCGGCTGCGGCCGGGTTGATTGCAATGATCTCGAAATACGCGCGCGGAAAAGCCGGCGAGTCGACGCGAAACACCCGGTTGTGCGTTCCCATGAGCGGATGTTCCCCGCCGGATGTCGGCTCGAAGCCGAATGTGTCGCGGCACCACGAGATGCCTTGATCGAGCGATGCGGCGGCAATGACGAGGTGGTCGACTTGCGACTGCATGGTCACAACAGGACAGTTCCTTCGATGCACGTGACGGTTTCACCGCCGACCCAAACCTGGCCATGGTCGTCGCGATGGATGTCGACGCGACCGGCGCGGCCCAGGCAAGCGCCTTGCGCGGCGATGTACCGCGCGGGAAGGAGTCCCTCGCCGATCAGCCACTGCGCCAGGCTCGCGTTGAGGCTGCCCGTCACGGGGTCCTCGGGAATGCCGACGGGGTCTGCGAATGCGCGCACTTCGAGCGTGGGCTCGCCGGCTTTGGCGTCGCGATAGCGCGCGGCGACCCCCACCTTGTGGCCTCCCGCGCGCAAGGCCGCGTGATCGGGCTTCATTGCGAGGACGACTTGCGGGTCATCCAGCAGGATGCCGAGCCACACGGGCCCGTTGTCGAGCGATTGCGCCGTGATGATCTGGCTTGCCTTGAGCCCCAGCGCGCTGGCGACTTCGGCAAGCACCGCGGGACCGGGGGACGAGCGCTTCGATTCGGGTGCGGCAAAAGCCAGGCGCTTGCCATCACGGCGGAGATGCACCAGCCCCTTCTTGCACTCCTGCACGATGACGTCGCTGCGGCGCGCCTTGCCACCGGATTGCAGCCAGGCATGGCACGAGCCGAGCGTCGGATGGCCGGCGAAGGGCAGCTCACCGCCCGGCGTGAAGATGCGCACGCGATAGTCCGCATCGTCGGTGGCCGGGGGCAGCACGAACGTCGTTTCGGACAAGTTCGTCCACGCGGCGAAGTGCTGCATCTCCTCGCCGGACAGGCCGCCGCCGTCGAGCACCACCGCGAGCGGGTTGCCCCGGTAAGCAACGGGCGTGAACACATCGACTTGCATGAAGGCGCGTTGGCGCATCGGTGGCTTTCAGGAAAGGGGGAGGTCGAGCACACCCCGTGCCGCATCGCGGCCGCGGATGCCCGCGTACCAGCGGTCGACGTTCGGCAACTCGACCTGCGCGACCGGCGTGCCGCGCCAGCGATGGATCTCGCAGGCGATGGGGATGTCGGCCATCGTGAAGGCGTCGCCCGCCACGAAAGGCTGGCGCGAAAGGTGCGCGTCAAGCATTCGCAGCAACGGCTCCGTCTGGGCGACCGAGTCCTCGACCAGTTGCGGCTGGCGCTTTTCGGGGGCGACCCGAAGCAGCTGCACGAACGCGTTGCGGCCCGCGGGGTTGAGCGTGGTTTGCTGCCAGTCCATCCAGCGTTCGGCATCGAAGCGTTTCTCCACCATGGCCGGGTACAACCCGCCGAGCGAATGCTTTGCGCACAGGTAGCGCACGATCACGTTCGACTCCCACAACTGGAAGCCGTCATCCTCGATGGTGGGGACCAGCGAGTTGGGATTCATGTCGCGATAGGCCGGCGTCTTGACCACACCGAACTCGTGCCCCGCGTCGACACGTTCGAATTCGAGGCCGAGCCACTGCGCGGTCAGCACGACCTTGCGGACGTTGATCGACGAGATGCGGCCCCAGATCTTCAGCACCGCAGCGATTCCTTCACTGCCCGCGCCAGGGCCGCGATGCCGGCGTCGATCTGCTCGACGGGCGCGGTCACGAACGACAGGCGCATCGTGCGCGGATCGGGCTCTTGTGCATAGAACGGGGCGCCGGGCACGAAGGCCACGCCCTTTTCGACCGCCTTCGGCAGCAGTTCGGCGGCGCTCATGCCTTGGGGCAGGCGCACCCACAGGAACATGCCGCCATCGGGCGTGTTCCATTGCACGTCGACGTCCTTCATCTCGCGCGACAGCGCGGCGAGCATCGCATCGCGCTGCGACTTGTACAGCGCGCGGATCGTCGGCACGTGGCGAGCGAGGAACCCGTCCTTCATCACCTCGGCCACCATGCGCTGGTTGAAGCCGGGGCTGTGCAGGTCGGCGGCCTGCTTGGCCTGCAACAGTTTGGGGAAGATGCCCTGCGGCGCGACGATGTAGCCGAGGCGCAGGCCCGGCGCGAGGACTTTCGAGAACGAACCCAGGTAGATGCCGCCATCGGGATTGCGCGCGGTGAGCGGCAAGGGCGGGGGTGCGTCGAACCACAGGTCGCCGTACGGGTTGTCTTCGACGAGCGGCAAGCCCAGCTCGCGCGCGCGATGCGACAGTGCGTCGCGGCGCGCTTCGCTCATCGTGCGTCCGGTGGGGTTCTGGAAGTTCGGCAGGACGTAGAGGAAGCGCGCCCCCGTCGCCGCAGCCGCGAGCTCATCGACGCGCACGCCTTGCGCATCGCTCGCGACGCCGACGATCTCGGGCTCCATCGGCGCGAAAGCCTGCAGCGCACCGAGGTAGGTCGGCGTTTCCACGAGGATGCGCGAACCCGCATCGACCAGCACCTTCGCGACGAGGTCCAGGCCCTGCTGCGAGCCGGTCGTGATCAGCACCTGCGACGCGTCGACCTTCCAAGGCAGCATCTGCGCGACCGCTTCGCGCAAGGGCGCGTAGCCTTCGCTCGCCGCATATTGCAGGGCGCCGCGGCCGTCGCTCGTCAGCACCTTGTCGCACGCCGCGCGAAACGCTTCCACGGGGAACGTCTTCGGCGACGGCAGGCCGCCGGCGAAGCTGATGATGCCGGGCTTTTCCGTGACCTTCAGGATCTCGCGGATCACCGAAGGGTTCATGCGCTCGGCGCGGCGCGCGAGCACCCATTGCGTGTGCTGCAGGTCGTTGAGTTTCATGGGGGCCCTTGCATCGTGGTGAGGATCACTGTACCGTGCGCAGCAATACACCACCAGTACACTTGGCCGGATCACCCGGCGATCTGTATTGCCCGGTGCGCCAATACACGAAAGGTTTGCGCGCCATGCTGATGAAGGCTTCGTCGCAGTCGCTTACGGAACAGCTTGCGCTGCGGTTTGCGTCGCGCATCCGCGACCGCTTGCTCGCGCCCGGCGCGCGCCTGCCGTCGGTGCGCCAATGCGCGCAGCAGCACAGCGTCAGTCCGTCGACCGTGGTCGCAGCGTACGACCAGCTGCTCGCCCAGGGGCTGGTGGAGGCGCGCAAGAACCGGGGGTTCTTCGTGCGCGAGATCCGCGTCGAAGCGGCCGCGCCGGCTGCCAACGACAACGACGCGGCGGTCACCGCCTGGACCCGCACGACCGCGTTCACCTCGACGCGGCCCTATGCCCCCATCGATGCGACCGCGCTGATCCGCGGGATGTTCCACAAGATCAGCAACAAGCCGCAGCCGGGCATGGGCGTGTTCCCGCCCGAATGGCTCGAGTCGACCTTCATGCCCGCGGCGGTGCGCAAGGTGACGAACACGCGCTCGCTGCAGGAGTTCTCCCTGCAATACGGCGAGCCGCGCGGCGACAGCGGCCTGCGGCGTGTGCTGTCGCAAAAACTCACCACGCTGAACATCCATGCGGCGCCGGAGAACATCATCACGACGGTCGGCGCGACGCACGCGCTCGACATCGTCAGCCGCACGCTGCTGCGCCCCGGCGATCACGTGATGGTGGAAGAGCCGGGTTGGGCGGTGGAGTTCGCGCGCCTGCATGCGTTGGGGATGCGCCTGTTGCCCGTGCCGCGCCGCCCCGACGGGCCGGATCTCGAGGTGATGGCCCGCTACTGCGAGGTGCACCAGCCCAAGCTCTATGTGAGCGTGAGCGTGTTCCACAACCCGACCGGCTACTGCCTCACGCCGGGCAGCGCGCACCGCGTGCTGCAACTGGCCAACGAGCATGGTTTCCACATCGTCGAGGACGACACGTACAGCCACATCGCGCCGGAGCACGCCACGCGGCTGTGCGCGCTCGACGGCCTGCAGCGCACGATTCATGTCAGCGGCTTCGCCAAGATCCTGGCGCCGAACTGGCGGGTGGGTTTTCTCGCGGCCCATCCTTCACTCATCGAGCAACTGCTCGACACGAAGCTGCTCGCGACGCTCACGACGCCGGCGCTGCTCGAGAAGGCGCTCGCGCTGTGCATCGAGCATGGCCAGCTGCGCCGCCACGCCGAGCGCATCCGCACGCGGCTCGATGCTGCGCGCAGCCGAAGCGTCAAGCTCGCGCTTGCGGCGGGCTGCCAGTTCGCCGCGCAACCGGCGGGCCTGTTCGGATGGGTCGACACCGGCGTCGACACCGACGCGCTCGCGCAGCGCATGCTCGACGAAGGCTACCTGCTCGCGCCGGGCGCGCTGTTTCACGCCGAGCGGAAGCCGTCGACGCTGATGCGGATCAATTTCGCGACGACGCAGGACGCGGCGTTCTGGAAGAAGTACGCAGAACTCGTGAAGAAGATGCGCTAGAGCATCGAATCCGGCGCGAAGGGCGCGATGGCGCCGGCCATGAATTTCTGCTTCGCGCTGGCTTCGGGCTCGCTGGTCGCGTCCTTGAAATTCGCGCCTTGCGGGGCTTTCCAGGCGAAGCCTTCGCCATGACGCTCGAGACGGTACGAGCCGCGATTGATCATGTCGTCGATGCGTTCCAGGCACGCCTTGGCGAATGTGCCGCTGCGGATCAGCAAGCCCACTTCGCTGTTCTTCGTCTGCGATCGCAGGTCGAGGTTCATCGATCCGATGACGGACAGGTGTCCGTCGATGATCATGGCCTTCGAGTGCAGGCTCGCGTGCGGCGCCCCGTTCTTGGAGCCGCCGCCGGCCGAACCGAGGCCCGCGTTCGACTCGGCGGCGAATCCGGAGACGCCTTGCGCGGCCCTCATCTCGTGGAGCTCGACGCCTGCCGCCAGGAGGTCCTTGCGATAGCGGGCGTAGCCGGCATGCGCGGCCGGCGCGTCGTTGGATGCCAGCGAGTTGGTCAGTACGCGTACACGCACCCCGCGCTGCTTGAGTTGGCGGAACCGTTCCATCATCTGCGGGCCGGGGACGAAATAGGGCGAGACGATCAGCACGTCCTGGCGCGCCGTGCCCATCACCTGCAACAGGCCGTCGATGACGGTATCGCCCGCATTCACTTCGTCGTCGTCCGGCCCGATCTTGCCCGGCTTGTCGCTCAGGAGCATCGAGGGCGCCCAGGTGAAGCGAAGCGCGCGCAAGTCGAGGTTGCCGCGGTCGTTGCGAGCGACGTCGCGCGGCTCGACATTCGGCAGCACCATCCCGGGCTTGGGCTGCGCAGCGGCCGCAGCGGGCAGCGCCGACGGCTTCGCGCCTTCCTGCTCCGGGTCCGCGGGCTTGCGCAGTTTCTCCAGGTCGCCGGGCGCGACGAGCGACTGCATCGGGTAGGACAGCTCGTTGTTCCAGTAGCGGTCGAAGCTGGCCGACATGTCGCGAACGACGCGGCCCCCCGCAAGCACGTCCAGGTCGACGAAGTTGCTTTTGCCATCGGCGCCGAAATACGCGTCGCCGAGATTGCGCCCGCCCGTGATGCCGATCGCGTTGTCGACCACGAACAGCTTGTTGTGCATGCGCTTGGAGATGCGGTCGGTGTCGTGCAACGAACCGGCGATGTGACCGATGAGCGAGTCCCGCGCCCCCGGCAGCGGATTGAACAGCCGAATCTGCACGTTGGGCTCAAAGGCCAGGCGCAGCACTTGCGCATCCTTGCCGACCGTATTGAAGTCATCCAGCAGCACCCGGATGCGCACGCCGCGGTGCGCGGCCTCGCGCAGCGCTTCGAGCAGCAGCTCGGTGCTGCTGTCCGCATGGATGGCGTAGTACTGCATGTCGACCGTGTGCTGCGCCGCACGAATCAAGGTGAGGCGGGCCGCATAGGCAGCGTCAACCGTGTCCAGCAGAACGAACCCGGAATCCGCGCGAGACTTGTCCTGGACGCGCTTTTGCGCGACCAGCTGGCCGAGCGCGGTCTGGTCGGGGGCGTCGAAAGCCTGCGAGGGCGTGCGCTGGACGTTGGCGGGCAGGCTCGCGCATCCCACGGCCCAGGCCGCAAGGAGGACCGCAATGAGCCATTGCGGCAGCGATGGCTTCTTTGTTTCGCGCGCGAACCTGAGCGCGCGGAGCGCGTGTGACAGCATCGGGCCACTCTATCGTGCAGCGCGGCTGTCGGGGGGCCGCGAAGGTCAGCCGTGCGCGCCTGCGCGTGCCGGACAAATCCTCATGCGGCTGTGCTGCCCAGCGCCTCCCAGCGCTCGAGCGCCGCGAGCAGCTCATCCTCGATCTGCGCGCCGCGCTCGGCCAGTTCAGCTGCACGTTCCGGATCGCGGACGTACAGGCTTCCATCCGCAAGCTCTTCGTTGATGGATTTCTGTTCCAACTCGAGCGCATCGATCAGCGCCGGCAAGGTTTCGAGCTCGCGTTGCTCCTTGTAGCTCAGCTTGCGCTTGGTGGAGGTCTTGCGCGTATCCGTCTTGGCAGGCGCAGGTGCGGCCCGTGGCGCCGCCGCAAGCGCGCTCGCGCGGCGCGATTGCGTGAGCCAGTCTTCGACGCCGCCTTCGTACTCGCGCCATCGGCCGTCGCCCTCGAACACGATCGTGCTGGTCACCACGTTGTCCAGGAAACTGCGGTCGTGGCTCACGAGGAACACCGTGCCCTCGTAGTTCTGCAGCAGGTCCTCCAGCAGTTCGAGCGTGTCGATGTCGAGATCGTTGGTCGGCTCGTCGAGAACCAGGACATTGGCCGGGCGCGCAAAGAGGCGCGCGAGCAGCAAGCGATTGCGCTCGCCGCCGGACAACGAACGAACGGGCGAGGCCGAGCGCGAGGGCGAGAACAGGAAGTCGCCCAGGTAGCTCTTGACGTGCTTGCGCTGCTTGCCGATCTCGATCCACTCGCTGCCGGGGCTGATGAAATCTTCCAGCGTCGCGTTGAGGTCGAGCGCATCGCGCATCTGGTCGAAGTAGGCTACCTGCAGGTTCGCGCCCTGCCGGACCTTTCCCTGGTCGGCTGCGAGATCGCCGAGGATCAATCGCAGCAGCGTTGTCTTGCCCGCGCCATTCGGCCCGATCACGCCGACCTTGTCGCCGCGCAGGATCGTCGAGGTGAAGTCGAGCACGACGGTTTTCGCGCCGAACGATTTCGAGACGTGTGCGAGCTCGGCGACGATCTTGCCGCTGGGAATCCCCTTGGCGACGTCCAGCTTCACGCTCCCCAGCGCATCTCGCCGCGCAGCGCGTGTGGCCCGCAGGCGTTCGAGGCGAACGATCCGCCCCTGCGCGCGCGTGCGGCGCGCCTCGACGCCCTTGCGCACCCACACTTCTTCCTGCGCCAGCAGCCTGTCGGCTTTGGCGTTGATCACCGCTTCCTGCGTGAGCTGGTCTTCCTTCTGCTGTTCGTAGCGCGAGAAGTTGCCCGGGTACGAGAGCAGCCGGCCGCGATCGAGCTCGACGATGCGCGTTGCCACGCGGTCGAGGAAAGTGCGGTCGTGGGTGATCGTGATGACGCTGCCGCGGAAAGCGATCAGCAGACCCTCCAGCCATTCGATGGAGTCGATGTCGAGATGGTTCGTGGGTTCGTCCAGCAGCAGCACGTCCGGTCGGCGCACCAGTGCCTGCGCGAGCGCGACGCGCTTGCGCGTGCCGCCGGAAAGGGTGGCGATCGGCGCCGGCGGATCGAGGTGCAGCCGCTGCATCGTTTCCTGGACGCGTTGCTCCCAATGCCAGCCGTCGCGCGCCTCGATCGCGCGCTGGAGCACGTCGTGGTCCCCGCGCCCGTGGGTGTAATCGTCGATGTACGCCAGCACGTCGGCGAGGGCGGCTTTCACGGCGTCGAAGACCGTCTCGTGCTCGTCGAGGGCCGGCTCCTGGGGCACGTATGCGATCGTGATGCCCTGCTGCAATTGCAAGGTGCCGTCGTCGGCATGTTCGATTCCGCCGAGGATTTTCAGCAGCGACGACTTGCCCGCGCCGTTGCGGCCGATCAGGCCGACGCGCTCCTGCGACTCGAGGGAGAAGTCGGCGTGGTCCAGCAACGCGGCGTCGCCGTACGCCAGTTGCGCATCAAGAAGGGTGATCAAGGCCATGGGAGCGGGCGATTATCGGCCGCGGGCTGGAGCGGCGCCCCTATCGCCTCCCGGATTGCGCCGATATAGTGGACTTTGGAGGCGCTGGGCGCGAGGAGGCGACGTGGAACTGCAGATCAACGGCAAGCCGCACACGGTGGATGCCGAACCGGAAATGCCGCTGTTGTGGGTCCTGCGTGACCTGCTCGGCATGACCGGCACCAAGTTCGGCTGCGGCGTTGCCGCGTGCGGCGCATGCACGGTGCGTGTCGACGGCCAGCCCGTGCGTTCATGCGTCACGCCCGCCGGCGCCGTGATCGGCAAGAAGGTCCAGACGATCGAGGCGCTCGGCGTCCCGGGCAAGCCGCACGCACTGCAGATCGCATGGATTGCGGAGCAGGTGCCGCAGTGCGGCTATTGCCAGAGCGGCATGCTGATGGCCGCCGCCGCGCTGCTCGAGAAAATACCGAAGCCGACCGACGCGCAGATCGACGAAGCGATGACGAATATCTGCCGCTGCGGCACCTACCAGCGCGTTCGTACGGCGATCAAGCGTGCGGCGGGAGCCAAAGCGTGAAGCGGCGCACCTGGCTGCTGAGTGCGGCGGGGGCCGCAGGAGCGCTGGTCGTGGGGTGGAGTGCGATGCCGGCCCGTTCGCGCCTGGGCAGCGCGAGCTTCATGCTGCCCGGCGAAGGCGACATCGCGCTCAATGGCTGGATCAAGATTGCGCCGGACGGCAGCGTGATCCTGGCGATGCCGCGCAGTGAAATGGGACAAGGCGTCCACACCGCGCTGCCGATGCTCGCGGCCGAGGAGCTCGACGTGCCGATGTCGGTGATGCGCATCGAGCAGGCGAGCGGCGAGAAGATCTACGGCAATGTCGCCAACCTGATGGGCCTGATGTGGTTCCACCCGCGCACACAGGAGAGCGAAGACGGCTTCGCGCGCGCCGAAGTCAAGGTCTCGCGCTGGATGTTGGGCAAGGTCGCGCGCGAACTCGGCATCAATGCGACCGGGGGCTCGGCGAGTGTGGCGGACGCGTGGACCGTGGTGCGCGAAGCCGCCGCGACCGCGCGAGCTTCGTTGCTCGGCGCTGCATCTTTGCAATGGCGCTTGCCCGTCGAGGAGCTGGGCGCGAAAGATGGCGTCATCTCCCACGCTTCGGGCAAGAGCGCAACCTACGGCGAGATGGCGAAGTTTGCTTCTGCCACCCCGCCGGGGTCCGTGCGCCTGAAGGAACGCAAGGAGTGGAAGCTGATCGGGACGCCTGCAGCGCGCCTTGACGTGCCGCAAAAAGTGGATGGCAGCGCGCGTTTCGGCATCGACGTTCGCGTGCCGGGCATGAAATTCGCGGTGATCCGGTTGTCGCCGATGATCGGCGGCGCGCCGGCGCGCGTGGACTCGACTGCCGCGTTGCGCATGCCGGGCGTCGAACGCATCGTGATGCTGCCGGCGTATGCCGGATCGAGCGCGGGGTTCGCCGTGGTGGGGCGCAGCTACTGGCATGCGAAGCGCGGCGCCGACGCGGTCGAGGTCCAGTGGGAACAGCGTCCGGCGGGTGCGCTCGACACGCGTCGCATCGCCAACGCGCTCGAAGAAGCGGTGCGCGGGGAGGCGGGATTTACGTTTCACTCCGAAGGGGACGTTGCTGCCGCGGAATCCGCGGCGGCAAAGCGTGTGGAGGCGAGGTACAGCGCGCCTTACCTTGCGCACGCGACGATGGAGCCGATGAATTGCACGGCCCGCGTCTCCGATGGCAAGGTCGAGATCTGGGTGCCGACGCAGGTGCCCCGGATGTCAGTCGAGAAGGCGGCCGAAGTAGCAGGCGTTGCGCACAAGGACGTGACGTTGCACGTCACGCTTCTCGGCGGCGGGTTCGGCCGTCGGCTGGAGGTCGACTACGTCGCATACGCCGTACGGGTCGCGATGGATTGCGGCGGCGCGCCGGTGCAACTCGTCTTCCCGCGCGAGGAAGACATGACGCATGACTTCTATCGCCCCATGCACGTGGCGCAGCTGACTGCCGCCCTCGATGCTCAAGGCGGCGTGAGGAGCTTGCGCATCAAGTCGGCGGGCGATGCAATCACGCCGCGGTGGATGCAGCGCACGCTTCCGGCCCTGACGGGCCCGGTCGACACACCCGACCGCACGACGGGCGAAGGCCTGTTCGACTTGCCGTACGCAATTGCGAACCAGCGGATGGAGCACGTCGCGACGCGCATCGGTGTACCGATCGGCTTTTGGCGCTCCGTCGGACACTCGCACAACGCTTTCATCTCCGAATCCTTCATCGATGAGCTCGCTTCGGCCGCAAGGAAGGATCCTGTGCAGTTCAGGCGCGAGTTGCTTGTGCATTCGCCCCGGTACCTTGCGGTCCTCGGCTTGGCCGTTGAAAAAGCGGGGTGGGGCTCGGCGCTGCCGCAGGGACGCGCGCGCGGTGTTGCCTTGCATGAGTCGTTCGGCAGCATCGTTGCAGAGGTAGCGGAGGTGTCGCTCGAAAACGGCTCGCCGCGCGTGCATCGCGTCGTGTGCGCCGTCGATTGCGGCATCGTGGTCAATCCCAACATCGTGGCCCAGCAGATGGAGGGCGCCGTGATTTACGCGCTGAGCGCGGCGCTGTACGGGCGCATCGACATCCATGAGGGCCTTGTGCAGCAGAAGAACTTTCCCGACTACCGGATGGTCCGGCTCGCTCACGCACCCGTGGTCGAGACCTGGTTCATCGCCAGCGAGCACCCGCCCGCCGGCGTGGGGGAGCCCGGCGTGCCCCCGCTCGCCCCGGCGGTTGCCAACGCGCTCTTCGCGCTTACGGGAAAGCGCCAACGCTCTCTTCCGTTGGCTGCCTGAGCGGGCTCGCTGACGCGCGGCTGTCGAGCGGCCGAGCACCGCTTTTTTCCTGCTATAGTCTCGGGCTCTGCTCAACACGGCCAGCGCCAGGCGCGAACCGCCGGCAGGTGGGTGAAACGAAGCGTGAACGTGGACCAGCGGTCAAAAACTGGTATAGAATTCAAGGCTTCGCTGACAACGGCAGGCGACGATGACCGACAGGAAATCGCAGCCGACCGGAAGCAGCAAAAACCCACAAGGTTGACAGGCCTTAGAAAAATCTGCCAGAATGCAAGGCTTCGCTCATCGCAGCGAAAGCAAGCAGGAAACGCGAAGCGCAACGCTGGACGCCCTGCAGGTTCCTTAACAAACTACAGCCGATAAGCGTGGGCGTTTGAAGGCGATTGCCAAGTTCTTCGGAACTAGGTCGCAAGACCTTTAAACGCTCATAGATAGACAAGACGCTTTGAGCAATCAAAGCACCTTGTCGATTCCAAATGAGTGGCCCCGAGATCTTCGGAAGCAGGGGCAAACAATTCAAGATCGAACTGTAGAGTTTGATCCTGGCTCAGATTGAACGCTGGCGGAATGCTTTACACATGCAAGTCGAACGGCAGCACGGGGGCAACCCTGGTGGCGAGTGGCGAACGGGTGAGTAATACATC
>DATLBJ010000138.1:0-12191 GCA_035526975.1 Ramlibacter sp.
ATAGGGGCTCGGACACCAGCACGGGGTACCCGGCACGCCTTGGCCTCCTGCCCAGCACCAGAATTGGGGGGTAAAACAAACGGTGCCCGGAATGTGGGGTGGCACCTGAGCCGAGGCCTTGAACGTGGCGGAAGGCCCCTGAAGCAGCACCAGCAGAACCAAGGCGCGGGCAAATTTCATTTTCATCATCGTCTCCTCACTTGCATGGTTTGTGTTCGAAACCGCGGATCTTCGAAGTCAGTGCAGCGGCATCCCTTCTTAGGATTTCGTGTTGCGAGGGCGTTGCTCCTTGTTGCGCGGCAACGTTCAGACCCAGCTTGCGTCTTGCTTCGTCGAGCTCATACCTTTCCTCTTGGGTCAGGCAAGTGCCGGGAGCTGGCGGTGGCGCTGGCGGCGGGGGTGGTGGAGGCGGATGGGGTTGACCTCCGGGCGCGGGCGCCGGCTTCGGCGCGGCTGCAACTGTGCCGATGCGAAGCAAGCCCCCAGCAAACACGACGGCGCAAAGCGCCGAAACGCGAATCCTCATTTCTTCTCCCCAAACTGGAAGTCGTTCAGTACCCGCGCAAATCATCCACCGCCACTGGTAACGGCTTCGCGCCATCCGCAATTCCAGTGATCAACCGCAGCGTCGCATCGATCGTGTTGACGTTGTTGTCGAAGCTGCCGTGAGTTGCATCGATCCAGTCGAGCACTTCACCTTTAGGACCCACTTGCGCCGGCACCTTCTCGTCGACGATCGTTTTCAGGCGATCCGAATCGATGACGGGCTTGATGGCTGCGCGCCAGTTCGTCAACGCCTCCATCGTCGTCGACGAGCCATCCCACCCCGCATAGTTGGGATCGAGCACGTTGGCGAGCCCTGCGAGCGGCGTACGCTCGTCCATCTCGAGCGCCTGCGAGACCAGATACAGAAGCGACTTGCGATAGATGTACGCCACGTCGTCGTCGCGCTCGTCCTTGTCCCCCAGGACTTGCATGTAGAGCTTGTCCATCACGCTCGCCTGCGGCGCGTAGTACCGGTTGGCGAATTGCACCGTGCACGCCGGCGCGAACAGGTGTGTGGTCGTGACACGCTCTTTCAGGCCGCGCGCAGCCATCACCTCGAGCAGGTGCCCCAGGATGATGGAGCCGGCCGAGTGGCCGACCAGGTGGATCTCCAGCTTGTCGTCCCACATCGACGAAAGGTTTTGCAGCGCGGTGACGAGCAGGTCGCACGCGCGGCTGGTGTCGCATGTGTTCTTCGCCTTGTCCTTCATGTCAGTCCAGATGGCGCGGCCGGGGCCGCGGCCCACGGTCTTCTCGAGAAAGCGGTCCGAAACGTCAGTCAAGCCGCTGCGGACGATCGGCTGGTTCTCGTTGGCTTTGCGAAGAAGGTCCGCCAGCGCTTCGAGCAAGCCGGTGCGCCACACGAGGAACAGCGGGTAGCAGCCGTTGCCCCAGAAGAACCGCCCCATTGCCTGTGCGCGCTTGAGCGCGTCATCCTCACTGTTCAGGCCCCCATGCGCATAGATGACGATGCGCTTCCTGTCCCCGCAAGCCTTCGCCGCTGCTTCCGTGCGAAAGTAGGTGTCCGGCATCGTGCATGCCTGGTACAGCAGCGTGCGCGTGGTCTCGTCGCTGCCCTGGTACCGGCTCACCCGGCCGTCGTCGCCGATCATGATGCTGTGGGCCATCGCGTGTTCGGGCGACCACCATTTGCTCTTGTCGACAGCCGCGCCCGCAACGCCGGCATCGCCCGTGGTGCCGGAACCGAGCAAGCCGGCGACGACGCCCGGAACGCCGAGGCACGCGACCCACGCGTCCATCCCGTTCGCAAGCCAGTCGGCATACGACAGGATCGCAAAGCCGCCGGTGCCGAACTCCGCGCCCCACGAGTTCTGGATGACGAAGCCCTTCGCGTTGAACCCGACGATCGCAAAAGCGTGGCCGTCACTCTTCGAACTGCGCCCGTCCCACGGGATCGATTCGAGCTTCGCGTGGGTGGGGTCCTCTTTCGAAGCCTTGTCCTTCACGAGCTTGTCCCAGCCCTTGTGGGTGAACGCAGAGACATAGATCGCATGCGACTGCAGCACTGCGGCCTGCATGTCCGTCACCGACTTGATATCGATGCGGTAATAGACACCCAGCGTGATGTTGCGCGCGCGCTCGACGTAGCCGAACTTCGGCTGGCCGCCGTCGGGCCAGTCGGTCTCGAGGCAAACGCCGTTGTAGAACCACCCTTTGAGCGCGCCGCGGCAACTTGAGCCGTCGTAGTCCTCGCCCGCGTATTCGTCGTAGCGGCGCGCGTGGTTGTACAGCATGCGGGCGCTGACACGCCGCGGGTTGTCCTTGTAGCCCGCCTTGCCCCACAGCGCGAAGTTGATGACACAGGCCAGGCCGTAGCCGGTGCAGGACGAATCCGCTCCCTGGTCGAGCACGAGGCTGCGATATTCCGCAATGCGCTTCTTGACGTCTTCCTCCGGCGGGTACGCATCGGGCAGGGTCACCGGCACCGGGATGAACTGGCGGTCACGCAAATCCGGCGGATCCTTGCGCGTAACGCGCTTTCGCACGATCGCCGGTGGTTGTGCCGCAGCCAATCCGGCGCCGGCGCCAGCAGGCCACACGACGGACGCCGCGTCGAAAACTGCCTTGAAGGCTTCAAGGCCATGCCGGCCGCCGTTCACCGCTTCGCGAGCGGCAGCGAAGTCATTGCTGCGCACGGATGCCTCGATCCGGTCGCGTCGATCGGCGATGAACGTTGCGAGCAACACGGAAGCAACTTCCGGTGCATTCGCCAAATCGGGTTTTTCGTGCAGCGGGATGCCCAACCGCTTGCCATAGGCGGCATAGTTGTTCGACCCCATCAGCATCACGAAGCCGCGGCCCCGGTACCTGGCGCCGTCTCCGTGCGTCGTGTTGCCCAGGTCTCTCGCACGATCCGAGGGCGGTTCGTACGCGCTGTACGGCGGCTGCCCTGCCAGCGTGTTGAACGTGGACGGGTATTCCGCGATGGGAACGAACCCGGCTGTCTCCGCGCGAATGATTGCCAGTGCCGTAAGTACCGAATCGCGGTCCACGAGGTTCGCCGCTTCGAGTGCGTCGGTGACGTACGGAAGATATCGAACAATGTTGGATGGCTTCGTCTGCGGAAACAGCACGCGCACTGCTTCTGCCTCCGGTTTAATCTCCATCTTGACGGTGTTGCGCAGTCCCAGGCGGGACAGGCAATGCGGCCCCACGATGCCATCCGCAATAAGCCCGACGCCGGCCTGCCACCGGCGCACCGCGCCTTCGACGTCCGAGTCGAACGTGTCGCTGGGACTGGCAAGTGCGGGGTAACCGGCAGCGACGGTGCTGCCCAATTTCGCAGTGACGGCTTTTTTCAGCGCGGCGACGGACGCACCGCTGCTGCCTCGTAGCAGAAGCATGACTCCTCCTTGGCGATAGTCTTGCGAACTACTTCTTCTGGTAAAGCCATCGTTGCGCGGCTTTGGCGCGCATAGTATTCCTGCCCCCGGGCTCTTGCAAGCGGCAGTCAGGCGGCCTCAAGGAACGAGCGTTCCCACCACTCTCATCGACCCGCCGGCATCCCTACGCATCACCACTGCCTGCGCCGGAGCCGTCTTCACCGCCGCGACCGCGCTGATGTTCACCGCGTGCGTGACTACGACCAGCACGCCCGGTCCTTTCCAGCCGTTCAGGATCGCCCTCGCGATTTTCAACTGTGATTCGCTTTCCGTCGGCACCTGCCCAAACCATGAATTGAATGCAGGCTCGTCGTGGGACTTCTCTTTCGGGAAGGCAAGCCGTGCGGTCTCTCGCGTGCGGCACCACTGCGATGTCAGCACCTTGCCGATGTGCACACCCCTCCGGCGGAACTCTTCGCCGAGCTTGCGCGCTTCCGCCCTTCCCTGCTCCGACAAGTTGCGTTGCGTGGTGCAGTCACCCACCTTGACATTCGCCGGGTCGCCGACGCCAGGCGCGGTGGCGTGTCGAATCAGGATGACGTCGGCCGCGCCGATCGTCACACCGTCGCCCGCGCGAGCGCCTGCTTCGGCGAGTGACGCGAAAGAAAGGACCAGGAGTTTGCGACGCGCGGGCTGCACCCGCGCACTGTAGCGCTCAGCGTTTCTCGCGCAACCCCGCCACGCGCGCGTGGTCGCGGAACTCGCGCTCGGTCATCGTGTAGACGGCCACGCGCGGGTAGCTGCCCTTCATCTGGGCCTCGACGACGAGCTGGCCTTCGGGGCCCGGGCGCTCGCCCCGCACCCGCCAGCGCTGGCCTTCGCGATCCATAAACGAATGGCCCGAGAGCTTGTTCAAGACCTTTTTCATGGATGCATCGTCGGGCTGAGCACCGCAGCAAGTCTGTAGGCGGCGCGCCCGCTGGTTGTACGTTTTGTCCTACACACAAACGCCATGCAGTGGCTCAACAATCCGCCTCCATGAACCTCCTTCGTCACTTCGCCGGCTTACTAGTTCTTTGTGTGGCTACGGCGAGCCATGCCGGCACTTACTGGAACGGCGTGACACGGCCGCTGGCCAACACGCCCAACGGCAATCGCATCGCGGTGTCGTGCCACAACTGCTATGGCGACACCAATTCGGCGACCACCGCGCAAGTGCAGATGGCTTTGAACCGGACCTTCGATCTCGTCGAGTTCGATCTCACGCGCCACTCCGACGGCAACATCTATGTGGAGCATGCGAACAGCGGCGACAACACGCGCGGCACGTTCTCCTCGGCACTCGCGAACGGCGCGCTCAAGGGCAGCAACCTGATGCTGTTCCTCGAGATCAAGGACGCATACGACTCGGCAAGCCCCGACAAGATCGTGCTGCCCGTGCTGCGCGCCATTCGCGACAACGGTTATGCGGTGAGCGGCCGCCTTGCTTTCATTCGGGCCTTCTACGATGGACGCCAGCAGCACCTGGCGCGCGCGAAATTCCTGGTTGAAAACTCGACCGAGTTCGCGAGCATCCGCAGCTACGTGCGCTTCCACACCCTGGTGGAAAGCAACATCCGCGCGAACATCCGCAACACCAAGAGCGCCGGCTTCCACGGCGTGGAGTTGAACTATACGAACACACCCAACCTGTTCGGCGCGATCGAACAAGCGAAGTTGCTCGGTCTTGGCATCGGCGTGTACACGATCCCCGCCACCTACGGGGACCTGTTCCTCTCGGCGTTCCGCGAAGACATCGACTTCATCACCACCGACTACGACCGCGCAGCGACGGCCAAGCCGTATTCCGTGCACGGCTTGATGCAGGACGCGACGGCACTTCTCTACATGAATACCGCCGCGCAGACGGCCTACCCGCTCACATACAAGCGTTCCGACACGACCAACTACTCGGTGCCCGCGGGCACGGGCGGCGCACCCACGCTCGAAGTCCTGGGCGTCGCTTCGGACGAGGACCGCGTGGGCGGCAGCATGGTGTTCAACGGCGCGCAATACATCAAGACCTACGATGCCGACGCCGGTGCGGGGGAAGGCTATCTCGTGACGGCCGTCGTCAACTTCGACGACCTCACGTCCGGCAGCAGCATGTCGATCCTGGCGAAGAGCGACTCGGGCGGATTTGCGCTGGAGCAATCGGGCACCGTGCTGCGCTTCGGCGTGTTCGTGAACGGCGCATACACGTATGCCACCACGCCGCTCAGCTCGCTCAACGGCACCGACTCGTACTTCATCATCGGCGCGTACGACGGCAGCGGCGCGGTGCGGTTATGGGTCAACAATGTCGAGAAGACGGCGTCCGCGAGCATCACCGGCGGCGTCGTTGCCAACGGCAGCCCGATCGTGATCGGTGCCGACCCGCAAGGCACCACCAGCCAGCGCTTCTTCTTCGCCGGCAAGACGCAGCAGGTGATGCTGCAGAGGTGGCACGCGCATTGAGTCAAACGTTTGCATGCAAACGAATGGCTATGATCGGGCCATGAGACTCGCCACGTTTGCACTGAAATCGCAGCCCCAATCGCCCCGCGTCGGCGTGCTGCGCGGTGAGCGAATGTTCGACGTGACGCCCCTCATCGCCAGCTGGCCGGGGCATCCGGTTTCGATGAAGTCGCTGCTGGCGCAGGGCGCCGACGCGCTGAAAAAACTCGGCGACCGCATGCAGGCGCAGGGCTCGGGAGCAAGCCACGCCGTCGAAGACATCCGCTTCCTCCCGCCGATCACCGATGCGAGCAAGTTCCTGTGCGTCGGCAAGAACTACCGCACGCACCTCGAGGAGCTCAAGCGCACCGACCTGATCAAGGAGATGCCGCAGGAGCCCACCGCGTTCGTCAAGCTCAATGACTGCCTCACGGGCCATGACGAGGATGTCGTGCGGCCGCCGACGGTCACGCATCTCGACTACGAGCCGGAGCTCGTGTTCGTGATCGGCAAGCCCGCCTACCAGGTGAACGGCGACGATGCCATGTCGTACGTCGCGGGCCTGACGATCCTGAACGACCTCACCTGCCGCGACACGCAAAAGCGCGAAGTCGCATCGGGCTCGCGCTTCTGGACCGCGAAGAACGCACCGGGCTTCGGCCCGCTGGGCCCTTGCATCATCACGATGGACGAAGTGCCCGACCCCTACGACATCTGGGTCACGTGCAGCGTCAACGGCGAGCAGCGCATGCGCGTGAACACCAGCGACCAGATCTGGAAGCTGCCGCGCATCATCGAACACTTCTCGCGCCTCGTGCCGCTCATGCCGGGCGACATGTTCTCCACCGGCGCGCCGGGCGGTGTCGCCGTCGGCAAGCCCAATGCCGAGGAGCTGTTCCTCAAGCCCGGGGACGTCGTCGAGTGCGCCTTCGAAAACCCGGGCATGGTCCTTCGCAACCGAATCGTCTCCCCCTGATCATGATCCGCCGTACCTTCATTGCCGCGGCGCTGGCAGTCACGTTTGCCGCGCACGCACAAACCTTCCCCTCCAAGCCCGTTACCGTCGTCGTGCCCTTCCCGCCCGCAGGCGGCGCGGACACGCTCGCGCGCATCCTGTCCACGCCTCTGGGCGACAAGTGGAAGCAAACGGTCGTCGTCGACAACCGCCCCGGCGCCAGCGGGCACATCGGTGCCACGTACGTCGCCCGTTCACCCGCGGATGGGCAAACGCTGCTCATGTCGTCGACGGCGTCGCTGGACAAGAACAACGTGAAGGACTTCGCTCCGATCGCGCTTGTCTCCGCCTCACCGTATGTCGTGGTCGTGCGCCCGACGCTCGGCGTGCACAACATCCGCGAGCTCGTTGCGAAAGCGAAGGCGGAGCCGGGCAAGCTCACCTTCGGCTCGTCGGGCGAAGGCTCTGCGTCGCAACTCACGGTCGAACTGTTCAAGCAGGCCGCCGGCGTGAACATGCTGCACGTTCCGTACAAGGGGACGGGCCAGGCCGTGACCGATTTGCTCGGCGGCCAGATCGATTTCATGTTCGCACCGGCGCAAACCGTGATGCCGCATGTGAAGGCGGGCAAGCTGCTCGCGATTGCCGTGACGAGTTCGCGCCGCGCGAAAGCCTTGCCTGACCTGCCGACGATTGCCGAGTCGGGTGTGCCGGGCTACGCAGCCGTGGGCTGGTTCGGTTTGCTCGCGCCGGCCGCGACACCGAAGCCGGTCGTTGCCAGGATCGCAACCGATGTCAGTGCGGCGATGAAGGACCCGAAAGTCATCGACGCGATGATGGCCGCGGGCGCCGAACCTTCCGAAGGCACGCCCGAAGACTTCGCGCGCTTCATCAACGAAGAGCTCGACAAGTGGGGCAAGCTGGAAGAGCAAATGGCAACGGCTAAGGGCAAGTAGCCACCGCTTCGATCTCGATCTTGAACCCGTAGTGCAGCGCGCCGGTCGGCACGACTGCGCGGCTGGGGCGCGCATCGCCGGCCCATTGCGCGTAGATGGCATTGAACTCCGGCCAGTTCGCTACGTCGTCGACGTACACGCGCACCTGCACCAGGCGATCGATGCTGCTGCCCGCGGCCTTCAGCACTGCTTCGACATTCGCCAGCACCTGCCTCGCCTGTTCGGCAAAGCTCGCGTCGTTCAACTTGCGGCCGTCGCGCGTCACCGGCAATTCGCCCGACACGAACACGAAGCCATTCGCGACCGTTCCGTGTGAGTAGTGACCGCCCGGCTTTGCGTTGTCGTCCGGGTTCACATAGCGCGGAGATTCACCAGCCATAGAAGCGCGGCCACGTTTGGACATGGCCGTCCTTGGAGATTGCGTGGTACTCGGGATGCTGCGCCGCCGTGGCGCATGCGTGATTCGGCAGGACGCGCAGGCGCGTGCCGACGGGAAAGCGCGACGCCATGTCGTGATCGACGCCTTGCACGCACGAGACGATGCCGTGCTCCTGGTTCGCAGCGCTCATCACGTAGCCTTCGACCGGCTCGCCTGCTTCGGTGCACACCTGGCCGTAGCCGAAATCCTGCTTCTGCTTTTCAGTGCCGCGGTCGCGGCTCATCGCCATCCAGCCGGCATCGACGATCGCCCAGCCCTTGTCTTCCTGGTGCCCGATCACCGTGGTCAGCACGCTCAGCGCAATGTCGTCGAAAGAGCAGACGCCGACGTTGCGCATCACGAGGTCGAAGAACACGTAGACGCCCGCGCGCACTTCCGTCACGCCTTCGAGGTGCTTTGCGGAAAGCGCCGTGGGTGTCGAGCCAACGCTCACCACGGGGCACGGCATGCCCGCTTCGCGGATGCGCTGCGCGGCGCGCACGGTGCCGCTTCTCTCCTGCTCCGCGATGCGCTCCAGCGACTGAGCGTCGTCGCATTCGTAGCTCGAACCTGCATGCGCCATCACGCCACCCAGTTTCATCCCGCCTTCATGCAATGCACGCGCGACATCGAGCAGCGCCTGGCCTTCCGGTGGGATGCCCGAGCGGTGCCCGTCGATGTCGATCTCGATCCATACCTCGAAAATTTCACCGTGCTCACGGCCGAACGCGGCGATGGCAGTGGCCGCCGCGGCACTGTCGGTGATGATCTTCAGGTCGCATCCATCGCGGCGCAGTCGCTGCACTTGCGGCAGCTTCGCCGGCACGACGCACACGGCGTACAGGATGTCCTTGATGCCGGCAGCGAAGAACTGCTCGGCCTCCTTGAGCGTTGACACGGTAATGCCCTGCGCACCTGCTGCCACCTGCGCCTGCACGACAGGCAGGCTCTTGCTCGTCTTCACGTGCGGGCGGAAGCGCACGCCCAGCGCGTCCATGCGCTGCTGCATGCGCGCGATGTTGCGCTCCATGCGCGCTGTGTCGACCCATGCAGACGGCGTATCCATGTGCGCACTTTACTGGACAGCGCAGGGACGAAGTGGCAAACTCGCGCCCTTCCCCAACCCAACCGCACAAGGAGAGACCATGGACCAATTTGATCATGTCGCCCCCGTGCCGGTTGCGGACTGAAGCGCTCGCGCTCCATTTGATCGCCGCGCTCGCCGCGGCCGGCTTCCACCCCCAACGTCCCACGCGCTGCCCGCGCGTGGCGGAAGCATTCGTTCATCCAATGGACCGCAATGATAGCCACCATCGATTTCGAAACCCTGCGCGGCATCGGGCTCACGCAAAGCGTCGTGAACCGCATCGCGCAACTGCCCGGCACAGGTCCGGGCGCGCGCCTGGCGCGCATCACCGAGACCCAGCGCGACCTGTTCACGCTGCATGACGGCCGCGCCGAGCGGCCTGCACGCGCGCCCAATCGCGCGATGGAACTCACTGTGGGCGACTGGGTCGTCGCGCAGGAAGACGAGCACGGCGATCTCTGGATCGCGCACGTCATCGAACCCGTCACGCAGATTGCGCGGCGGGCCAACGACGGCAGAAGGCAGGCGCTTGCAAGCAACGTGGACACCGCGCTGCTCGTGATGGGCCTGGACGCGGACTTCAATCCGCGCCGCCTCGAGCGCTATCTCGCGATGGTGCGCGCCTGCGATGTCGTGCCCGTGGTCGTGCTCACCAAGTCCGACATCGCACCCGATGCACGCCACCGCTATGAAGAGGTGTGCCGCCGCCTGCCGGCGACAGTGCCGGTGCTCGCAGTGAACGGTTTGTCGGGCGAGGCCCGAACAGCGATCGGCCCTTGGCTGCATGCCGGCCAAACGCTCGTGATGCTCGGCTCGTCGGGCGCCGGCAAGTCGACGCTGACCAACACACTCACCGATGCGGACCAGCCCACGGGCGGCGTCCGCAAGGGCGATGGCCGCGGCCGGCACACCACCACGTCGCGCTCATTGCACCTGTGCCCGCAAGGCGCTTGCATCATCGACACACCGGGCCTGCGCACATGGCGCCCCGATGCCGATGCGCAAACGCTTGCGGGAACGTTCGAGGACGTGCAAGCGCTTGCGCTGCAATGCCGCTTCGCCGACTGCCGGCACGAGGGCGAGCCGGGGTGCGCGGTGCGCCCCGGCATCGACGCCGACCGGCTCGACAATTACCACAAGCTCCTGCGCGACGCCCAGCGGGTGGAGCAGACACCGCTGGAGCGGGTCGCGCTGCGCCAGAAGTGGAAGTCGCTCGGCAAGGCCGGGGCGCGGCGGGCGCGCGAGAAGCGGATTTGACTCATCTGCAACACCCAAGCACGATTTGCCGGAAAAGTGGATAATCACGGGCTGAGCGCGCCAAAGCGCGCTCTGTTCCATCGCGGTGCCTGTCAGTTCGCTCTTTCGAATCGAGTTACCCAAAGTTTGTGATTGCCTCCGGACTCCATCGCGCTTTTTTAGACCTATTGGAGATCCGTTTTGGACAACAAGCTTTATGTGGGCAACCTGCCCTATTCCTACCGTGACACCGACCTGCAGGAAGCCTTCGGCGCCTACGGTGAAGTGACCAGCGCCAACGTGGCGATGGAAAAAGACACGGGCCGTTCGCGCGGCTTCGGTTTCGTGCAGATGGCCACCGCCGAGCAAGCGCAAGCCGCGATCGAAGCCCTGAACGGCTCGTCCGTCGGCGGCCGCGGCCTCGTGGTGAACGTCGCCAAGCCCCAGGCTCCGCGCGCGCGTTATTGATCCGCGAAAAGGATTAGTGCATGGCCAAGGAAGAACTCATCGAGATGCGCGGCACCGTTGCCGAAATCCTGCCGGACTCGCGTTACCGCGTGAAGCTGGAAAACGGCCATGAACTCGTCGCCTACACGGGCGGCAAGATGCGCAAGAACCACATCCGCATCATCGCGGGCGACGACGTGTCGCTCGAGATGTCGCCCTATGACCTGAGCAAGGGCCGGATCATGTTCCGCCACCTGCCCGCCCGTACCGGCCCCGCGCCCGCGCGGCCGCAGTACCGCAAACGGTAAAAAAAGCGCCCTCCGGGGCGCTTTTTCATTGGGGCGAGATAAGCATATTGGCGTGCCGTAGACAATCGAGTTACGCGCTGTTACGCTATGTTCGGGGGTGGCAGAAAAGAAGTGCCGCAGTAGCCGGAGTACCTCCGTACACAAGGAGGCTCCATGTCGGTGTTTCTCGCCTATCTCGCGGCGCGCTCGCGCGCTGTCGTCCTGTTTCTGTTTCTTGTCACCGCATGCACGTTGTCCTTCGCCTTGAGTGTTGGCGACCGCGTCCAGGCGAACGGCACGATCAACGTACGCAACGCAGCCGCAGGCACTTCGGTCGGACAGCAAACATTCGGCTCACTTGGAACGATCACAGGCGGCCCACAAGGTGCGAGCTTGTCAGGCACGTTCTATACATGGTGGAACGTCAACTTCGATTCGGGTGTAGACGGTTGGGTCGCCGACATCGGCATCAATGCCGTTGCACCTCCCACTCCGAGCGCCCCGACACCCTCGTCACCAAGCAACGGGGAGGTCGTGTCCACTCTCTTCCCAACGTTGTTCTGGTCCGGCGGCAGCAACTTTGCCTCGATCCAAATCAACGTCAGCAAATCGCCCTTTGGGTCGGCGAACCTGGTCTACACATCGTCGTGGCTCTCTTCCGGAACCACTTCGCTGCAAATCAGCAACCTTGTCGCCGGAACAAGCTACCGATGGGATGTCACCGTTTGCTCGGGAAGCAACGGGAGCGGTACATGCGTCACCAGTTCGAACGCCACGTTCTCGACTCAGTCAGCATCGCCCACAGCGCCGTCTCCGATTTCGCCGTCGGGCAATGAGGTTGTGTCGACGCTTGCCCCGACATTGATCTGGTCAGGGGGCAGCAATTTCGCTTCGATTCAGATCAACGTAAGCAAGTCGCCGTTCGGGTCCGCCAACATCGT
>DATLBJ010000139.1:0-4370 GCA_035526975.1 Ramlibacter sp.
GTCCAGTCGGGCAACGATGCGACCGTGGTGCTCGCGGAAGGGGTCGGCGGCACTGTCGAACATTTCGTCGAACTCATGAACGAGCAGGCCAAGCGCCTGGGCATGAAGAACACGGGCTACAGGAACCCCGAAGGGCTGACGGCACCGGGCCACACGACGACGGCGCGCGACCTGTCGATCCTCGCCACGCACATCATCCAGGACTTCCCCGAGTACCTGCACTACTACTCGATCCGAAAATATCGCTACGAAGGCACGCCCACCGCGAACGACACCAACCGGAACATGCTGTTGTTCCGCGACCCGACGGTCGACGGCCTGAAAACGGGCCACACCGACGCGGCGGGCTACTGCCTGATCGCGACGGCCAAGCGCGATTTCCCGAACCTGCAAGGCCGGCGCCTCCTGGCGATCGTGCTGGGGGCGTCGAGCGAACATGCGCGGGCCAACGAAGCGCAGAAGCTCCTCAACTGGGGCTACACCGCCTACGAAGACGTGAAGCTCTTCGACGCGAACCAGCCCGTGGTCACGCCCGAAGTGTGGAAGGGCACCCAGAAGACCGCCAAGCTCGGCCGCGTTCAGCCGATCGTCTTGGCGGTGCCCACGGGAACGGCTGCGCGGATCAAGACCCAGGTGGCCCGGCCGGATCCGCTGCTCGCGCCGCTGACGAAGGGCCAGCAGGTCGGCACGCTCAAGGTGTCGTCGGGCGACCAGCAGCTGATGGAAGTGCCGCTCGTCGCGCTCGAAGGCGTCGAGCAGGCGGGAATCTTCAGCCGTGCGTGGGATGCAGTTCGCCTCTGGGTGAAGTGACTTCGCGGCGCCAGGTCGTCCCGGCAGCTCTTCCCGTTCCGCGATATACTCGAGGGCTTTCCCGCAATTGGGGCGGGAGAGGTCTTCCCATTTCACGCTGAATCCACGCTTAGGGATCTTTCTTTAAATGCCAACCATCAACCAACTCGTGCGTCACGGGCGGGAGGTCGAAAAGACCAAATCCAAGTCCCCCGCGATGCAGAACAGCCCCCAGCGCCGGGGCGTGTGCACGCGTGTGTACACGACGACGCCGAAGAAGCCGAACTCGGCGCTTCGCAAGGTCGCCAAGGTGCGCCTGACCAACGGTTTCGAGGTCATCTCGTACATCGGCGGTGAAGGCCACAACCTGCAGGAGCACTCGGTGGTGCTCGTGCGCGGCGGCCGCGTGAAGGACCTGCCGGGTGTGCGCTACCACATCGTGCGCGGTTCGCTTGACCTGCAAGGCGTGAAAGACCGCAAGCAGTCGCGCTCCAAGTACGGCGCCAAGCGCCCGAAGAAGGCCTGATCGTTTCGTAGTTTGTCGGTGCTCGTTCGGCCCTGGCAGGCTGAACCAGCGTAGTGACCCAAGCCCGGGTCGAGTAAGCGGGAAGCCGATTGGCTCCCTAGGCCTCCAGAGGGCCGGCTGAAGCAAATTGAAAGGTGAATTGAAATGCCACGTCGTCGCGAAGTCCCCAAGCGTGAAATCCTGCCGGATCCCAAGTACGGCAATGTCGAGCTCGCCAAGTTCATGAACGTGATCATGCAAGGCGGCAAGAAGGCGATCGCAGAGCGCATCGTCTACGGCGCCCTCGAGCAGATCGAGAAGAAGAACCCGGGCAAGGACCCGGTCGAGGCGTTCACGATGGCCATCAACAACGTCAAGCCGATGGTCGAAGTGAAGTCGCGCCGCGTCGGCGGTGCGAACTACCAGGTGCCGGTCGAGGTGCGCCCGATCCGCCGCTTGGCGCTGTCGATGCGCTGGCTGAAGGAAGCCGCGAAGAAGCGCGGCGAGAAGTCGATGGCCCTGCGCCTGGCCAACGAACTGATGGAAGCCACGGAAGGCCGTGGCGGCGCGATGAAGAAGCGCGATGAAGTGCACCGCATGGCCGAGGCGAACAAGGCCTTCAGCCACTTCCGCTTCTAACAACCGTCCCCATCTCCACGTAGTTTGGAATGCTTGCGGGCCCGCCGAGTGCGGGCCCCTCGCCCATTGAAAGAAAGAATGACCATGGCCCGCAAAACGCCTATCGAGCGGTATCGCAACATCGGTATCTCGGCGCACATCGACGCCGGCAAGACCACGACCACCGAGCGCATCCTCTTCTACACCGGCGTGAACCACAAGATCGGCGAAGTGCACGACGGCGCCGCCACGATGGACTGGATGGAGCAGGAGCAGGAGCGCGGCATCACGATCACGTCGGCTGCGACCACGTGCTTCTGGAAGGGCATGGACCTGTCCTTCCCGGAGCACCGTATCAACATCATCGACACCCCGGGCCACGTGGACTTCACCATCGAGGTGGAGCGCTCCATGCGCGTGCTGGACGGCGCGTGCATGGTCTATTGCGCCGTGGGCGGCGTGCAGCCGCAGTCGGAAACCGTCTGGCGCCAGGCCAACAAGTACAAGGTGCCGCGCCTGGCGTTCGTCAACAAGATGGACCGCACCGGCGCGAACTTCTTCAAGGTCTATGAGCAGATGAAGGCGCGCCTGAACGCCAACCCGGTCCCGATCGTGATCCCGATCGGCGCCGAGGAAAAGTTCACCGGCGTCGTCGACCTGCGCAAGATGAAGGCCATCTACTGGGACGAGGCGTCGCAGGGCATGAAATTCACCTTCGAGGAAATCCCGGCCGAACTGCTCGAGCAAGCCAGGGAGTGGCGCGAGAAGATGGTCGAGTCGGCCGCCGAAGCCAACGAGGAACTGATGAACAAGTACCTCGAGGAAGGCGACCTCACCGAAGACGAGATCACGCTCGGCCTGCGCACGCGCACGATCGCCGGCGAGATCCAGCCGATGCTGTGCGGCACGGCGTTCAAGAACAAGGGTGTGCAGCGCATGCTGGACGCCGTGATCGAACTCATGCCTTCGCCCGTCGACATTCCGCCGGTCAAGGGCATGGACGACGACGAGAAGCCCGTCACCCGCAAGGCCGACGACAGCGAAAAATTCTCGGCGTTGGCGTTCAAGCTGATGACCGACCCGTTCGTCGGCCAGCTCACGTTCGTGCGCGTGTACTCGGGCGTGCTCACCAAGGGCGACAGCGTCTACAACCCGATCCGCGGCAAGAAGGAGCGCATCGGCCGTATCGTGCAGATGCACGCGAACAACCGCCTGGAGATCGAAGAGATCCGTGCCGGTGATATCGCGGCGTGCGTGGGCCTGAAGGATGTGACCACGGGCGAAACGCTGTGCGACCCGAATTCGATCGTGATGCTCGAGCGCATGGTGTTCCCCGAGCCCGTGATCGCGCAGGCGGTCGAACCGAAGACCAAGGCCGACCAGGAAAAGATGGGCATCGCCCTGTCGCGCCTGGCCGCCGAAGACCCGTCGTTCCGCGTCAAGACCGACGAAGAGTCCGGCCAGACCATCATCGCCGGCATGGGCGAGCTGCACCTCGAAATCATCGTCGACCGCATGAAGCGCGAATTCAGCGTCGAAGCCAACGTCGGCAAGCCGCAGGTCGCGTATCGCGAGACCGTGCGCAAGTCGGTGTCGGACGTCGAAGGCAAGTTCGTGCGCCAGTCGGGCGGCAAGGGCCAGTACGGCCACGTCGTGTTCAAGCTCGAGCCGCAGGAGCCCGGAAAGGGCTTCGAATTCGTCGACGCGATCAAGGGCGGCGTGGTGCCGCGCGAATTCATCCCGGCCGTCGAAAAGGGCGTGAACGAAGCGCTCAACAGCGGTGTGCTGGCCGGCTATCCGGTCGTGGACGTGAAGGTCACGCTGACCTTCGGTTCGTACCACGAAGTGGACTCGAACGAGAACGCGTTCAAGATGGCCGCGATCTTCGGCTTCAAGGAAGCGGCCCGCAAGGCGAGCCCCGTCATCCTCGAGCCGATGATGGCCGTGGAAGTCGAGACGCCCGAGGATTACGCCGGCAACGTGATGGGCGACCTGTCGTCGCGTCGCGGCATGGTGCAAGGCATGGACGACATGCCCGGCGGCGGCAAGGTCATCAAGGCCGAAGTGCCGCTGTCGGAGATGTTCGGCTATTCGACGACGCTGCGTTCGATGTCGCAGGGCCGCGCCACGTACACGATGGAGTTCAAGCACTACGCCGAAGCTCCGAAGAACGTGGCCGAGGCGATCGTCGCGGCGCGCACGAAGTAACAAGGAATCGTCTGCGACCTGGTGCCTCTCACTGCCCGTGGTGAGGGATCCAGCAATCAGGTGCAGACGTAAAACCGATACACGGGCATTGCTCTTTACTGGAGATTTGAAATGGCAAAAGGCAAGTTTGAGCGGACCAAGCCGCACGTGAACGTGGGCACGATTGGCCACGTGGACCATGGCAAGACGACGCTGACGGCGGCGATCACCTCGGTGCTGGCGGCCAAGTTTGGCGGCGAGGCCAAGGCGT
>DATLBJ010000140.1:0-3236 GCA_035526975.1 Ramlibacter sp.
CATTCCCACCTTCGTGCTCTGGGCGATGCTCGACGATGCGCTGTGCCCCGAGCTGGTCGACGGGCTGGAGGAATACATCCCGAAGCTCACGGTCGAGCGCGTGCCGGATGCGACGCACTGGATCGTGCACGAGCGCCCGCAGCTGGTGGCGAACCGGCTCGCAGCGTTTCTCATTCAGTAGACCGGCGGCTCGCCGGCAGGGCGGCTCTTGAATCGCTTGTGCACCCAGTAGTACTGCGCGGGCATCTCGTCGATGTAGCCCTCGAGGCGCTGGTTCATCAGCGCGGTGTCCGCCGCGATGTCCCTCGTCGGGTACTCGGCCCATGACGGCAAGAGACGCACTTCGTACCCGGAGTCCGTAAGCTTCGTCACCAGCGGCACGACCTTGGCACGGCAGAGGCGCGCAAATCGTGGCAATGACGGCAGGGTCGCCGCTTGCACGCCGTAGAACGGCACGAAGATGGAATCCTCCGCGCCGAAATTCATGTCGGGCAGCAGGTACATCGCCGCGCCGCCACGCACCGCCGAGATCATCTCGCGCACGCCTTCGGAGCGATGCACTGCGCGGGACTCCTGCGAGAAGCGGTGCCGTCCTTCGAAGATCCACTCGTCGACGACGGCGTTCGACTGCCGCGTGTACACGCCCATGATCGCGCGGTGAGTCAGCAGCGTGATCGCGCTGACGCCGGCGTCCAGGCCGAGGAAGTGCGGCACGAAGAGAATGACCGGCGCCTTGCCGGCGATCTCGTCGACAGCGCCCGTGAGCTTCAAGCGCTGCCGCACCACATCGGCTGTCGCATGCCAGAGCCATCCGCGGTCGAGCCAGGCCTGTGCGAAATAAATGAAGTGCTGCCACACGACGCTGCGCCTCTGCGCACGGCTCCAGTGGGGGAAGCACAACTCGAGGTTGCGCATCGCGATCCGGCGTCGCGGGATCACGGCAACGTAGAGCAGCGCACCGAGGGCTGCGCCCATTGCGCGCACGAAACCCAGCGGCAAGGGTGCGATGGCGCGCATGAACAGGATGCCGAGGCGGCTGATCACAATGCGAGCTCCGCCCTTGGTTCCTTGTAGCGCGCGTATCCCCACAGGTATTGCTCGGGGCACTCGCGCACCAGGCCTTCCATCCGCAAATTGAGTTGCGCGGCCGCTGCTTCAGGTTGCGAGCCGGGCGCCCCGCGCCATTCGCGCACGTGGATGCGATAGCCGCGGCCGAAGGACAGGCGCTCGCCCCAAGCGAGCAGCAGCACGGCGTTCGCCTGTTGCGCAAGCCGCGACGGCAGCGTCATCGTGTACGCAGGCTGGCCGAAGAACGGCGCCCACACCCCCTGGCCTCGCGGCGGCACCTGGTCCGGCAACAGGCCCACCGCCTCGCCCGCCTTCAGCGCCTTCAGCAATTGCTTGACACCCGCGAGCGTCGTCGGCGCGGCGACGAGATTCGTGCGCTCGCGTGCGGTGGCGACGAGGTCGCGCAACCACGGTTTGCGCGCCGGGCGGTAAAGCACCGTGATGCGCCCGAAGCGCCGCGCATACCCCTGCGCCGTAACTTCGAAGCAGCCGAGATGCGGCGTGAGGAACAGGATGCCGCGGCCCGTCGCGCGGGCAGCGTCGATGAGTTCGGCGCCGCGCCACTCGACCGGCGCGTCGCCGCCGAACCACAGGCGCGGCGTTTCCATCACGAGCTTGCCGCTTTCCGCGACGGCGGGGCGCACGACACTGAAAGCCAGCCCCGCGTGCCTTGCGTTGCCGACGAAACGGCGCCGGTAGGTGGGCGAAAGGGCAAACGCGATCCAGCCGACCAGCGCGCCGCACGCGTGCAACACGGGAAGCGGCAGCAGTGCCAGCGCGCGAAGAAGGGTCCGCATGAACAGGCTAGAATGTCCCCGTCGCCGAGTTAATTGAACTACTTGCAGGGCGACTCAAAAATTCTGCTAAAGCGTTCGCCACAGCTCCGGCCCAGGCAACGCGCCTCAGGAATGTATTCACGGAGTTTATCGAATGGCGAACGACTTCCTCTTCACGTCCGAATCGGTTTCCGAAGGCCATCCCGACAAGGTGGCCGACCAGATCTCGGACGCGATCCTCGATGCGATCTTCACGCAGGACCCGCGCAGCCGCGTGGCGGCCGAAACGCTGACGAACACCGGCCTCGTGGTGCTCGCCGGCGAGATCACGACCAACGCGCACGTCGACTACATCCAGGTCGCGCGCGACACGATCAAGCGCATCGGCTACGACAACACCGAGTACGGCATCGACTATCGCGGCTGCGCCGTGATGGTCTGCTACGACAAGCAGTCCAACGACATCGCGCAAGGCGTCGACCACGCCAGCGATGACCACCTCAACACAGGCGCCGGTGACCAGGGTCTGATGTTCGGTTTCGCGTGCGACGAAACGCCGGAGCTGATGCCCGCTCCCATCCACTACGCGCACCGCATCGTCGAGCGCCAGGCGCAGCTGCGCAAGGACGGCCGGCTGCCGTTCCTGCGCCCCGACGCCAAGAGCCAGATCACGATGCGTTATGTCGACGGCAAGCCGCATTCGATCGACACGGTCGTGATGTCGTCGCAGCACAGCCCCGAGATGAGCGACGGCAAGAAGATGACGCCGGCGTTCATCGAGGCGTGCATCGAGGAGATCATCAAGCCGGTGCTGCCGAAGGAGTGGCTGAAGGAGACGAAGTACCTGATCAACCCGACGGGGCGCTTCGTCATCGGCGGCCCGCAGGGCGACTGCGGCCTGACCGGCCGCAAGATCATCGTCGACACGTACGGCGGCGCGTGCCCGCACGGCGGCGGCGCGTTCTCGGGCAAGGACCCGTCCAAGGTCGACCGCTCCGCCGCATATGCGGCACGCTATGTCGCGAAGAACATCGTGGCTGCCGGCCTTGCGCGGCAGTGCCAGATCCAGGTGGCGTATGCCATCGGCGTGGCGCGCCCGATGAACGTGACGATCTACACCGAAGGCACGGGCGTGATCCCGGACGACAAGATCGCATCGCTCGTGCACGACCACTTCGACCTGCGGCCCAAGGGCATCATCCAGATGCTCGACCTGCTGCGCCCGATCTACGAGAAGACCGCCGCCTACGGACACTTCGGCCGCGAAGAGCCGGAGTTCACGTGGGAGCGGACCGACAAGGCTGCCGCGCTGCGTGCAGCGGCCGGCCTCAAGTAAAGGCGGTCACTCGATCATCGCCTGCTGGCGCTCGAACTCGCCTTTCTTCAAGGCGA
>DATLBJ010000141.1:0-4653 GCA_035526975.1 Ramlibacter sp.
ATGAGGTTCTCGACCAGGCCGATGCGCTCCAGCCGCGAGCCCGCGCGCAGCGCCTCGCCGACGTCGTTGGCGTTCACGCCCGCGATCTCGGCGATGGCCGCATAGGCCTCGGGGGCGTTGTTCACCTTGAATTCGACGAGCAGCGAGCGCAGGTCGCGCTGGTAGCGCGCCAGCGTCCCATACAGGAGCAGCGCGCGCTCGGCCTTGTTCAACTGCAGCAGGTTGGCCAGCGCGTCGATGTTCTTTTCCACCAGCGTGGAATGCTTCTTCAGGGCGTGCGTCAGCCACTCGCCCGTGACGGCCAGCACCGACAGCAAGTCCTTCGGCTGGTCCTTCGCGTACTCGTCGAGGTAGAAGAACAGCGTGCCTTCCTCATACGGGCCGCGCCACATGCCATGGCGGTCGAGGAATTCCGGGGTGGCCAGCTGGTCATGCCCGTTCCAGAATTCGTTGTCCTTGCAGCGGCGGCCGAGGAATTCGCGCAGCCGGGCCAGCGCGGGAGCAGGCCACACGAGGTGCCGGCCCGCCAGCGAGAGCAAGCCGTTCAGGTCGCGCCGGACATTGAACTTGCCGCCCTGCTTGGCCGCGAGCGTGAGCACGAAATGCGAACACATCAGGTCCAGCACGGGCGCATCCCGCAGCCCCGGCGAGGGGAGCAGCTGGACATCGGCGTGACGCTTGACCATGGGGGCACGTCTTCCTGGGCGGGGGCCCGGTTGGAACACACGATAACGCGAGTTGATGCGTCATGGAAGATGCTGATGCGGCCGATGGCCGCGTTGGCCGGGCAAATTGCCGTGACAATCGCGCATCCATGATCACCGTCGCCGACATCCGCGCCGCCGAAGGGCGCCTGCAAGGCCAGGTGCTGGACACGCCGTGCGTGGAATCGCGCACCTTGTCGCAGATCACCGGCGCCCAGGTCTTCCTGAAATTCGAGAACCTGCAGTTCACGGCCTCGTTCAAGGAGCGCGGCGCGTGTAACAAGCTCGCCCAGCTGACCGAGGCCGAGAGGCGCAACGGCGTCATCGCCATGAGTGCCGGCAACCACGCGCAGGGCGTGGCGTACCACGCCCAGCGCCTCGGCCTGCGCGCGGTGATCGTGATGCCGCGCTTCACCCCGCAAGTCAAGGTGGAGCGCACGCGCAGCTTCAATGCGGAAGTGATCCTGCACGGCGACACGCTGGATGAGTCACGCAGCCATGCCCTGAAGATGGCGGCGGAGCAGAACCTGACCTTCGTGCATCCCTACGACGACGAAGCCATCGTGGCGGGCCAGGGCACGGTCGGCCTCGAAATGCTCGAGGCGGTGCCGGACCTCGACACGCTCGTGATCGCGGTCGGAGGCGGGGGATTGATCTCGGGCGTCGCCATCGCCGCGAAGGCGATCAAGCCGGCGATCGAAGTCATCGGCGTGCAGGCGCTGCGATTCCCGAACATGTTCAACGCCGTGAAGCATGAGTCGCTGCCGCAAGGCGCCAGCACCATCGCCGAGGGCATCGCCGTCGGCACGCCCGGCCGCATCACGCAGGCGATCATCGAAAAGCACGTGGACGACCTGCTGCTGGTGGACGAAGGCGACATCGAACAGGCGATCGTGATGCTGCTCGAGATCGAAAAGACACTGGTCGAGGGCGCGGGCGCCGCGAGCCTCGCCGCGCTGCTGAAGAACCCCATGCGTTTCGCCGCAAAGAAGGTCGGCCTGGTGCTGGGCGGGGGCAACATCGACCCGATGCTGCTGGCCGCGATCATCGAACGCGGCATGGTGCGCGCCGGGCGGCTCGCCCGCATCCGCGTGAGCTCGCGCGACGTGCCCGGCTCGCTCGCGCGGATCACGGCCATCGTGGCGGAAGCGGGCGCGAACATCGACGAGGTGCATCACCAGCGCGCGTTCACGCTGCTGGCCGCGCAGAACGTCGAGATCGAGCTGGTCATCCAGACGCGCGGGCGCGAGCACATCCATGCAGTGATCGAAGCCTTGCGCGCCGGCGGTTATTCGGCGCAGGAGCAATGATGGACGCCGCCCAGTTGCAGTCGGCGCTCGCCGAGTATTTCGCGCAGTGGGTGCAGGAGCTTGGCCTGAAGGTTGATGCTTTCGATGGCGACAGCGTCACGCTGCGCATCCCGCAAAGCGACCGCCTGTCGCGCGTGGGCGGCATGCTGTGCGGCCAGGCGATGATGGCCGCGGCGGACACTGCGATGGTGCTCGCGCTGATCAACCACTTCGGCGAGTTCCGCGCCTGCACGACGGTGCAGCTGAACTCGACCTTCCTCAGGCCCTTGTCCAACCAGGACGCCCTGGTGCAGGCCCGCGTGATCCGCGCGGGCAAGTCGCTCGCTTTCGGCGAGATCGACCTGCGCGGCGCCGGCGACGGCAAGAGCGTCTGCCGGGCCAGTGTCACCTACGCGCTGCTTTAGAATCGAAGGCTGTTTCGCCCGAATCGAACCAGGAAAAAGCCATGGCCAGCCCCGAACAGAAACACGCCGAACATGCGGCCCCCGACGCCGTCGAAGCCATCACCCCGCTGGTCCCGATCGTGCTGCCCGTCGTTGGCGGCCTCCTGATCTTCCTGCTCGCCTTCATCGCCGTCTACATGGCCTGAACGCGGCCGCGCCGGGTTGGACCGCGGTCATGCATAACCCTATGCATGTTATGCATGGAAAACGGGGGGTGAGGCGGCCGCCTCGCGCGTGCGCTCCCTAAAATTCCCTTTCCCAGCCGACCCGCGGTCAGTGAGCCACGAACCCGCCAGCGCCGCCCGTTGACTGAGCCCAAGCCCGGTTTCAAAAAGGCAGCGCTCGGCAACTTCCCGAAGCTCCCCTTTTTTGAAACCCGGTTTCAACTCAGGAGCTTTTTTCGATGAACTCTCCCGTGATGCAGGGGCTGCAATTGAATGCACCCGCCTATGTGAAGAATGCGAAGCTGATTGCATGGGTCGCCGACATGGCGGCGCTGTGCAAGCCGGAACGCATTCACTGGTGCGACGGCAGCCAGGAAGAATACGACCGGCTCTGCCAGCAGCTCGTCGACGCAGGCACGTTCCACAAGCTCGACCCCGCCAAGCGCCCGAACTCGTTCCTCGCGTGGTCCGACCCGAGCGACGTCGCGCGCGTGGAGGACCGCACTTTCATCTGCTCGAAGAACAAGGACGACGCGGGCCCCACGAACAACTGGATGGCGCCCGACGAGATGCGCAAGACGCTGCAGCCGCTGTTCGACGGCTGCATGCGCGGGCGCACGATGTACGTGGTGCCGTTCTCGATGGGCCCGCTCGGCTCGCCGATCGCGCACATCGGCATCGAGCTGTCCGACAGCCCCTATGTCGCGGTGAACATGCGCATCATGACGCGCATGGGTCGTGCCGTATACGACGTGCTGGGCGTCAATGGCGAGTTCGTCCCGTGCGTGCACACCGTGGGGGCGCCGCTTCAGCCGGGGCAGAAGGACACGACGGCATGGCCGTGCAACAAGACCAAGTACATCGTGCACTACCCCGAGACGCGCGAGATCTGGTCGTTCGGCTCGGGCTATGGCGGCAACGCGCTGCTGGGCAAGAAGTGCTTCGCGCTGCGCATCGCCTCGACCATGGGCCGTGACGAAGGCTGGCTCGCCGAGCACATGCTGATCCTCGGCGTGACGAACCCGCAGGGCAAGAAGTACCACGTCGCTGCGGCGTTTCCGTCGGCGTGCGGCAAGACGAACTTTGCGATGCTGATCCCGCCGAAGGGTTTCGACGGCTGGAAAGTCACGACCATCGGCGACGACATCGCGTGGATCAAGCCGTCCGCCGATGGCCGCCTGCGCGCCATCAACCCCGAGGCCGGCTATTTCGGCGTCGCGCCCGGAACGAATTTCCAGACCAACCCGAACTGCATGGCGAGCCTCGAGCGCGACGTGATCTTCACGAACGTGGCGCTCACCGACGACGGCGACGTGTGGTGGGAAGGCATGGGCCCCGCGCCCACGCACGCGATCGACTGGCAGGGCAAGGACTGGACGCCCGAGATCGGCAAGGCAACGGGCGCGAAGGCCGCGCACCCCAATGCGCGCTTCACCGTGGCGGCGACGAACAATCCCGCGCTCGATCCCGCGTGGGACGACCCGGCGGGCGTGCCGATCGACGCATTCATTTTCGGGGGCCGCCGCTCCACCACCGTGCCACTCGTGACGGAGGCCAACGACTGGGTCGAAGGCGTGTACATGGCGGCGACCATGGGCTCCGAGACCACCGCGGCCATCATCGGCCAGCAGGGCGTGGTGCGGCGCGACCCCTTCGCCATGCTGCCCTTCACCGGCTACAACATGAGCGACTACTTCGGCCACTGGCTGCAGCTGGGCCGCCAGCTGCAGGCCTCGGGCGCGAAGCTGCCGCGCATCTACACGACCAACTGGTTCCGCAAGGACGAGAACGGCAAGTTCGTGTGGCCCGGCTACGGCGAGAACATGCGCGTGCTCAAGTGGATCATCGACCGCATCGAAGGCCAGGCGCAGGGCGACCGGCATGCATTCGGCGTGAGCCCGCGCTACGAGGAGCTCAACTGGAACGGGCTGGATTTCAACTCGACGCAGTTCGACAAGGTGATCGGCATCGACCGCGCGGCGTGGCAGGGCGAGCTGAAGCTGCACGAAGAGCTCTTCCAGCAGCTGCAATA
>DATLBJ010000142.1:0-11219 GCA_035526975.1 Ramlibacter sp.
ACTGACGTCGCGCGTGAGTGCGTCGATGCCGGCGCCGAATTTCAGGCGCAGCGCCATCGCAACTCGGGGATCGCGGCGGTTTTCAACAAACATGGCAGTCGAGTGTCGGGCGCGGGATACGGTTGCGCGAGGCCTGAACCGCCCGATTTGCACAGGAGGGTCTCCCCCCCGCGTTTGTGCGGTGTCGAACATTGCCGTCGGCGTTCCGTGCGCCGGCGCACATACGAGCTGCTCGGCGGGGGCAAATGTCGCGGCGACGGCGGCAGTTTCGGAAAGGGCCGAAAGTGTTTGAAACGGCGCCGAACTTCAACACCTGCGGCACATAGCATCACCAATGCTTGCATCGCGGCGAGCGAAGGAAAACAAATGTCTGCCACTCGACTGTCCTCCGTGCGCGTCTTCGTCATTGCGCCGGCCATGGTGTCGTGGGGCCTGGAACGCCTGCTCCAGACCGGCCATCCGTTCATCGAAATGCTCGGGGCCGCACGCTCGGCTGCGGCGGCGATCGCGGCAATGGCCGGCAAGCCTGCGTGCATGATCGCAATTGCGATCGACTACGAAGCCGACCTTGCGGCGCTCGCGGAAGTGCAGGCGGCACTGCCGGGTGCGCGCTGCCTTGTCATCACCGGCTCGCGCGACCTCGCTCTCCTGGACCGCGCGGTGCTCGCCGGTGCGCGCGGCGTGATCAGGAATTCGGAAGCACCGGAAACGCTGCTGAAGGCAGTCGAGAAGGTCAACGACGGCGAGCTGTGGATCGACCGCGGCGCCACCAGCCGCATCTTCATGGAGATGGCGCGGCAAAAGGCCGCGGATGGACGCGATCCCGAGAAATCGAAAATCGCCACGCTCACGCTGCGCGAGCGCCAGGCGATCGCGGCGATCGCGAGCGACTGCGCGGCGCCGGCGAAGGTGATCGCCAGCCGCCTTTGCATCAGCGAACACACGCTGCGAAACCACCTCACCTCGATCTACAGCAAGCTTGAAGTATCCAACCGGCTGGACCTGTATGCCTATGCGACTCGCCACCAGCTCACCGAGCTGAGGTGAACCCGCGGCGCTGCTGCGCATTGCGCGTGGCAAACTGTCGCGATGACCCAGCCTCCCCCGAACTCCCGGCTTCGCTTCGAGACCCTGGCGGTTCACGCCGGGCAGAAGGTCGACCCTTCCACCGGCGCGGTGGTCGCGCCGATTCACTTGTCCACGACGTTCGAACGCGATGAGGACGGCGGCTTCTCGCGCGGCTTCATCTATTCGCGCAACCACAACCCCAACCGCAATGCGCTGGAGGAAGCGCTGGCCGCGCTGGAGCAAGGCGCAGGGGGTGCCGCATTCGCATCGGGCCTCGCGGCCGTGACGGCTGTCTTCCAGACCTTGTCGCCCGGCGACCACGTCGTCGCGCCGAAGGACATCTATCACGGCACCGCGAATGTGCTGAAGCACCTGTTCGCCAAATGGGGCGTGGCGTTCACGTTCGTCGACATGGCGGACCTCGATGCCACGCGCGCGGCGATCCGGCCGGCCACTCGCATCATGTGGATCGAAACCCCCTCGAACCCGCTGCTCCAGTGCACGGACATCGCCGCGGTGGTGGAGATGTGCAAGGGCAAGGGCATCCGCGTCGTCGCGGACAACACCTTCGCGTCGCCGGCGCTGCAGAACCCGCTGTCGCTCGGCTGTGACATGGTCATGCACGCGACGACCAAGTATCTCGGCGGACGCAGCGACGTGCTCGGCGGTGCGCTCGTGACACGCGCGATGGACGAACACTTCGAGGGCGTGCGCACCGCGCAGTTGTACGGCGGCGGAGTGGCGGCACCGTTCGACTGCTGGCTGGTGATGCGCAGCCTCGGCACGCTTTCATACCGGATGCGGGCGCACTGCGCGAACGCGCGACGCGTCGCCCAGTACCTGAAATCGCATCCCAAGGTCTCGGCCGTGCATTACCCCGGACTCGAAGACAGCCCTTTCCATGCGCTTGCGAAAAGGCAGATGAAGGATTTTGGCGGCATGCTCTCTTTCGAAGTCTCCGGCGGGAAGGATGCAGCGATGCGTGTCGCTGCCAAAGTGAACTTGTTCACCCGCGCGACCAGTCTCGGTGGCGTGGAAAGCCTCATCGAACATCGCGCTTCCATCGAAGGCCCGCAAAGCACGACACCGCAGGGGCTGCTGCGCACGTCGATCGGGCTGGAGCATCCGGACGATTTGATCGAGGATCTTGCGCAGGCACTCGCGCAGGTGTGATCATCGGCCCCAAGATGGAACCCATTTACCGCCCTCCCCCCACCTCGGGCCGCGCCGTGCATGTCTTCGACATGGAGCGCGAGGCGTGGCGGGGCACCCCGAGCCCGGGCTTCTGGATGAAGCCCGTGCGCCATGACGACCAGCAAGGCTTGTTCCTAGGCCTCATCCGCTTCGAACGCGGGACGCGAAGCGGCATTCACCAGCACCAGGGCATCGCCACCAGTTTCGTCGCCGACGGCTCGCTCACCGACTACAACGGCCCCGTCAACCTGCACGAGGTCGGCATCAACTACCTGGGCTCGACGCACGACGCCGTGGCGTATCGCGACACGATCCTTGTCTCGCGGCTCGAAGCCGTCGTGACGTACCCGCCGGAAGGCGAGATCACCGGCGTGCACGCCGGCTCGCAGCATGCGAGCGTGCGCAACCTCGAGCCCGACCGGCCGCCCGAGATCAACGTCGCGATCGATTCGCTGCCGAAACAGCCGACCGGCATCGAGGGCGTGCTGCGGCAGCTGATCTTCGACTATGAAGGCACGGGCACGAACCACCGCATGGTGCAGTTGTGGGTCCGGCCCGAGACGGCATTCGAGTTCGAAGCCGGTGCGCTCACCGAGTTCTGGGTTCGCGGCGGCCTTGCGTCGTTCAACGACCAGCCCGTGCACGCGGACTGCTTCGTCATTTGCGAAGCGGGCGCGCGCGTGAAGGTGCGCTCGCCCTATGGCGTGCTGCTGCTCGCGTGGGCCGAGGGCCGCGAGAGCGGCGCGGGCAACCTGTTCGGTTTTTGACGCGCGTCGCTCAGGCCTTGCGGCTGCGCTCGACGACCTCCTCGACCTTGGCGATGTAGGCGGGATTGATCTGCGCCTTCCAGCTGGCGTACGTGCGGCGCGTGGCGACCTGCCACGTGGCCATCTCGGCCGGCGTCGGCACGTGCACGTCGACACCGAGCGCGGCGACCTTCTGCGTGTCTTCGGCAAACAGCTTGCGCACGATCGCAATCTGCTGCGTGGCGGCGTCGCGCGCGCAATCGCGCACGATCTTCTGGTCGGCCGCCGTCCACGCCGCCCACACCGGCTGCGCGATGGCGAACAGCAGGATGTCGTTGCTGTAGTTCCACTTGGTGACGTACTTCTGGCCGAGCGTGTTGATCTTCGCCGCCAGGAACACCTCGAGCGGGTTCTCCTGTCCGTCGACCGCGCCGGAGGCCAGCGCGGGCTGCGCGTCGGCCCACGACATGAACGTGGGGTTCGCGCCCATGCCGGACATGATCTCGCCGTACATCGGGCTGCCGACCACGCGCACCTTGATGCCCTTCAAGTCGTCGGGCCGCACGATCGGGTGCTTGCTGTTGCTGATCTGCCGGTAGCCGGTCTCGCCGATGGCGAGCGGCTCCGCCCCGGCCTTGCGCACCATGGCGAAATATTCATCCATCAACGCGGTGTTGTTGATCACCGCGTCGTAGGCCTTGTGGTCGGGCAGCAGGAACGGCAGCGTGAAGCACGACAGCTCGCGCACCGTGCCGCTCCAGTTCACCGGCGCGCCGCACAGCACGTCGATGACGCCCTGGCGCATCGCGGAGAACTCACGGTCCTGCTGGCCTTGCACCAGCGACGCACCGGGATATTGCTTGATGTTGATGCGCCCGCCGGTGCGCTCGCGAACGAGCGTGGCAAAGATCTCGCCGCCCTTGCCCCACGCGAATGCGGGGGGCACCACTGTGCTCATCTTGTATTCGGCCTTGTACGACGCTTGCGCGTACGCGAATCGTGGCAGCGCGACGGCGGCGGGCAAAGCCCCGGCGGCATACAGGAGGTGGCGGCGACGCATCATGACTTTCTCCTCTCGATAAGGGCTGCAAGCACTCTTCAGTAACCCAGCCGGCGCGGCAGCCACAGCGCCAGTTCGGGAAAGAAGAACACGGCCACGATCATGACCAGAAAACTCACGATGAACCAGAGGACCCACGGCACCGTGCTCTCGATCGGCACGCCGGCCATGCGGCAACTGACCATCAGGTTGACGGCCAGCGGCGGCGTGAATTGCGCCTTGGCCACCACCAGCGTGAGCAGCACGCCCAGCCACACGAAGTCCCAGTGGAACGCCAGCGCGATCGGGTAGAGCAGCGGCACGAAGATCAGGAAGATCGACACGCCGTCGATGAACATGCTGATGACCAGCAGCGCGACCAGCACCAGCGCCAGCGTGCCCAACGATCCCAATCCGGCCGCTGTCACCCATTCGGCCATCGGGTCGGCGACACCGAGTGTGTTGATGGCATAGCTGAAGACACCCGCACCTGCGAGGATCAGCATGATGACTGCGGATATTTCCGCCGCCTCGCGGAAGATCTCGTAAAGGTCAGGCACGCCGATCGTGCGATGCACGGCCATGCCGACGAACAACCCGTAAGCCACCGCGACGGCGGCCGCTTCCGTCGGCGTGAACCAGCCGACACGCATCCCGCCGAGGATGAGGAAGGGCGCAGCGAGGCCCCACGAGGCGTCCTTCAGCGATCGCCAGAACGGCGGTCGCGGCACCCGCGCCTCGTCGCGGCCGAATCCGTGCTTGCGCGACAACCAGATCGCCGGCGCGATCAGCGCGATGCCCGCGAGCACGCCCGGGATCATCCCCGCGGCGAACAGCGCCGGCACGGAAGCGCCGGGCACCATCACGCTGTACACGACGAATGCAATCGACGGGGGAATCAGGATGTCGGTCGCTGCGGCCGCCCCGACGACCGTGGCCGAGAACGCGGCCGGGTAGCCCGCGCGCGACATCGCAGCGATCATCACGCCGCCGACCGCGGCGGCATTCGCGGGGCCCGAGCCGCTGATGCCGCCGAGCACCATCGCCACGAGGATTGCCACGGTGGGCAGCATTCCCGGCCCGCGCCCGACGCAAGCGATCGCGAAAGTGACCATGCGCTGCGCGACACCGGAGCGGTCGAAGATCGAGCCCACCAGCACGAACATCGGCAGTGCGAGCAGCGGGTACTTCGCGACCGCCGAGTAGAAATTCTGCGGCGCGGCGAGCAGGCCGAAGTATTGCGTGTCGAGATTGCTCCACGCGATCGCGATCACGGCACTGAGCACGAGGCCGACGGCGATCGGCACGCCGAGCAGCAGCAGGATCATGAAGCTGGCGAGCAACAGCCCTGCAATCATCTGTCGTCACCCGCATTCATCGCCGCCCATGCGCGCCGGAAGACGATTGCAGCGCGCACGGCAATGGCCAGGCACAGCGGCGGGATGCACGCGCCGTACCACCACAGCGGCACGCCCAGGCCCATCGATGTCTCCGAATAGCGCACCTGGTCCGCGACCCATCGCGTGAAAAGGCCCGCGAGCAGGAGGAAGCACAGTGTGGTCGACGCCGCCCCGAGCAACTTCAGCCACGGGCGCGGCGACTGCGTGCCGTCCGCTGTGCGCCGCGTGAGGAAGAACTCGATACGGATGTGGCGGTCGTCCCGCCCCACCGCGCTCGCGCCGGCCAAGGCGAGCACGACCATCAGGAAAACGGAGATCTCTTCAGTCCACGCCAGCGAGTCGTCCGTGAGGTACCGGCTGACCACGTTGGCCAGCGTGATGACGAGCAGGATTGCCAGCGCGGCAACGGCAATGCGTTCTTCCCATGCAGCGCCGCGGCCGGCTCGGGCGGGGTCCGGTGTCATGCGCCGCCGCGAATCCAGTCGGCGGCGTCGGCCTCGCTCGTGAACACGCTGACCTCCTTCGCCCCGCTGTGATGCGCCGCCTTTTCGCCCACGCGCGTGATGCGCTCCGCCTGCACGATCGCAGCCGCCTTTTCAAGGTGCCCGAAGTTGCGGGCCACGGCCTGCCCGATGCGCAGTTGCTCCGTGAAGCTGTATTCGCGGCGCACCGGCCGCAGGTCCACCACGACGCAGCGCTGAGTCCACGCGACGCTGGCCGCGCCGATCTCCTGCAGCGCCGCGAGGAACTCGTCGATGCTCGGTTCACCCACGATCTCGGCAAACACGTAGTCGTGCTGCGGCCGGTACTTCACTTGGTAGGGCATGGCAGCGCAAATGTGCCACAGCGGCGCGACCGACAAAGCATTGGCGTCAGCCCGCCGCCGGCACGGTTGCCGGATCGCCATCGGCATTCAGCACTTTGAGCAGCATGTCCAGCGCCACGGGCTTGACCAGGTGCTCGTCAAAGCCCGCCTGCGCGCTGCGCCGGCGGTCATCCGCGCTGCCGTAGCCTGTGAGGGCCACCAGCTTCGCATCGCGCCCGAAGCGCCGGCGCCATTCGCGGGCGGTTTCATAGCCATCCATCCCGGGCAGCCCGATGTCCATGAGGACGATGCCGGGGCGCATCCCGGCCGCTGCCATGGACAACGCCTGCGCCCCTTCGTGCGCAACGGCCGTGTCGGCGCCGATCAGCTTGAGCACTTCCGAAAGCGAAAGCGCGGCGTCGACGTTGTCGTCCACGATCATCACCAGCGACCGCGACAACGCGACTTCGGGCGACACTCTGGAAGGCGGGGCTTCGGCGCGCGCGATGGCGAGCGGCAGCGTCACCACGAAACGGCTGCCGGTGCCAAGGCCCGCGCTTTCGGCGCGGACGCTGCCTCCGTGCAGTTCGACCAGCGTGCGCACCAGCGTCAGGCCGATTCCCAGTCCGCCGGGAGCACGGTCAAGGGATCCGGGCACTTGCGTGAACATGTCGAAGATGCTGGCCAGCATTTCGGGCGGAATGCCGTGGCCCGTATCGGTGATGGCCACCTCCACCTTTTCACCGCACAACGCGACGTCCAGCGTGATGCGCCCGCCCGGGTCGGTGTACTTGGCCGCGTTGTTCAACAGGTTGGCGAAAACCTGGGTGAGGCGCACCACGTCCCCGTCCAACTGCACCTCCTCGGCGATGGGCGGAATGACAAGCAAATGGCGGCGACTATCGAGCAAGGGCCGGCTCGATTCGATCGCGGAGCGAAGCAGGTCGCGCAGCGGCAAGACCTCGCGGCGCAATTCGATCAGCCCGCGGCTCACGCGGGAAACGTCCAGCAAGTCGTCCACCAGATGTGTGAGCTGCTGCACCTGGCGCGCCATGACATCGAGCTGGCGCCGGACGCGATCGTCGATTTCGCGCGGGCTGGTGCGCCTGACGATTTCCAACGCGCTGGTCATGGGCGCCAGCGGATTGCGCAATTCGTGCGCGAGCATGGCCAGGAACTGGTCCTTCCGTTCGTGTTCGTTCTGCAGCTGGTGGTTCAGTTCGGCCGCTGCCGCGCGCGCACTGTCGAGCGCATGGGCCAGTTGGCGCGCCTGCGCCGCGACGTTGCGCGCTTCCGCGGCGGCCGCGACCTCCAGCCGCAGCGACTGCTGCGCGCGCAACGCGGCGGACAGCAACTGCATCGAATCCGCGAGCAGTTGGGGGAATTCGCACTGCTGCTCGCCGACCAGGACGAAGGCGCACTCTTCGACAACCGCCGCCGAGGCGATAACGGCCTGGCCCGCAATCTCGAGCTTGTTGACCTGCACGCGATCGCCGCAGCCCGCGAGCATCTGGCGCCAGGCGGCGGCGCCCGGCAAGGTCTTGGGCATGCCGGGTGCTGGAACGAACACCTGCAGCTCGGGGTCGCGCACGAACAGCAGCAGTTCGCGAGCGCCCGCCAGGTGCGCGATGTCGCTCGCCGCCTGCTGTCGCCGTGTTTCATCACCCAGCGCACCGACAAGCTGGTGCAACGGGGGGGTCATGGGTTCATGCCGGCAGGACGCAGACCACGGCAGTGCAATTGTGGAAGCCGCTGAACTGGCCTTCGGCGCGCGCGATCTGGCCGTACGTATTGCAGCCCACGAAGCCCGCGGGCTCCAGCATGCGGGTGCACGCAGACAGTTCATCGTCGAACTCCCGGCCCAGCCGCAAGCGGGTCGCAACGCAGTCGAATACAAAGGCGGCAGCGGGGCGTTCTCCCGCAATGGCCGTGAGCGCCGCCTCCGTCGCCTGCCGGGCGGCCTGCACGGCCGATGCATTCGTTGTCTTCATGATTTGCACCACCGATCCCTCGGGGACTGCAGCAGCGCACAGGATCGAGCCGTCCTCCTGCACGCCCAACGGAACGCGCAAACGGAATCCCGCGTCACCGCGGATGCCGATCACGTTGTGCAGGAAAAATGGCAGCGGCTCTTTTTCGTCCAGGCGCTGGCCGGTCTGCGAGGCGTACTCGCGGAATGCTTCGATGGCCGGCGCACCATTGAGGCTCACGAGGCGGCTGCCTTGCGCCTCGGTGACGCGGAAGGCGGCGCTGCCGGGTTGCCATCCGTGCGCCACGCCGATGCCGACCGGCTTGCGCGAGACGATCTCCAGTGCGGAAACGGCATCGGTGTAGGCCTGCGTCCCGGCAAAAACGTGCGTCGTGTGGAATCGGCCGTCATCGCCCGCACCGCCGCCGAAAAACCGGTAGTTGCCGCCGGTGCGCAAAGTGAGCTGTTCCACCAGCGAGTCGGTGTGCCCTGCGAGCGCGTCCGTCATCACCAGCGCGCTGCGGAAGGGAAACGCCGGTTTCGTAAGGCCGACAAACCCCTCGACAGACTGCCGGGCAGCATCGGCAGCATCACTGCTCACGCCCTGCCCCAGGCCCACCGAGAACTTCATGTCCCTGGACCGCAGGGCCATCGCACTGACGCGTCCCTCGCCGCGCCGCTTGTCCGTGAACTCGCCGGCGGACGATGAACCGGCGATCGTGCGCGTCCCCGCCTCCGCGGCGAGCGCACCCAAAAGCGCGGGATAGTCGTGTGCCGCCGACGCGAACACGACCACCGCATCGGCGGGTGAGCCCTGGAATGCTGTCCGGATCGACTCCCCGAGTTCACGCCCCGCGCTTCGGGAGTCCGACATTTCGGTGAATGCGATGTGGGTCTGGGTCACTGCTTGCCTCTGCTGTTGTGGGACGCGGGAAAGTATCGCCCGGCCACGGACGCGCCAAGGTCAGCCATTGACTGGCACTCCTGTAAGGTGATGTCCTACTTGGCGATTGCCAGTGCGCCGACGCACGGCCCAGCCATCGCTTACGCCCGCGCCTTGGCCCCTGCCTCCGGCATGTGCCGCGCCATTTCCTTGGCGATCGTCTTGGCGAGCTGCTCCGATTTGCCCTTCACCCGCGACATCGGCCCGGCGACGAGCACCGCGAAGTTGCGATGCGGCATCTTCAGGGGCAGCGCCACGCCGCCCAGCTCGGTGGTGAATTCCGCGTTGCCTTCGAACCAGCCGCGTTCGGCGGACTTCTTGATCTCGCGCTCGACGGCCGCGACGCTCATGAGCGTGCTCGTCGTGTAGCGCTCGAACGTCGCGCGGCGCAGCACGGCGGCGCGGTCTTCGGGGGCCATCTGCGACAGCAGCGCGCGGCCGGTCGCCGTGACATGCAGCGGGATCATCTTGCCCGGCTGCGCCGTATAGCGGATCGCGTGCGGCGACTCGACCGTGTCCACGAACACGGCTTGCGGGCCGCTGGCCGCAGCGAGCACGGCGGTCTCGCCCGTGGCTTGCACCAGCGCTTCGAGCATCTGGTGCAACTGGTGCGGAATCGGGTCGGCGCTGTCGATGTGGTGGACCAGCGAGGACCACAAAGGCGTGGGGTAGTAGCCGCCGCGCGCCTTGGGTTCATAAAGAAAGCCGCGCGCCGCAAGCGTGCCCAGCAGGTTGAACGTGCTCGAGCGCGGCCACTCGAAATGCTTGGCGATGTCGGCGAGGGTTGCCGGCCGGCGATGCTTCGCAAAGTATTCGAGCAAGTCGAGGACGTTGGCGGCTTGTTTGACGTTCACGGACTAAAGTTTGTCAGAAATTCAGTTTCGATCCTGCGGCGCGAGCTCGTTCGATGTCCAGAACGGCGCCGCCGCGAAAGCCAGGCTCACCAGCGCCAGCCCGAAGCCCCAGCGGTAACCGCCGGTCCAATCGTGCAGCGCGCCCGAGAGCAAGGCACCGAGGCCCGTGCCGAACGACATCAATGCATAGATGGCGCCATAGACGGTGGCTTGCCCGGGGCCCGAGAACAATCGCGCACTCAGGCCCGCGACGACGGGGCCGCGCGCTCCCTGGCACACACCGAACAGCAGCACATAAGCCACCAGCAGGACTTCGCTCGCGTGAAACGAGATCGCATAGAGCGCTGCGACACCGAGCGCCGTGCCGGCGAAGCTCACCGTTGCGGCCTTGCGCGGGCTGAACCGGTCGGACAGCCAGCCCGAGCTCGACACGCCCACTACCGACAACATGCCGCACGCGCCGAACGCAGTGGCGGCCTGCAAAGCGGAGAAGCCCGCATCGACCAGGTACGCGACCGATTGCACGATCACGAGATACATGCCCAGCGCAGTGAAGAACATGACTTGCACCAGCAGCCAGAAACGGCGCTGGCGCATCGCGGCGCGCAGGGGGCTGCGCGAATGGGCTTCGTGCGATTTCGGCAGCGCCGCGGGGCGCGGTGCGGTGATGGCTCGCCAGGGCAGCCACACGGTCGCAAAGCTCAGCGCCAGCAGGCCCAGGCCGAGCGCACGGTACGCTTCACGCCATCCCCATGCATCGATCAGTGCTTGCGCCAGTGGCACCAGCAACAGCGAGCCGCATCCGAAGCCCGCGTACGCAACGCCGATCGCGGTGCTCATGCGATTGCCGTACCACCACGACAGCAGCGCGGCAGCGGGCACCATCCCTACTGCGCCAGCCCCCAGGCCCACGAACACGCCGATCCCGATGTACAGGTGCCACAAGTCGTTCGCGAAGCTCGCGACCAGCGTGCCCATGCCCAACAACGCAATGCCGGCTGCGTAGAGCACACGCGGCCCGAAGCGCTCGAACACCATTCCCGCCAGGGGCGACACCAGGCCCGCCACGAGCATCAGCATCGAATAGACGCTGGTCATCTGTGCGCGTTGCCAGCCGAACTGCGACTGCAAGGGCAGCAGGAAAACGATGTAGGTGTCGCCGACGCCGCGCGCCACGAAATTGAAGAAGAAGCACAGCGCC
>DATLBJ010000143.1:0-12513 GCA_035526975.1 Ramlibacter sp.
TTGTAGAGCATCGCGCTTAAGCGTCCGTGTACATGTATTCGCGGTTGAAGGGGTAGGTCGATTGTGCGCCCCGCATGTTGCCCGTCTCGGGCCTTCCGTCGGGACGCGAGGCCAGCACCTGGTGCAACCCCAGCCAGCCGCGTTCGAAACTCATCGCGCAGCCGGCCAGGTACAGGCGATATGCGCGCAGCACCTTGCCTGCTTCGCCGGCGGCACATGTCGTCTCGAGCACGCGCTGCGCTTCGGGCAACTGCGCCTCGAGCGCATCGGACCACGCCCACAGCGTGCGTGCATAGTGGGGGCGCAGGTTCTCCGCGTCGAGCATTTCCAGCCCGCCGATCGCAAGCTCGCGCAACACGAGGCTGACGTGCAGCAGCTCGCCGCCGGGGAAGATGTACTTCTCGATGAAGTCGCCCATCCCCGCGCCGAGCTGCCCGGAAGCGAGATCGCCCGACGTGATGCCATGGTTCATCACGAGTCCGCCGGGCTTGAGCAGCGAATGGATCTTGGTGAAGTACGCTGCCATGTTGGCCTGCCCCACGTGCTCGAACATGCCGACCGAGGCAATCTTGTCATAAGCCACATAGCCATCCAGTTCGCGGTAGTCGCGCAGTTCCATGCGCACGCGGCCCGCCAGCCCCTTCTGTTCGATCACGCGATTCACGTGGACATGCTGGTTCTTCGACAGCGTGATGCCCGTGGCATCCACGCCGTAGTGCTCCGCGGCCCACAACAGCAGCGCACCCCAACCCGCGCCGATGTCGAGGAATTTCTCGCCCGGCCTGAGCATCAACTTGCGGCAGATGTGATCGAGCTTGGCTTCCTGCGCCTGCGCGAGCGAGAGGTCCGGGCCGGAGAAATACGCGCACGAATAAACGCGGCGCGGATCGAGCCACAACGCATAGAAGTCGTCCGAGACGTCGTAGTGGAACTGCACGAGCCGCGCGTCCTTGAGCGGCGTGTGCAGGGCGAGCGACTTCGCGCGCCGCAGCATCTGGGTCCACCAGCCCGTATCGCTGTGGACCGGAGAGCCGGGAAGCAGCTGCGCGGCGATCTGCATCACGTCGCGCATGCGCCCTTCGAGCTGCACACGGTCTTCGACGATGTCTTCCGCCAGCTTGCCGATCTGCCCGGCCGAGAGCGTCGCAAGGCTGGACCAGTCGGTGAACGACAGCGTGACCGCAGCGTTCGCGGCGCCGACGCGCTGGCCATCCGGAAGCCTGAGCTGGATCGGGCGCGCGAGCTGGGCCAATCGCTGTTCGATGCGGGTGACCAGAAGCTCCATTGCTCTGCCTTGCGATGGCTTGTTTTCCTGCATGGACAGCGTATCGCATGCGGGCAGATTCGTGTTGACACCGATTCGTTGAGGCTTAAACTATTCAGGTCTTCAGGATCGAGGAATGCCCATGGACATGGAAGCGCGCGCCCACAGCGAGCACCCCGAAGCGCTGCGCCTGTGGCTGCGCCTGCTGACGTGCACGCAGATCATCGAAAAGCAGGTGCGCAGCGGCTTGCGCGAGCGTTTCGACACGACACTGCCGCGCTTCGACCTGATGGCGCAGCTCGAGCGTGCGCCCGACGGCCTGAAGATGAACGAGCTGTCGCGCCGCATGATGGTCACGGGCGGCAACGTCACCGGCATCACCGACCAGCTCGTCACCGAAGGGCTCGTCGACCGGGTCGATGTCGCCGGCGACCGGCGTGCCTATCGCGTGCGCCTGACGGCGCGCGGCCGCAAGCTGTTCCACGAGATGGCGCACCAGCACGAGCGCTGGATCCTCGAAGCCTTTGCCGGCCTGTCGGACAAGGAAATCGGCACGCTGCACAAGCTCCTGGGCAAGGTGAAGGACCACGCGCGCGCCAACGAGGAGGCCGCATGAGCGCGCAAGTCGACCGCTTCGCGCATGACGGCCTGCCGCCGAAGGAGCAGTGGCCCACCCTCAAGTACGGCGCGCCCGAACTGCAGATTGCGGCGCAGGTGAACGTGGTGGAGCAACTGCTCGACAACGCGGCGCGAAAGGGCTGGGGCGATCGCCCGCTGCTCCGCTCGTCGAAGATCGAGCTCACGTACGCCGACGTGCGCGATCGCGTGGACCGCATCTGCCGCGTGCTGGTCGAAGACCTGAAGCTCGTGCCGGGCAACCGCGTGCTGCTGCGCGGCGGCAATTCGATCGGCTTGGCACTGGCATGGCTTGCTGTCGTGAAAGCGGGCATGGTCGCGGTGGCGACGATGCCGCTGCTGCGCGCGCGCGAGCTCGGCGACATCATCGACAAGGCGCAGCCCACGGTCGCACTGTGCGACGCCAAGCTGCTCGAGGAGCTGGAACTTGCGCGAAGCGAGCGGCCCGTGCTCGCGACCGTGATTCCTTTCAACGCGCCGGCCGAGCCCGGCTCGATTGCGGTGCGCTCCGCGCAGAAGGACGGCAACTTCGCCGCGTGTCCCACATCCGCCGACGACATCGCGATGATGGCGTTCACGTCCGGCACCACCGGCAAGCCGAAAGCGGCGGTGCACACGCATCGCGACATCCTCGCCGCGTGCGAAGCGTGGCCGCGGCATGTGTTGCGCGCCACACCCGACGACATCGTGGTCGGTTCGCCCCCGCTGGCGTTCACGTTCGGGCTGGGCGGCCTGCTCGTGTTTCCGATGTGGGCCGGTAGCAGCGTGTACTTTCCAGATGCGCCCTACACGCCCGAGTCGATGGTCAAAACGATCAACGAAGTCGGTGCGACGATCTGCTACACCGCGCCGACGTTCTACCGCGCGATGGCGCCGTTCGCGATGCAGCACGGCGTCGGCAAGCTTCGTATCAGCGTCAGCGCGGGCGAAGGCCTGCCCGATGCGACGCGGCAGTTGTGGAAAGAGGCCAGCGGCATCGAGATGACCGACGGCATCGGCGCGACCGAGATGTTCCACATCTTCATCTCGTCGCCGCCCGAGGAAGTGCGGCGCGGCGCGATCGGCAAGGTCGTCCCCGGGTATGAGGCCAAGGTGGTCGACGACGACGGCAAGGAAGTGCCGCGCCGCACGATCGGCAAGCTCGCCGTCATCGGCTGCACGGGCTGCAAGTACCTGAGCGATGCGCGCCAGCAGAACTACGTGAAGGACGGCTGGAACTATCCGGGCGACGCGTTCATGCAGGACGACGACGGCTACTTCTTCTACCAGGCGCGTGCCGACGACATGATCATCAGCGCCGGCTACAACATCGGCGGGCCGGAAGTCGAGGACGCACTCCTGCGCCATCCCGCCGTCGCCGAATGCGGCGTGATCGGCAAGCCGGACGAAGAGCGGGGCATGATCGTCAAGGCCTTTGTCGTGCTCAAGCCGGGCAATGCGGGTGATGCCGCGATGACGAAGGCGCTGCAGGACCATGTCAAGGCGACGATCGCGCCCTTCAAGTACCCGCGCGAAATCGAGTTCGTGCCCACGCTGCCGCGCACGGAGACCGGCAAGCTGCAGCGGTTCAAGCTGCGGCAGACATAATCGGCGCATGCCAGCCTACAGTTTCGAAGCCCTCGACGCGCAAGGCGCCACGCGCCGCGGCGTGATGGAGGCCGACACCGCCAAGGCAGTGCGAAGCCTTTTGCGGGCGCAACAGCTCGTGCCGCTGGAAGTGCAGCCGGTGACCGGTGCGGCGAACGACGCCAATGCGCTATGGGAGCGCCGGCTGTTCAGCCGGTCGGTGTTCAACTCGACAGCACTGGCAATCTGGACAAGGCAGATCGCGGGGCTGGTCACGTCCGGCCTTCCGCTCGAGCGCGCGCTGACGGCGCTGACCGATGAAGCCGAGAACGAACGCGAGCGCAACCTCATCGCGGCGCTGCGCGCGGAAGTGAACGCAGGTTCGACCTTCGCCAAGGCGCTGTCCCGTTTCCCGCAAGAGTTTCCCGAGATCTACATCGCTGTGGTCGGCGCCGGCGAGCAAAGCGGCAGCCTCGGCATCGTGCTCGAACGCCTCGCCGATGACCTCGAAGAGGGCCAGGCGCTGAACGCCCGGCTGCTGGGCGCCGCGCTCTATCCGGCGATCGTGACCGTGGTCGCATTCGCGATCGTGATGTTCCTGGTGACCTATGTCGTGCCGCAGGTGGCGAACGTGTTCGCCGGCACGAAGCGCGCGCTGCCTTTCCTCACGGTGATGATGCTCACCATCGGCGACCTGATCCGGCATTGGGGCTGGCTGATCCTGCTGATCGTGATCGGCGGCTTCGTGATGCTGCGCCTGGCGCTGCGCAACGACGCGACGCGGGAGGCCTTCGATGCCGGGTGGCTCAAGCTGCCCGTCATCGGCCGCCTCTCGCGCGGCTACAACGCGGCCCGGTTTGCCAGCACGCTGGCGATGCTGGCAGGAGCCGGTGTTCCCATCCTGCGGGCGTTGCAGGCGGCGGCCGAGACGCTGGGCAACCGCGCGATGCGGGCCGACGCGCTCGACGCAATCGTGCTGGTTCGCGAAGGCGCCCCGCTGGCGTCCGCGATCGCGCAGAAGAAGCGCTTCCCCGGCCTGCTGCCGATGTTCGCGCGCATGGGCGAGCAGACCGGCCAGTTGCCGCAGATGCTGCAACGGGCGGCCAACCAGCTTGGCGCGGAAGTGCAGCGCCGGGCCATGCAGCTGGCGACGATCCTCGAGCCGCTGCTGATCGTCGGCATGGGCGCGATCGTGATGATGATCGTGCTGGCCGTGCTGCTGCCGATCATCCAGCTCAACCAATTCGTGCGCTGACGCGTTAAGCAACCATGGCGGTGACACTCGACGACAAGCTGGTGGTGGCGATCTCATCGCGCGCGCTGTTCGACTTCGAGGAGGAGAACTCCATCTTCGAAAGCGGCGACCCGGCGGCGTACATGAAACTCCAGCTGGAGCGCGTCGACGTCGCCGCCAGGCCCGGCATCGCGTTCTCGCTGGTCAAGAAGCTGCTCGCGTTCAACGACGACAAGACCCAGCGCGTCGAGGTGGTGATCCTCTCGCGCAATGACCCGGTCTCCGGGATGCGCGTGTTCCGCTCCGGGGCGGCCAACGAGATCAAGCTCGTTCGCGGCGTGTTCACGCAAGGCCGCGCGCCGTTCCGCTACCTGCGGCCCCTCGGCGCGAAGCTGTTCCTCTCCGCGAACGCGGACGACGTGCGCGAGGCACTGGTCGCGGGTTTTCCGGCGGCACGGGTGCTGACGGAGTCGACACTGGCCAGTTCGAACTACCCGAACGAAGTGCGCATCGCCTTCGACGGCGACGCCGTGATCTTTTCCGACGAGGCCGAACAGGTGTTCCAGCGCGAAGGGCTCGATGCCTTCCAGCAGCACGAGCTCAGCCATGCCTTGCAGCCGCTGCGCGCGGGGCCGTTCAAGCCGTTTCTTGCCGCGCTGCATCTCCTCCAGCAAGCGGGCACTTCCGCGATGCAGGTGCGCACCGCACTCGTCACGGCGCGCAGTGCGCCGGCCCATGAGCGCGCCATCCGCACGCTGATGGCGTGGAACATCCGCGTCGACGAAGCGATGTTCCTCGGCGGCCTGCAAAAGGGCGAGTTCCTGCGCGAATTCGAGCCCGACTTCTTCTTCGACGACCAGACGGGCCACGTCGACCACGCGGCGCGGCATGTGCCGTCCGGCCATGTGGCGGCGGGCATCACGAACCTGAAGCACTGAGCGTCCGCGCGGCGTACGATGCGCCCTCTCATTGGGGGCCACGTCATGCCGAATGCACAAGGGAAGTTCTCCGCCTTCGCCCTCGCGGCGCGCCGCACCTGGGCGCTGGCCGTTCCCTACTTCTCGTCCGAGGACAAGTGGCGGGCCCGCGCGATGCTCGGGGCCATCGTCCTGCTGAACCTCGCCGCCGTGTACATGCTCGTGCAGCTCAATGAGTGGAACCGCACGTTCTACGACGCGCTGCAGAACCACGACCAGGGCGTGTACTGGGATCAGCTCAAGCGCTTCACTTTCCTTGCCTTCGCGTACATCGTGATTGCGGTCTACAAGTTCTACCTGCGGCAGCTGCTGGAAATCCGCTGGCGCGCCTGGATGACCGCGCACTACCTCGAGCGCTGGCTCGCGCACAAGGCGTTCTACCGCATCGAACTGGCGCGCTTCGCGAAGGAGGGCGCGCCGCCCGACAACCCCGACCAGCGCATCCAGGAGGACCTGCAGCTGTTCACGCAGGACACGCTGTTCCTCGGCTTCGGCCTGTTCGATTCGGTCGTCACGCTCGTGAGTTTCGTCGGCATCCTGTGGGGGCTGTCGGGCACGTTCGAATTCACCGTGGCGGGGCAACAGTGGGTGATGCCGGGCTTCATGGTGTGGGCGGCGGTGGGCTACGCGTTGTTCGGCAGCGTGATGACGCACTTCATCGGCCGGCCCCAGATCGGCCTGAACTTCAACCAGCAACGGCTCGAGGCGGACTTTCGCCACCACATGGTGCGCGTGCGCGAATACAGCGAAGCCATCGCGCTCGATGCCGGTGAAGGGGTCGAGCGCAAGCACCTGGACGTGCGCTTCTCGCGCGTGCTCGCGAACTACCTCAAGCTGATCGGCAAGCAGAAGAACCTGATCTGGTTCACCGCATCGTTCGGCCAGGTCACGTCGATCTTTCCCTTCCTCGTCGCGGCGCCGCGTTATTTCGCCGGTGCGATCCAGCTGGGCGAGCTGATGCAGATTTCATCCGCGTTCCAGCAGGTCTCCGACGCATTGACCTGGTTCGTCGACAACTACCCGCGCTTCGCTGCCTGGCGCGCGACGACCGATCGGCTCACGAGCTTCGAGCAGAGCATCCGCGCCAACACGCAACCGCTGTCCGATGTGGAACGCACGCAAGGCGATGCGCTCGACGCCCACCATCTCGCCGTGGCATTGCCGGACGGCCGCGCGCTGTTGTCCGGTGTCGACCTGCACGCCGATGCCGGCGACCTGGTGCTGATCAAGGGCCCATCGGGCAGCGGCAAGTCGACATTGCTGCGCACACTCGCCGGCATCTGGCCTTTCGCGCACGGGCGCGTGCAGATGCCGCGCGATGCCATGTCGGTGCCGCAGAACCCGTACTTCCCCGATGGGCCCTTGCGCGCAGCGCTGGCTTACCCGCAACCCGCATCCGGCTACAGCGACGAGCAACTGAAGCGCGCGCTGGACGACGCGCTGTTGCCGCAGCTCGCTGGGCGCCTCGACGACGAGGATGCGTGGACGCAAAAACTCTCCGGCGGCGAACGGCAGCGGCTCGCGCTGGCGCGCGTGTTCCTCAAGCAACCGAGGTGGGTGTTCGCCGACGAAGCGACGAGCGCCCTCGACGCCCATGCGGAGCGCACGCTGTATGAGCGGCTCGTCGCCCTCGTGCGAAAGCAGGGCGGCGCCCTGGTGTCGATCGCGCATCGGCCGGCGATGGAAGGCATGCACGAAAAGCAGTGGGAGCTGGTCCCGGCCGCGGCGGGCGGCTACCGCGTGCAATCCTGAGGTAACCGTGCTTGCGCGGCTGCGCGCTGCACGTTCCAATGGCGCGATGGGCCTTGCGAACCTTCGATTTCTTGCCGCCGCCACGGCCGCGGCCGCTGCGTTGTCGATTGCGTCGTGCGGAGGCGGCGGGGGCGGCGGAACACCCGCGCCCGCACCGGCGCCCGCCCCCTCGTCGCAGGATTCGCCGCTGGACGATCCTCAGGGCTACTCCGTCGCTGCGGGGGCCGCGCTTCCCCAAAGCGTCGCGGAAGCGGAAGCCGTCACGCACCACAGCATCACGCTGCCGACGGGCGCCATTGCGTACACCGCGCATGCCGGGCACGTCACCGCGCGTGATCCCGCGAATGGCGCGGCGCAGGCGTCGTTCTTCTATGTCGCATACAAGCTGGATGGCGCGAACAGCGCCACGCGTCCGGTCACGTTCTTCTACAACGGGGGGCCCGGCTCGGCGACGGTGTGGCTGCATCTCGGCTCGTTCGGGCCGAAGCGGCTCGTCACCGGCGATCCCTCGACGACTGCGCCTACGCCGTTCCCGCTCGTCGACAACATGGAAACGCTGCTCGACACGAGCGACCTCGTGTTCGTCGACGCGATCGGCACGGGCTATTCGCAGGCGATCACGCCGAACACCAACCAGACCTTCTGGAGCGTGGACCGCGACGCGGCGTCGTTCCGCGATTTCGTCGTGCGCTGGCTCGCCGTGAACGGCCGCAACGCAAGCCCGAAGTACCTCTTCGGCGAGTCTTACGGCACGACGCGCACGCCGGTCGTGGCGCACCTGCTCGAGACGGCCGGCGTTCACTTGGACGGCATCATCCTGCAGTCGTCGGTCCTGAACTACTCGGCGAACTGCGACGGGCAAAGCGATACCGTGAGTTGCGCGGGCTTTCTTCCGTCGTACGGGCAGACCGGCGCTTATTACCACCTGGCGCCCTCGGCCTTGGCGGACAGCGCGGCCAACGCGCAGCAGATGCGAAGCTTCACGTCGGCCAGTTACGACCCGGCGGTGGTCGTGTGGTTCTCCCAGCACACGCCGCCGGATGCGGCGCTGGCGAATCAATTGCAATCGCTCACGGGACTGCCCGCCGTGCAATGGACGGCGCGCGTGAACATGGAGCCGTTCACCTATCGCACTCACCTGATTCCCGGCGTGATGGTCGGCCGCTACGACGCGCGCGTGTCGGCGCCGATGAGCTCGGTGCTCGGCCAAGGCGATCCCTCGAGCAATTTCATCACTGCGCAGTTCAACCAGGCGATCGGCCCCTACCTGCAGCAGGGACTCGGCTACCACAACGCCTCGCCGTACGTGACGGGAAGCAACGCCGCCAACGTCTGGGACTTCCGGCACGATGGGCATTCGCTGCCTGACGTCATTCCCGACCTTGCCGCCACGCTTGCGTTGCGCCCGCAGTTGAAGGTCCTGTCACTCAGCGGTTACCACGACCTGGCCACGCCGTTTTTCCAGACGGATCGCGACCTGGCGCGCCTCGGTCCACTGCCCAACGTGGTGCTGCGTTATTACGATGGCGGGCACATGACTTACCTCGACGACACCTCCCGCGTGAAGCAGAAGCAGGACCTGAAGGCGTTCTATTCGGGGGCAGCGCAATGAAGCACGTTCTCCTTGCAACCTTCCTGTCGGCGATGGCCGTATGCGGGCAAGCGGGCGAGGGCCAGTCCCTCACTCCCTTGCGCGATCCGTGGGTGCCGCCGGCCGCGCGTGCAACAGCGCCGGTTCCGGAAACGCGAGGCGAAACTTTGCGCGCGCAAGTCGAACACAAATTGCACGCGGGCTTCGCCGCCGCCGACGTCGAGCACAAGGGCAGCATCACGCGCGAGCAAGCACGCGCCGCGCGGCTGGCGGTCGTCGATGAAAACTTCGAAGCCATCGACCGCGCACGGGCCGGGCGCGTCACCTTCGAGGACTACAAGCGCTTCCTGCGCGCGCGCGGCGCCCGCACGTTATGAGCTCGGCCATCGCGCGGTGGCTCGCCGCCGCATCGCTCGTGCTGCTCGCTGCGTGCGCGGCCATGCCGCGCAGCGTGGAGATCTCCGCGGCGCAAATCCAGTCGGCGCTGGCAAAGAAATTCCCGTTCGAATCGCGAGCCGGAGACCTGTTCGTGGTGAAGGTCGATGCGCCGCGCGTGGCGCTGCTGCCCGATGCCAACCGGATCCGGCTGGAGTTCACGTTCGAGGGCGCGGACCGCATCGTGCGCAGTGCGGTGCACGGCGAGCTCGCCCTGAGTTTCGGCTTGCGCTACGAGGCGTCGGACGCGAGCGTGCGGCTTGCCGACGTGCGCGTCGAGCGCATCGACATCGTGCAACTGCCGCCGCAATGGCGCCGCCAGTTGGAGCCGATCGCGGCCATCGTCGGGAACAACCTCCTCGAAGGCTGGGTGCTGCACACCTTCACGCCCGAACAGCTCGCCCGCGCGCAGGGCTATCGCCCGGGTGAAATCCGCGTGACGGGCAGCGGCGTGCGCGTCGAGCTGCTGCCGCCCTGACGCGTCAAGCAACTGGAACGACGCGCCGCGCCTCGCGTTGCGCGATCCACAACGTCGACGTGCAGATCACCGCGCCGCCGATCAAGGTGGATTGGCTCGGTGCATCGCCGAACACGATCCAGCCGAGGACCGTCGCCCACACGAGGTCGAGGAACTTCACCGATTGCGTGGCCGAGATGTCCGTCACCGAGAACGAACGCGTGAGCATGTAGTGGCCCAGGCTTCCGAGGCAGCCGCAGATGGCGAAAGCGAACCATTGCCCCGCGCTTGGCCAGCTCCAGTGCAACAAGCCCATCGGCAGGGACAGCAGCGCGACCGAAATCGATTGCCACGCGACGATCACTTCGGGGCGCTCGGTGCGCGTGAGCTGCTTGGTCATCAGGAACGACAGGGCGAACACCGGCGACGACGCCAGCATCACCAGTGTGTACGCGCCGCCGGCGCCGGTGAGCTTGGGCGCGACGACGATCAGCACGCCGGCAAAGCCGATGCCCGCGGCCAGCCAGCGCTCCCAGCGCATGCGTTCGCGAAACAGCCACGCGGCCCCCAGCATGATGAAGATGGGCGTGGTGAAACCGATCGCGGTGGTATCGGCGATGGTGATGAAGGGAATCGCGGAAAACCAGATCACCAGGCCCACCGTGTGGACGGCGCCGCGCGTGAACTGCCCTGTGATGTTGTGCGGGACGTACCGGGCGAAACCGGCGCGCAGGATCAAGGGCACCATCACCGCCAGGCCCATCGCGTAGCGCAGGAACTGGGTTTCGAACGCGCCGATCTCGATCGTGAGCTGGCGCATCAGCGTGTTGAGCAGCGCGAACGAGAAGCCCGCACCGGTGGCCCACATGAGGCCGCGCAAGGTGGCCGGCAGCCGCGACACGCGCCACTGCATCACCGCCGCGTGCCGCCTGAGCACATGACGCTTCGCGCGCGCTCCACCGCCTCCAACCGCCACGGTCGTCTCCTTGCAACGGATCACTATAGCGGAGCAAGGAGTCACCGATGCGCCAGCAAGACTTTGTTTCGCGCCGTATAGTCGATTCGTCTTCAGGGCGGGGCGAAACTCCCCACCGGCGGTAGGCGGCGCGCAAGTGCCGCAAGCCCGCGAGCGCGTTTGATCGGATTCGATCAGATGGTCAGCAGATCCGGTCCAATTCCGGAGCCGACGGTCACAGTCCGGATGAAAGAAGGCACGTCACGGCGCTCGCCGAAAAGCAGCGCTGCGGCGGTGTTCTCTCGTGCCTTGGAGCGTTTTTGTTCAACCAACAGGAGCGTTTCATGACCTTTGCTGCAACTCCCGAGACCGCAGGCGATGCCGCGGTCATTCCCCTCACACCGGTGCCCGAAGTGATCGCGCAGATCGCCGCGGGGCGGCCCGTGCTCGTGCTCGACGATGCCGAGCGCGAAAACGAGGCCGACATCGTCTGCGCCGCCGAGCTCATGACGCCCCAGACGATGGCGCTGATGATCCGCGACGGCAGCGGCATCGTGTGCCTGTGCATCACGCCCGACAAGGCGAGCGACCTGAAGCTGCGGCCGATGGTCGAAGTCAACCGCTCGCGTTACGCGACGGCCTTCACGCAGTCGATCGAAGCGACGCACGGGATCACGACCGGCGTGTCCGCGGCCGATCGCGTGCAGACCATCCAGTGCGCACTGCGCTCGACGCTGGAGCACTGCGAAATCGCCAGCCCCGGCCACGTCTTTCCGCTGATCGCCAAGCGCGGGGGCACGCTCGAGCGGGACGGCCACACGGAGTCGGCCGTGGACCTGGCGCGCCTCGCCGGCCTTGAACCTGCGGGCGTGCTGTGCGAGCTGATGAACCCGGACGGCACGATGGCCAAGGGCGAGCAGGTGCGGGCCTATGCCCGGAAGCTGGGCCTGACTTGCACCACGGTCCAGGAAATCGCCAGCTGGCGGCGGCGCATGCAAAAGTAGAATCGCGGGCGGGAGGCATCGCACACGTTGGACGGCATCGATCCCGCCAATCAACTCGCCGCACTGATCCGCGTGCAAGTTGCCGCGCTGCGCCAGCGGCAGGGCGGCGCGCGCGCGGCCCCGCGCGAAGCGGGCACGCCGGCCGATTCCCCGAACGATCTCTCGGCCGTGGTCGCGCAGCGCATTCGCGCGATCCCGGGGGACGACCCTGAGCGCGAGCGCAAGGCCTTCCGCCTGTTCCTCGAGACCGTGTTACTGTCCGAACTGGGCGAAACGCTGGTGAACGACCCGTCGTTCGCCGTAATGGTCGACCACGTGCAGCAGCAGATGGAGGGCGACCCGAAATTGAAGGAAGCGTCGCTCGCCGCAGCGCGGGAGCTGCTGAAGTCGGCCGACGCGGGCTAGCCCGGCTCAGCCCGCGCCGTGCTCGCGCCGCAATTGTTTTGCCGCCTCCACCATGGCTCGCAGCTTGCCCTGCGCCACCTCGCGTGGCAGGTACTTCATGCCGCAATCCGGCGCGAGGACCACCTGTTCGGGCTTGATGTGCTGGAGCGCCTTGCGGATGCGGTTCGCGATCGTCTCGGGCGTCTCGACATTCATGTCCGACAGGTCGATGCACCCGACGAGCACCTGCTTGTCCCC
>DATLBJ010000144.1:0-5798 GCA_035526975.1 Ramlibacter sp.
AGCTCAACCCAGTTCGCCACCGGCCAACACTTGTCCTCGCGCGAAGTGCCGTGCACGAAGCAGACTTCGTTCGTGGGCTGCGATGAAGGCGCTTTCAGCCCGAAGCGCAGCGTCGATGGAATTTCATATTCAAGCGACTGCGCACAGATCTCGCGCGCACGCTGCACCGCGTGCACATGCGTATCGAGCTGGATCGCGACATCGGCGACCCAACGCGTGGGCGCTTCATAACTCGCGCCTTCGGTGCGGTTCGCCATCGCGAATCGCCGGCCCCCTTCCGTCACGCGCGCGGCGCGCGCAACCAATGCGGATTTCGTCAGGCCTTGCAAGTCGATCACGGCGTCATACCGTGCGCTGCGCAACCGGTTTCGAAACGTGCGCCATTCCGTGCGAGTCTCGTGTGACAGCGGCGACTTGCTCCAGCGCCTCAGTTCGCAGGAGATCGCTTCGGCCACGCCTTCGCACCGCGCGACGAGCGGCGCAAAGCCTTTCTCCACGACCCAGTCGACCTGCGCATCGCCGCGGCGCGCGCAAATGTCCTGCACCGCCGGCATGGTATGCACCACGTCACCCAGCGAGGAGAGCTTGACGATGAGGATCCTCACGGGGGGCCATTGTGGGGCATGGTGTCATTGCGGGCTGCGACCCGCAATCCAGTGGCTTTCTCAGGGCAAGAGACACTGGGTCGCGGGTCGAGCCCGGGACGACAAATCCTAGTGCGCAGCCGCCTCGATCGCCGCGTCGGGTTTCACCTGCCGCAGCAGCGCGAGCATCTCGTGCTCGATGCGAGTCAGCGCCTCTTGCGTGTGACCTTCGAAACGCAGCACCAGCACCGGCGTGGTGTTCGATGCGCGGATCAGGCCGAAGCCGTCCGGCCAGTCCACGCGCACGCCGTCGATCGTGTTCACCTGCGCGTTGCCATCGAACTTTGCCGCAGCCTTCAACTTCTCGACGAGCGCGTGGGGCTCGCCTTCTGCGCACTTCACATTGAGCTCCGGCGTCGAGAAGCTGGTGGGCAGGCTGTCGAGCACGGCGCTCGGGTCTTGTGAACGCGAGAGGATTTCGAGGATGCGGCAACCCGCATACGTGCCGTCGTCGAAGCCGAACCAGCGCTCCTTGAAGAAGATGTGGCCGCTCATCTCGCCGCCCAGCGGCGCATTCACTTCGCGCATCTTCGCCTTGATCAGCGAATGGCCCGTCTTGAACATGATCGGCTCGCCGCCGGCTTCCCTGATCGTCGGCGCGAGGCGCTGCGTGCATTTCACGTCGAAGATGATCTTGCCGCCGGGCACGCGCTGCAGCACGTCGCGCGCGAACAGCATCATCTGCCGGTCGGGGAAGATGTTGTTGCCCTGCTTGGTGATGATGCCCAGGCGGTCGCCATCGCCATCGAACGCAAGGCCGAGCTCCGCGTCATGCGTGTGGATCGCGGCGATCAGGTCGCGCAGGTTCTCCGGTTTGCTCGGATCGGGATGGTGATTGGGGAAATTGCCGTCGACGTCGCTGAACAGCTCGATCACTTCGCAGCCCAGGGCGCGGAAGATCCCGGGCGCCGAAGCACCGGCGATGCCGTTGCCCGAATCGACGACGATCTTCATCGGCCGCGCAAGCTTGACGTCGGAGATGATGCGGTCGCGGTACGGCGCGAGGATGTTCACGTTGCGCACGTTGCCCTGCTTGCCGGACTGTGGCGTGCGGCCTTCTTCCATCAGGCGGCGCAACTGCTGGATCTCGTCGCCGTAGATCGCGCGGCCGCCCATCACCATCTTGAAGCCGTTGTAGTCCTTCGGGTTGTGGCTGCCCGTCACCTGGATGCCGCTCGAGCACAAGGTGCTCGTCGCGAAGTAGAGCATCGGCGTCGTCACCTTGCCGATGTCGATCACGTCCACGCCCGATGCGACGAGTCCGCGCACGAGTGCTGCGCTCATCACGGGGCCGCTCAGGCGACCATCGCGCCCGACGGCGACAACCTTCTCGCCTTCCTTCTGCGCCTGCGTGCCGAATGCGTAGCCCAGTGCTTCGGCGACTTCTTCGTTGAGGGTGGACGGCACGACGCCGCGGATATCGTAGGCCTTGAAAATCGAGGGAGCGAATTGCATTCGCCGATTCTATGGGCGCATCCGCGTCATCGCGGCTGAGCCACGCCGCGCAATCGCGCTGCCGCATCGCGCAGCGTGCTGGCCGCGCGCAGCCATTCCCCCCACGCCTGCGGGTCGTGCCCTGGCTGTCCCGGGTAACGGCCTTTGACGACCTCCCATCGCGCACGCTCGGCTTGCGAGGCTTGCGAGCAGGCCTGTTGCATTGACTGGACGAGCTCTCTTTGCTCGTCGAACCGCTCGAATGTGACCGCCGAATGCTTCATGGCTGGACCCTCCAGCCCAACTGTGGCAAGGGCCGTGCCAGCTGCAAGTGCTTGATTTGCCTGAGCCGTAGCGGTGCGCCGCGAAAAATTTACGGAAAAATCGGCAATCAGCCCGGCAAGTAGGCCATCCCGTTCTCGATCACGCCGATCAGGGCTGCGTAGTTCTCGGGCGCTTCCGAGAAGTGCGTGAGCACCACGTAACGCGGAACACCGCTGGAGAGTTCGTCCATGTGGAACTGGAACCCTTGCGGATCGGGCGAGCGATGCAGGATGTTCGCGTACAGGCGGGTGACGAACGCCGCGTCATCGAGACTTCCGTAGCGCGCCTGGAACTCCGGGCTGTCGAGGAAGTGGTGCGCCACCACCTCGAGCGGCACGCCGCGATCGAGGTCGGCGATGTGGTAACCCAGCCCACCGAGGTCCGGTCCGCGGTCGAACGCCGCTTGGTAGAGGCGATAGGCCATCCCGGCGTTTCCGTCGACATCGAGCGCGATGTTCTCGTCGGTGAAATGCAGCCGCTCGATGTCGTGGAGGGTATCCGTCGCCTGGAAGCCGGTGGACTCGAAGCCGGAAACCGTGACGCCATCCCCCGTGCGCGAGATGTTGAAATTGTCGCGGCTCGCTGCATACGTCACTGTGTCGATGCCGTCGCTACCGGTGATCGTGTCGTCCGCCGGCACCGGGTGGTTGGCAACCTGGTTCGCGTGGATGTCGCCCGCGTCACCCGCGAAATCCGCGAAGTAGTTCCAGGCAAACTGCAAGCCGCCGCTGCTCGTGGCGATGACGGAGTGTTCGAGTCCCGCGCCGGTGTCGCCGATGAAACGCGGCTCGAAGCCGTGCGTGAACAGCGTCACGTTGCTGTCGTACCGCTGCTCGTAGACCTTGCCGTCGAAGCGCCCCGGGGTCAGCACGGAATACGACACGGCGAAGCCGCCATCGGGAACCGCGGTGATCGCGTAGTCGCCAAGCTGCCAGCCGCCCAGCGCTATCTGGAGTCCGCGGGACCCCGCGAGATGGCCGGCCGGCGTGAACTCGGCGCCGAGGATCTCCGTCGCGCCGGGCGACGGATGATCCGAAACTGCGACGACGACGTTTCCGTCCGCCAGGACCGCGATCTCCGGCGCGCCGGAGCCCGGTTGCGCATTGATCGCGAGGAACGGGCCGCTCATGGCATGACCCGAGGCATCGAATTTCTCGAAGTACGTCGACTCGAGCGAGCTCGACGATGCGTCATTCCACGCGAGGAAGAAGCCGCCGTCCGGCGCTGCGGCAATCGCGGCGTGTCGCGCGGATTGGTCGCTCGACTGCACGAGCGGATCGACACGTGTCTCGCTCGTCACCGGCGCGCCATTCGGATCAAGCACACGGAAAATCGGCGCGCCGTCGTTGTCCTGCCATTGCACGACGAGGTTGCCGTTGGCCAGGGCAATGGCGCCAAAGTCGAGGTCGTTCACGCGCGGAATGTCGTCCGCGATGATGCGGCCGCCCACCGCCTGCCCCGACGCGTCGTAGTGCTGCCCGACGTAGTCGACGGTGGACACTCCCTTGCTCGCATTCTGGTCCCAGAACGCGTAGAAGCCGCCGTCGCCGGCCGGCACCAGGCGCACTTCCGCACCCATGCCGGTGATGATGCCGCCCGCGAGCTGGAACTGTGCGCCGCTCTCGGTGCCGTTGTTGTCGAGGAACCGCGCCATCACGTTCGAGAAACCAGAGGTCGCGATCGGCTCGAGCCATGCCACGAGGAAGTTGCCGTTCCCAAGCTGCACGACAGCGGGGCTGTCCTGCAGCCCTGCGCCGGTGAGGTTGCGCCAGCCGTTGTCAAGCCAGTAAGCCATCGTGCTTCTCCAGTGGGGAAGCCGAGATCGTCCGCGTGCGGCTCATCGCGTCCCCGTGAGCCAAGCTCGCTGATCCGCGTCGTCATGGATCGACTCAGCGACGTCCGCGCTCAGCTGGGGGACATGTCCGAAAACGGCCAGCCGATGCGCACTGCCTGCGTATCATCGACGCATGTCCCCGAGCTCCGCCCTCCAACCCGACGCGTGTTACCTGGCACTCAAGGCCCGGGACGCGCGCTTCGACGGGCGCTTTTTCACCGGTGTCACGTCCACCGGAATCTATTGCCGGCCCGTGTGCCGCGTGCGCACGCCCAAGCGCGAAAACTGCCGCTTCTTCGCGCACGCCGCAATGGCGGAGGGAGCGGGGTTTCGCCCGTGCCTGCGCTGCCGTCCCGAGCTCGCACCGAACTCGGTCGTGTGGTCGATCCAGGACGCGAGTTACATCCTGGCCCACCAGGCGGTGCGGCTGCTCGACGAGCCCGAAGCATGGCGCGGCAAATCGCCTTCGGTCGAGACGCTTGCAGCGAAGCTCGGCGTGAGCGACCGCCATGTCCGCCGCATCTTCGAAACGCACTTCGGCGTCTCGCCGGTGCAGTACCTGCAGACGCGCCGCCTCCTTGCGGCCAAGCAATTGCTGGCAGACACCGATATGGCGATCACCGAAGTGGCTCTGGTCAGCGGGTACTCGAGCGTGCGCCGCTTCAATGCCGCTTTCGCCGAGCACTACGGCCTGAATCCGACGCAGTTGCGGCGCGAGGGCAAATCCACCGCGGAAGGCGGTCCGGCCATTCGCCTTGCATATCGGCCGCCGTTCGACGTCGACGCGATGCTGGCGTTCTTTCGCACGCGGCAAATCACGGGTGTCGATCGCGTCGAAGGGCAAACGCTCACGCGGACGCTGGCCATCCGCTCGGGCAAGCAACTGCACAAGGGCTGGATCGAAGCCACGTTCGACGCAGCGAGCCCCCTCCTCCTGCTGCGGGTGAGCGAATCGCTTCGCGCGGTTCTCCCGCAGGTGATCCATCGCGTGCGCGGCGCATTCGACCTCGATGCCGATCCGCAGGCGATCAATGCCGTGTTGCATGAGAGCTTCCCGAAAGGCGATGCACTGCGCGTGCCCGGTGCCTTCAACGGGTATGAACTCGCGGTGCGTGCAGTGCTCGGCCAGCAGATCACCGTGGCCGCGGCGCGCACGTTGGCGCAGCGTCTCGTCGACCGTTTCGGCCACAGCATCGAAACGCCGATTGAAGGCTTGAACAGGCTGTTCCCCGAACCTGCCGTGCTGGCCAAAGCCGACGGCGATGCGTTGGGCCAACTGGGCATCGTTCGCCAGCGGCAAGCGGCCATCGTCGCGATCGCACGGGCCGTGCATGAAGGTGACCTGCAGTTGCACGGCGGCGCGGATGTCACCGCCACCGTCGAACGGTTGAAATCTTTGCCCGGCATCGGCGACTGGACGGCGCAGTACATCGCGATGCGCGCGCTGCGCTGGCCCGACGCCTTTCCGGCCGGCGACGTCGCGTTGCAAAGCGCGCTCGGCGTGCGCGGCGAACGCAATCCGGCCCACGCTGCGCAATCCGCATCGCAATCATGGAAACCGT
>DATLBJ010000145.1:0-21470 GCA_035526975.1 Ramlibacter sp.
GCGGGACGACGCGGCGCGCCAGCCGCGCCTTCACCCGCTGCGCTGTCTGCACCAGCCGGTCCGCCTCGACGGGTTTCAGCAGGTAGTCCAGCGCACCGTGCTCGAAAGCCGACACGGCGTATTCGTCGTACGCGGTCACGAAAACGATTTCGCCCTGCCAGCCCGGCAAGGCGAGGATTTCGCGTGCGGCCTCGATCCCCGTCATCCCGGGCATCCGGATATCGAGGAACATCACGTCGGGACGCAACTCGTCGGCACGCGCCAGGGCCTCATTGCCGTCGCGCGCTTCACCGATGATCTGCAGCTCCGGCCAGGCGGTTTGCAGACGGGTCTTGAGCTGCTCGCGCAGCAGCCGCTCGTCGTCGGCTATCACGGCCGTGAAAGGCCTGGCGGGCGCGTTCATGCCGGCTTCCCGCGCAGCCCGTCGATGTCGGCGACGGTTTCAGGCCCCACCTGGTACGGAACGACGATCTTCACGGTGGTGCCTTGCGTGTCGTCGGACACCAGGATCAGGCGGCTCTTGCCGGGGAACAGCATCGCCAGCCGTTCGCGAATGTTCTGCAGGCCCAGGCCGGTGCCGGACGTGGCGCTTTCGAGCCGCTCCGTGTCGTGGATGCCGATGCCGGTATCGCGCACTTCCACCCACAGCTGGCCGTTCTGGATGCGCCCGGCCACGGTCACCTTGCCGCCTTCGGGCTTGGGTTCGATGCCGTGCTTGATGGCGTTTTCCACGAGCGATTGGAGCATCATCGGCGGGAATTCGGCCGATTCCGCGCCCTCCGGCACCGCGAACTCCACGTCCAGCCTGTCTTCCATGCGCATCTTGAGCAGCTCGAGGAAGGACTTGATCAGGCGCATTTCGCGGCCCAGCGTCGACGACTCCTGGCGCATTTGGGGCAGCGCGCCGCGCAGGTAGGTGATCAGCGCCTTCTGCATCTGGCTGGCGCGCTTGGGGTCGGTCTCGATCAGGTAGTCGATCGCGGACAGCGTGTTGAAAAGGAAGTGCGGCTCGACCTGCGCTTGCAGCACCTGCAGGCGGGCCTGCACCAGTTGGCGCTCCATTGCTTCGTGCTCGGCGGCGTGTTCCGCGCTGCGGACCTTGGCGTCGGCCTGGGCCACCTTGCGCACCACGATCTTGGCGGCGACGAGGTACGCAAAGGCGATGATCATCAGGGCCGAGCCGAGGTCGCCGATGAGGCCGCGGAAGGTGAAGATCTGCTCGATCTTCTCGCTGACGCTCTTGCGACCGCGGCGGTCACGCTTCTTCGTGGCTTCCTCGTCATCGTCGTCCTTTTCGGGCGAAGCATCGGCCGGCGCCGCGGAGGGAGGCGTCGCGTCCGCGGATGACGCGGCCGCGTCCGGGGAGGATGCCCCGCGCAGCGGCCGGATCGACTTGTTGCCCCGGCGAATGACGATGCCTTCCTTGTCGGAGATCGACACCTGCACGTCCTCGTCGTCGCCGGGCGTGGCTCCAAGCACCTTCACGCGCTCGTGCCGCAGGTGCAACTGGTCCGAGATCATGCTGGCCGCGATCGTGATCACGATGAACAGCACGATCAGGCGCCACCAGGACATCGAGGCCGCCCAGGCGCCGACCTGGCTGTTCATGCGCAGCACCCACTCGATCAAGGGCGGGTGCGAACGCTGTGGTTCTTGTTTTGGCGTGTTCATACCCGGGATTATTCCGTCGTGAAATCAGCTCAGAGCGAGCGTTGGGTGCGCGGGCCGAAGCTGCCCGACGCCGCCACCGCGGACATGGCCGCCGGCTCGCGGCGGGCCACGATCTCGACCGTGGGCAGCCTGACATGGATGACGTTGCGCGACAGGGCCGCGGTGGTCGTCAGGACAGCCTGATGGCTCGCCTGTTCCGCCGAAAACCAGGCCGCCGCCACGAATCCGGCCACGGCCAGGGCAGCCACAACCCGGGCGGGCGTGGACAACAGCGGCTGGGGAGCGGCGTTCAGGGTGTTGGCGACGGTGTTCATGGTTTCCTCCAGGGAGCCGTACCTGGCTCGATGGGGTGGACTGTAGGGACGCCCGGCCGGCCGCGCGATGGGGATGCGACGAACCGCAGATTGGCGCGATGAAACGCCGGAAACCGGGGGAAACCGGTTTCCGGGGCGGCGGCCCCGGCCGGGGTCAGGCCTTCACGCAGTCGCCGAAGAACCGCACCCGGCCGTCGGGCGAAGCCTCTTCGACCAGCCCGTGGATGTCGGTTTCGAAGCCCGGGCAGGCCGAGTTGAACTCGCGCGAGAATTTCAGGTAGTCCACGATCTTCTTGTTGAAGACCTCTCCCGGGATGAGCAACGGGATGCCCGGCGGGTATGGGGTCACCAGCGACGTGGTGATCCGCCCTTCCAGGTGGTCGATCTCGACCCGCTCCGTCTTGCGGTGGGCGATATAGGCAAAGGCGTCGCTCGGCTTCATCGCCGGCGTGAGGTCCGACAGGTACATGTCGGTCGTCAGGCGTGCGATGTCGTACTTGGCATAGAGCTCGTGCACGTGCTGGCACAGGTCGGCCAGCCCCATGCGTTCGTAGCGCGGGAACTGCTGGCAGAACTCGGGAAGGATGCGCCACATCGGCTGGTTGCGTGCGTAGTCGTCCTTGAACTGCTGCAACGCCGTGAGCAGCGTGTTCCACCGGCCCTTCGTGATGCCGATGGTGAACATGATGAAGAACGAGTAGAGCCCGGTCTTCTCCACGATGATCCCGTGCTCGGCGAGGAACCTCGTGAGGATCGAGGCCGGGATGCCCGTCTTGTGGAACTTGCCATTGAGGTCGAGGCCGGGCGTGACGATGGTGGACTTGATCGGGTCCAGCATGTTGAAGCCTTCGGCCAGGTTGCCGAAGCCGTGCCACTTGGCCGTGCGGGCCTCGCCCTTGATGATCCAGTCGTCGGCGCGCCCCAGGCCCTCTTCCACCAGCTTGTCGGGGCCCCAGACCTTGAACCACCAGTCCTTGCCGTACTCCTCGTCCACCTTGCGCATCGCACGGCGGAAGTCGAGCGCTTCCAGGATCGACTCCTCCACCAGCGCGGTGCCGCCCGGCGGCTCCATCATTGCCGCGGCGACGTCGCAGCTGGCGATGATCGAATACTGCGGGCTGGTCGAGGTGTGCATCATGAACGCCTCGTTGAACAGGTGGCGGTCGAGCTTGTTCTCGGCCGCGTCCTGCACCAGCACATGGCTCGCCTGGCTGATGCCGGCGAGCAGCTTGTGGATGGACTGCGTCGCGTAGACCAGCGACTTCTGCGGCCGCGTGCGCTTGCGGCCCATCGCGTGGAAGTTGCCGTAGAACGGGTGGAACGCCGCGTGCGGCAGCCAGGCCTCGTCGAAATGCAGCGCTTCGACGTAGCCGTCCAGCATGCCCTTGATGGTCTCGGTGTTGTACAGCACGCCGTCGTATGTGGACTGCGTCAGCGTGAGGATGCGGGGCTTCACCGTCTCGGGGTCGATTCCCTTGAGCAACGGGTTCGCGCGCATCTTCGCCTTGATGGACTCGGGCGAGAACTCCGACTGCTGGATCGGCCCGATGATTCCGAAGTGGTTGCGCGTCGGCTTCAGGAACACGGGGATGGCCCCGGTCATGATGATCGAGTGCAGGATCGACTTGTGGCAATTGCGGTCGACCACCACCACGTCGCCCGGCGCCACCTCGTGGTGCCACACCATCTTGTTCGACGTGGACGTGCCGTTGGTCACGAAGAAGCAGTGGTCCGCATTGAAGATGCGGGCCGAGTTGCGTTCGCTCGCGGCAACGGGGCCGGTGTGATCGAGCAGCTGCCCGAGTTCATCGACGGCGTTGCACACGTCGGCGCGCAGCATGTTCTCGCCGAAGAACTGGTGGAACATCTGGCCGATCGGGCTCTTGAGGAACGCAACGCCGCCCGAGTGACCCGGGCAGTGCCATGAGTACGAGCCGTCCTCCGCGTAATCGAGCAAGGCCTTGAAGAACGGCGGCTGGATTCCCTCCAGGTACGACTTCGCCTCGCGGATGATGTGGCGCGCCATGAACTCCGGCGTGTCCTCGTACATGTGGATGAAGCCGTGCAGCTCGCGCAGGATCTCGTTGGGCAAGTGGCGCGACGTTTTCGTCTCGCCGTAGATGTAGATCGGCACGTCGGCGTTCTTGCGCCGCACTTCGTCGATGAAGCTGCGCAGGTTGAGCACCGCCGGGTCGAGGTCGGGGCCGGGCGTGAACTCCTCATCGTCGATCGACAGGATGAATGCGCTGGCGCGGCTTTGCTGCTGCGCGAACTGCGACAGGTCGCCATAGCTCGTCACGCCGAGCACCTCGAAGCCTTCGGTTTCGATGGCTTGCGCAAGCGCGCGGATGCCCAGGCCCGAAGTGTTCTCGGAGCGGTAGTCCTCGTCGATGATGACGATCGGAAAGCGGAACTTCATCTAGGCGGCGCCCCTCGCGCGAAATGGGAAACGAGGGCGCAAGTGTATGAAATCCGCGCGTCAGTTGTGCGGGAGCGAATCCCCGCGTTCTTCGCGCGCCGACAGCAGGGGGCTCGGCCGTGAGCGCAAGCCGCTGGGCAGCAGCTCGCGGAACATGTCGGACAGCATCTCGAGCTGGGTGCGCGCGACCAATTCGCCGTGTTTTCGGGCCAGCAGGGCCATGAGCTCGCTGCGAAGGAACCAGAGGGCCTGTGGATCGGCGGAGTAGCGGATTCGGCGCACGAGGATCGCCGACGCTTCCGTGGGCGGCCCTGCCATCCGGAGCATTGCGGTGCGGATGTCCTCGAGCGTGACGGTCTCGCCGTCGCCGGGCGGCTCGTGCACCGTGCTCACGTGAAACAGCGCTTGAAGGCCGCTGCGGATCGATTGGAAGAACGACATGGCAATCTTTCCTTGTCAGGCGGCGGAAGCCGGCAGGTCGAGGACTTCGGCCACCGCGACTTCGGCAAGGCGCGGCGGAACTGCGGGGCACACGCTCGAGAGCGGTGCGAATGTGTGCCGGGTGCGGCGCGCGCCTGTCTCCGCGCGCGGAGCGGCAAATTCGAGGCGCGCGCGCTCGGAGGCCGGGAGCTTTCCGATGAAGCCGCGTGTGACGTAGATCGATCCGGCCCGGCCGCAGCGCGAGAGCTGGTCTGCGCGTTCGGCGGCTTCGCCGAGCACGCGGAACTCGTCGGCGCCGATCGCGCCCATCCACTCCTGGCCTTCGTCGAGGCCCATGTTCATCGCGACCTCGGCGTCCCAATGCTTGCGCTGCTGCCAGCGCTGGCTCAGCGCGCGCATCGCCTCTTTCGCGGCGCGGGCCGCGGCGAGTGCATTCGCGAGGTGGCCCTCGTCCGGCTCGCGCAGGAAGTAGCACACCAGCCCCTCGCCCGGATGCCGCCCCAGCACCGCGCGGTGGCGGCGGAACACGGCGTCGAGCTCCGCCCAAACCTCATTGGCGAGTTCGAAATATTCATGGGGCGACAGGCGGGCCCACAGCCCGGTGGCGTCCTGCAGTGTGGCGACGAGGACCACCACCGATGCGAGCGAAGGCGCTTGCGCCGCCGGGCGCGGGGGCGCCGTGCCACTGACCTGCGCGGGTGAATACGCGAACAGCAAGTGTTCGCGGAAGTGCACGGCAAACCCGATCCGCAGAGGCAGTCCGCCCGTTGCGGCGAGGCTAACGTGGCTCACCGGCATCGCCCCCGTTGCGCGCGCCTCTTCGTGAAGCTGCGCAAGGCGCGCAGCTTGTGCGGGCGCCAGGCCCGACGACAGTTGCGCAACGCCCCAGCCCCGGTCTTTCGCCGCGGCGAGTTGGAAGCGCAGGACCGCGTGGGTGCCCGGCGCATTGGAATCGATCAGGTGGCCCAGCACCGCGTCGCCGTTGCGAAGCCCGGGCACCGGCGACAACGCACTCGCAGCGCAGGCGGGATTGGCCCAGACCAGCGTGAACCGCTCGTCGACGAGGTAAGCCGGTGAGCCCGCGTCTGCCAACTGCAAACGCAAAGCCGGCGCAATGGGGATCGCGGGCGCAGGCAGCGTGACGGGCTCACGAGGTTCGGCGGGTACTGCATCGCCGCGCGAGAAATGCTCGGAAATTCGCCCGATGCTCCAACCCTGGCGCTTCAGGCGCTGGATCGTGCGGATTCGTTCCAGGGTGTCATCCGGGAAGTAGCCGATTCGCGGTGCGGCCCCGTCTTCGGGCGCAGGAGGCAACACATCCGGACGGGCCACGAGGCCCGCCGCGATGTAGTTGTTGAGAGTGGCCCGCGAGATGCCGGTCCTCTCGAGAATCTCCTTGCTCGTGAGCAAGATCGCTCCTGTCTAGATTTGTCCAGACAGAGCTTAGTGTTTGTCTAGACAGTAAGTCAACTCAATTGTAGCTGGAGAGAGACACTTGTGACGCGATGTCTGTCCATGTGTGTCCAGATCATTGTCCAATTCACTTGGACAGATAAGGCAGTGCCAGGACGCGGTCCCGGAGTCGGGCACGCCGCCCTTTCGGCCACAATCGGCGCGATCACGAGAGGGGCACGCAATGGCGGATTCGACTGTGTGGTGGCTGATGGCCGGCGCCGCCGTGGCTGTGGAGCTCGCCACCGGCACGTTCTATTTGTTGATGCTCGCGGCCGGCCTGGCCGCAGGCGCGCTTGCGGCGCATGCGGGCGCCGAAATGCCGATGCAGTTCATCGCCGCTGCCATCGTCGGTGGCGGCGCGGTCACGGCCTTGCACCTGCAGAAACGCAAGCAACCGGCCAGCGCACCCGCGCAGGCCAATCCCGACGTCAACCAGGACATCGGGGAAGTCGTGTCCGTCGAGGCGTGGCTGCCTGACGGGACGGCCACGGTACGCTATCGCGGCGCAAACTGGACGGTCGTCGCGGCGCCGGGAAGCCCCCGCGCCAGCGGTGCGCATCGCGTGCGCGAAGTCGTGGGCAACCGGCTCGTCGTGGAAAAGACCTGAAGGGAAACCGCAACCATGCAAATCGCCATCGTCCTGTTCGTCATCGCCGTCATCTTCGTGGTGCGGACCCTCAAGGTCGTCCCGCAGCAGCACGCTTGGGTGGTCGAGCGGCTCGGCCGCTATCACGCGACGCTCGCTCCCGGCCTCAACTTCGTCATCCCCTTCGTCGACCGGGTTGCCTACAAGCACAGCCTGAAAGAGATCCCGCTCGACGTTCCGAGCCAGGTCTGCATCACGCGCGACAACACGCAGCTCCAAGTGGACGGCATCCTGTATTTCCAGGTGACCGACCCGAAGCAGGCGAGCTATGGATCGTCGAACTACATCATGGCGGTGACCCAGCTGGCGCAGACCTCGCTGCGCAGCGTGATCGGCAAACTCGAACTGGACAAGACCTTCGAGGAGCGCGACATCATCAATGCGCAGGTGGTGAACGCGATCGACGAAGCGGCGCTCACGTGGGGCGTGAAGGTGTTGCGCTACGAGATCAAGGACCTCACGCCGCCCAAGGAAATCCTGCACGCGATGCAGGCGCAGATCACCGCGGAGCGGGAGAAGCGCGCGCTGATCGCGGCATCGGAAGGCCGCCGGCAGGAGCAGATCAATATCGCGACAGGCGAACGCGAGGCGTTCATCGCGCGCTCGCAGGGCGAAAAGCAAGCCCAGATCAACAAGGCCGAGGGCGAGGCAGCGGCGATCATCGCCGTGGCGACCGCAACGTCCGACGCAATTCGCAAGGTTGCCGAAGCAATCCGGCAGCCGGGCGGCGAACAGGCCGTGCAGCTCAAGGTGGCCGAACGCGCGGTCGACGCATACAGCCGTGTCGCATCGGACGCGACGACCACCCTCATCGTCCCCGGCGACACAACACAGATGGCGGCCCTGCTTGCCTCGGCCATGCGCATGCTGCAGGCGAGCAAGGTACCTGCCGCCTGACGGACAATCGAGGCATGGACGCAAGCACGGCGCCTCAACCTGCCAAACCTCCGGCGCAGCGCCCAGCGGGTGCGGGCCTGTCGTGCATCATCCCGTGCAAGAACGAGGCGAAGAACCTCGAGCTGCTGCTGCCGAAGCTGCGCGACCTGCTGCCCCCGCTCGACATGCCGTGGGAAGTGATCCTGATCGATGACGGCAGCAGCGACGACACCGCGATGATCGGCGCGGCCTGGTCGCGCGAGCCGGGCTTCCGGCTGCTGCAGCTCTCGCGCAACTTCGGCAAGGAAGCCGCGATCACCGCGGGGCTCGAAGCCGCGAAAGGCGGCGTCGTCGCGATCCTCGACGCCGACCTGCAGCATCCGCCGGCCCTCATCGGCGACATGGTCGCGCGCTGGCGCGAAGGCGCTGACGTGGTCTACGCCGTGCGCGAAGACCGCTCCGACGAGCCTTTTCTCAAGCGCTTCGGCACCGGGATGTTCTACCGGCTGATCAACGCTGCCGACCGCTTCCAGGTGCCCGAAGGGGCCGGCGACTTCCGCCTGATGGACCGCTCGGCGGTGCAGGCCTTGCTGATGCTGCCCGAGCGCCGCCGCTTCATGAAAGGCCTGTATGCGTGGATCGGCTTCAATGCCGTGGCCCTGCCGTACGTGCCGGACGCGCGCGCACATGGCCGCACGCACTTCAGCCTGAGACGCCTGGTGAGTCTTTCGCTCGATGGCCTCACCTCGTTCACGACGTGGCCGCTGCGCCTCGTCAGTGCCGTCGGCGCCACGATGGCCATGCTCGGCTTCGCGTACGGCGCATACATCACCGTCGATTACTTCATCAACGGCAACCAGGTCTCGGGCTGGACCACCATCGTCGTCACGATGATGTTCTTCTTCGGCATGCAGATGCTGTTCACCGGGATCATCGGCGAATACGTCGGGCGCATCTTCGAGGAAGTGAAGCAGCGGCCGGTGTATGTCGTCAAGCGCGAGCTCGGCCGCGGGTTGCAAGACGGCCAGTGACGCGCGACCGCGGATTCCTCTTCCTCGCATTCGCGTGGCTTGCCGCGACGGCATGGCTGCGGCCGCTGGCCGTCCCCGACGAGGGCCGCTATGTCGGCGTCGCGTGGGACATGCTGCGCACGGGCGACTGGCTCGTGCCGCGGCTCGACGGGCTGCCCTATTTCCACAAGCCGCCGCTGTTCTACTGGCTGACCGCAGCGGCCATGTCGGTGAGCGACTCGAGCCTTCTCGCCGCGCGCTTCGCCCCTTGGCTGGGCGCGTGCCTGGCGGCCGCGTCGCTCTTCCTCTTCGCGCGCCGGTGGTTCGGAAACGAATTCGCATCGTGGACGCTGCTTGCGCTGGTCACCGCGCCCCTCTTCTTCTTCGGCGCGCAGTACGCCAACCTCGACATGCTCGTCGCGGGGTGCATCACGGCCACGATCCTGGCGTTCGCGCATGCGGCGCTGCTCGAGCCGGGCGCTCCCGGACGAACGAAGGTTCTGCTGGCGGGATACGCGCTTTGCGCGCTGGGCGTGCTCGCAAAGGGATTGATCGGCATCGTGCTGCCCGGCATGGTGCTCGTCCTGTGGCTGGTGTGGGAGCGCCGCTGGATGGCAATGGTGCGCCTGCTGTGGTTACCCGGCATCGCCCTGTTCTTCGTCGTCGCGGCGCCGTGGTTCATTGCGATGCAGGAGCGTTTTTCCGGCTTCATGCACTACTTTTTCATCGTGCAGCACTTCCAGCGCTTCGCGACGTCCGGATTCAACAACGCGCAGCCTTTCTGGTTCTACGTTGCCGTGCTCGCTGTCCTCGCGTTGCCGTGGACGTTGTGGCTCGCAGGAACGAGGAAGCTCGCGTGGCGTGGCGCGGAAACGGCAACGAGCGTGCGGCACCTGATGCTGGTGTGGCTCGCCTCGATCACCCTCTTCTTTTCGATTCCGAACTCGAAGCTTGTCGGCTACATCTTCCCCGTCGTGGTGCCGTTGATCTTTCTCGCAGTGGATGCGGGCGTGGCGACAGCGCGGCCGAAACTGTGGCGCACAAGTGCGGTGATCGCGGCGGTGCTGTGCTTGGTTGCAGCGATCGCGATCGACATGAAGGCCGACCGGTCGCAGGCCGTGATCGGCAACGCGCTGCGCGAGCGCATCCAGCCCGGCGATGCGGTGATTGCGCTGGAGGAGTACAGGTTTGCCATTCCCCTGGTGGCCCGCCTCGAATCCCCGATGGTCGTGGTATCGGATTGGTCCCCCCAGTCCGTCGCCAGCCGCGACAACTGGCGCAAGGAACTCGCCGATGCTGCCGTCTTCGCGCCCTCGCAGGACTGGCTGATCTCGGAGAAGGATCTCGCGCCGCGAATCTGCGCGATGCGTGCCGCTGCCTGGCTCGTCGGCGATGAAGGCGTGGCGGGAAAATATCCGTGGCTGCAACGTGCGGAGAAAGCCGCATCGAGCCGGCGTCTTGCACTTTGGCGAATCGGCGCCGCTTCGCCGGTCAGGCCGGACCTGTGCCGCGGAACGCCCAGCGCGAGCTCAGGAGGTAGGTCATGACCGCGACGGCGAGCAGCACGAAGAACAACACAAGCGCATACCAGGCGGTCCCCGTGAAATGCAACAGCACCGCGTACATCGCTTCGTTGATCGCGAACCCGGTGAACGACACGAGCATGAAGCGCGATGCCGCACGCAAGAGCGGCGCGCCCGAGCGCGGGAACGTCAGGTGCCAATGGCCGCTGAACGAAACGCAGAACGCAACCATCCATCCGGCGACGTTGGCAACAAGCGGCGCCCAGGCAAGCTGCGACACGAGCAGCATCACCGTGCCGAGGTGCACGGCTGCGGCCGCGCATCCGACCGCGATGAACCAGGCGATGCCGCGCGTCATTGCGCGCCCCCACTGAGATGAAGCGCATCGCGATCTGCATCGATGACTACGGCCTGCATCCGGCGGTCGACGACGCGGTGCTGCGTCTGGTCGAGGAAGGCCGGGTCACTGCAACGAGTTGCATGGTTGGCGCCCCGGCCTGGGCGCAGGACGCGCCGCGCCTGAAGCCGCTCTTCGAGGCGGGCCGTGTCGATGCGGGCGTGCACATGGATTTCACCGAATACCCGATCGATGCTTCCATGCGTCGCCCGCTCAACGCGTGGATGGTCGAAACTGTCCTGCATCGAGTCGACGTCGATGCCATCCGCCGCGAGATCCGATTGCAGCTCGATCGCTTCGAGCAGGCGATGGGCCGCGCGCCTGCGCACGTCGATGGTCACCAGCATGTGCACCAGTTCCCGGTTGTGCGGGACGTTCTCGTCGAGGAACTGGAGCGCCGGTACGGCAGCTCGAAACGGCCTTGGCTTCGCAGCACGAACGGAGCGGCGCGCTGGCGATTGAAGGGCCGCGTGATCGAAGCGATGGGTGCGCGTGCTCTTGCGCGCCTCGCGCAAGAGCACGGGTTCGCGCAGAACAGGACGCTTCTCGGTGTCTACGACTTCGCAGGCGGCGCGCCGCGCTTTCGTTCGCTGCTGCAGATGTGGCTGGCCAGGGCGGAAGACGGCGACCTGCTCATGTGCCATGTCGCAACCGGTGACGTGCCTGGCGACGAGATTGCCGCAGCGCGCGTAGATGAATTCGAAGTGTTCTCGCAAGACGGTTTCGACGGATTGGTGGCGGACGCGGGCGTGACGGTCGCTCCGATGACCAGTATCCTCGCCCGCGCCGAAGGCTAGACGGTATACACCATCCCGTGCTCGATGCTTCCGATCAGGGCCGCCTTGTTCTCGGGAGATTCCGAAAACCCGACCAGCACATCGGCCCGGCTCACGTTGCTTTCCAGCCGCGCGATGTGATACGCGAGTCCGCCCGGGTTGGGCTCCCGATGCAAGACGTTCGCGTAGAGCTGCGTGACGAACTGCGTGTTGTTCAGCGAGCCGTAAGTGGCCTGGAATTCAGGGCTGTTGATGAAGTTCTGCGCCACCTGCGGCAGCGTCAGTCCCTGGTCCAGCGCATTCATCTGGTATCCGAGCCCTCCCAGGTCGGGAGTGCGGTCGAAAGCCGCCTGGTAGAGGCGATAGGCCTGGCCGGCGGTGCCTTCGATGTCGAGTGCCACATGGAAGTCGGTGAACTGCAGGCGCTCGATGTTCGCCAGCGTGTCGGTTCCGTCGGGCCCTTGCAGGACGACGCCCTCAGCGGTGCGATTGAAATTGTAGCTATACCAGCTGCCCGAATAAGCGGCGGAGTCGAGGCCGCCTCCTCCATCGAGGGTGTCGTTGCCGGCGCGGCCCTCGAAGAAATCGTTGCCGCTCCCGCCCGACAGCTGGTCGTCCCCCGCGGAGCCGCTGATCGAATCACTCCCCGCCGATCCGGTGTACTGGATTCCGTGCGGCAACGTGGTGAATCCGTACGTAGCCAACCCGGCGAAGCTGTTGCCCGCCTGGTCCTTGATGGCTCCTGCGTCGACAACAACCACATAGCCGGTGCTGTAGTCGAGGTCCATCGAAGGGTTGATCGTGAGTGTGTCGCCGAAGAAGTTCAGGTTCGCGCTGTTTGCGGCGGCGTAGGTTGCGACGGTTGTTCCGCCCGCGGTCTTCAGCGTGATGTTGCCGGCGCCGTGCACGATCGACTCGTCGAACGTGAGCACGATGTTCGACTCGAGCCGCGCGCCCGTGCTGTCATCCGCCGGGACGAGCGCTTGCAGCACCGGCGGCGCAACGTCCGGTGGCCAGGCGGTCTCGAAGTCGAGGAACGCCGCGGACTGGAGGGCATTGCCGGTGAGATCCTGCACCGCGCCTGCGTTGATCCGCACGGAGTACCAGGTCTGGTAGTCGAAACTGGATGCGGGATGAATCAGCAGCTGGTTGCCCGATACTTCCACGCAAGGACTGGTGGCAACGTCGTAGCTTGCGAAGATCGCGTTGCCCACGCCGCCGGTGATCACGATGGTGCCCGTCCCCGGCCAGATCGCTTCGCTGAAGGTCACGGCGATCGTCCCCGCGACGGGGACGTTGTCGCCGCCTTCCGTCGAAGTTCGCGTGACCGTCGGCGGCGTGAAGTCGTGGATTTCGATCGTCCGGTCGTCGAACCGGATGAACTCGACGTCGTCCTTGACGGTGTCGAGACCCGACGCCCAGCTCCAGTACGTGCGGTCGGCTCCAATTGTCCCCAGAACGTAATCTGCGCTGTAGCCGGGCAGCACAGCGGTATCGATGCCATCGCCGCCCGACAACGTATCGTTGCCGCCACGCCCTTCGAGCGTGTCGTTTCCCGCGCCGCCCTCGAGCCGCCCGTTGGCTTCGTTGCCGGTGAGCCAGTTGTTCGCGCTGTTGCCGGTCCCGGTCAACACGGCCGACCCGGTGAGCACCAGGTTTTCGACATCGGCTCCTAACGTGTACCCGAGGCTGGCGTACACGGTGTCCGACCCCGAGGCCGCAAGTTCGGTGACGACGTCGCCCGGATCGTCGACATGATAGGTGTCGTCACCGAGCCCGCCGGCCATCGTGTCCGCACTGCCGCCGCCATCGAGGTCGTTGTCCAGGGCATTGCCCGTCAGGCTGTCCTTGCCGGATCCTGTCCTTGCGTTTTCGATTTGCGCGCCGTACGCGATCCAGACGTTGTCAACCTCCGAGAGCTTCTTGCCGAAGGCGTCCGTCACGTAGATCCTGGCGCCGATTTTCGAGCCGTGTCCTTCGTTCAGGTCGATCTCGCTGGCGAAGCCGGAGTTGTCCACGATCGAGTCGATCCCGCCCGCGTCCCAGATCGTCTGGTTGTATTGCGGCCCGGTGAACGTATACGTCGTGTCCGTCGCGTTGTACGTCATGTTTGCGCCGTACATCGCCTGGATCGCGAGGACGTCGTAGACCATCGGCGTCGTCGGCTCGTACGTGAAGTACGTGTTCGGGTTCCCGAGCGCCGCGCTGTAGCTCATGACGGTGCCGGAGCGCGAGTCGATGGCGGCGCTCAGGACGTCGTTGGAGTCTCCGGTGTCGAAGGGATGCTTCAGGCCGAGCGCGTGCCCCAGCTCGTGGAGGGCCGTCATGTACTCGTACGACCCCTTCGACCAGCTGGAGCCGTACGAAGTGCCGAAGCGGTAGAACCACACGTCGCCGCCATACGCGCCGTCGCCCGGTGTGTAAGCCCAGGCCTGTGCGTCGGAAACCGCGTCACTGAAGCCGAATCGGATATCGCCGGCCACCGTGGCTGAATCCGTCACTTCCTCGAACGTGAGGTTGGCCACGGCGCCCCACGCCGCGAGCGCACTGCGGACCGCCGCCTTCTCGGTCGCGTTCAGCGCGGCAAAGCCCGTCCAGGGATCCTCGTCGCCGGAACTGGGCCCATATCCGGTCGAATCGTCGGTCGACCATGTCGAGGCCGATGACGCGAAGCTGTAAGTGATGGTGGCGCCGGCCCACTGCAATCCATCCAGCAGGCTGTCGGCGTCATGGTCCCCGGTCAAGGACGAATACATCCAGGGTGCCCACGTCGTAGGCGTTGTCATACTGCTCTTCCTTCGTCCGGGAATCGTGCGCGAATTCGGTTGCGCTGTCGAGCGACGGGCAAACGAAAGGCCCGCAATGCGGGCCTATTTCCTGATTGGCGGAGAGGGCGGGATTCGAACCCGCGGTGGGGATTAGCCCACACACGCTTTCCAGGCGTGCGACTTAAACCGCTCATCCACCTCTCCTGCGCGAACCGGGCATTCTACCAGCGGTGCCCTGCTCTCACTTGAGGCGCCGGCCTTCGCGGAAGCCGTAGCGCAGGAAGTGCTCAGCCGCGTTGACGCCTGCTTGTGCGACGTCGGGGTTGGCGAGCAGGTACGCCGCAGGGTCGAACCCACCGGCCAGCGCCTCGATCAGGACGACGTTGATCGACGCGTCCACGTGCGACTGCGGAATGTCCTCGCCCGCATAGCGGTTCGGCATCGCGCGGCCGGTCGAAATGTCGGTGAGGCGCCGGAATTCGATGCGCGCGAGCGTGGGGTCGGAGTGCAGCGGCGTGTAGTACGCGCAGTCATCGAAGAAGTAGTGCGTGACCTGGGACCAGCGGGTGCGATGCGGGTCGCTTTGCCTCGCGCCGCCATGCATGAGGTTCGCGGACCAGATCAGCGCCTGCCCTTTGCGCGCATGAAAATACTTCGGCGGGATTCCGTGGGCCTCGACGAGCGCACGCCACATCGGCTCGAAGACGGCTTGCGTTGGCCGCTCCGGTGAAGCAGTGAGTCTGCGGCCGATGTGTTCGGCCGCGTAGATCGGCCAGCGGTGGCTGCCAGGGTAGTAAACCAGCGGCCCGTTGTCATCGTCGATGTCCTCGAGCGCGACCCACACGCCACACATGAATCGCTCGGGCAGGCTGCTGAAGTGCACGGAGTCGCTGTGGAAATGCTGCTGCGTGCCGACCGGGAAATTCAGCGTCTGGAAGGGCCAGGCGCGCCGTCCGTACAGGCGCGAGAGCAGGTCGAGCAGCTGCGGGTTGCAGGCGACGCGCCGCACGTTCTCGTTCTTGCGCCATGCATCCTGTGCGCGCAGGCTGATCCCCTGCCGGTGTCCCTCCGATTGCCAGAAATCGAAGTCGAACGAAGGGCCCAGATCCCGTTTGATCGCCTCGGCGAGTCCGTCGATCTCGGGATCGGGAAAGTCCAGCACGGCGAAACCCTGCTCGTGCAGGTCGCGCGCAATGCGCAGGGTCTCGGCCTCCGTCGTGGCGGGATCGAAGAGCTGGTCGAAAAAAGGCGACTCGACGCACGGGACTCCGGGCAAGGGATTGTTGGATGCATCCATTACCGGGAATCGTGCCCGAACGCGGCGGCGCGGGCAATACGATCTATTGCGCTACCGCGGACTTCCGCGCCCCGGCCGGGTCGGCCAGCATCGACAGCAGCAAGTTCACGTCGGCCGGCTTGACCATGTGGAAATCGAAACCCGCCTGCTCCGAGCGCGTGCGGCTTTCCGCCTCGCCATAACCCGTCAGCGCAATGAGCAGCGCGTTGCGCGAATGCGGCAGGCTGCGAAGGCGGTTGGCCACCTCGAAACCGTTCATGCCCGGCAGGCCGATGTCCAGCAGCACGACGTCGGGACGGAAATTCTCCGCGATCGCCAACGCCGACATGCCTTCATGCGCGGTCTTGACTTCGAAGCCTTCCATCTCGAGCAGCGTCATCAATGTCTCGGCCGAGGCCGCGAGGTCGTCGACAACCAGCACGCGTGAGGGTGCCTTCGTCGGATCCCCCGATGGGCGCGCGACGATCGGGGCGATCACCGGCGCGGCTTGGGCGATGCGCTTGGCCGGCAGCCAGATCGAAACCTCGGCGCCCTTGCCCACGCCTTCGCTGGTCGCCGAGACGTGCCCGCCGTGCAGTTCCACGAGGTGCTTGACCAGCGTGAGCCCGATCCCCAGGCCGCCTTGCGAACGGTCGAGCGACTGGTCGCCCTGCGCGAACAAGTCGAAGATGTGCGGCAGGAATTCGGGAACGATCCCGGTGCCCTCGTCCTTCACGGAAAGCTTCAGCTCACCGTCGGTGTATGTGCCGGTGATGTGGATCGCCGTTTGCGGCGCGGAGAACTTCGAAGCGTTGTTGATCAGGTTCGACAGCACCTGCGCGAGACGTACCGCATCGCCGTGGATCTCGATCACTTCATCGGGCAGCTTCACGACCAGCTGCTGCTCGCGCGCCTGCGTCCGCGGGGCACTGGCTTCCACCGAGCGCTCGACGAGCGTCGACAACAGCAGCTTTTCGGGCCGCACCGTGACCTTGCCCTGCACGATGCGCGATACATCCAGCAGGTCGTCGATGAGGCGTGCCATGTGGTCGGCCTGGCGGCCGATCACGTCGCGCGCCCATTGCATCGTGTCCAGCGAAACGTCGCCTCCGTGCATGATGTGCACGGCATTGCGGATCGGCGCGAGCGGGTTTCGCAACTCGTGCGCCAGCATCGCGAGAAACTCGTTCTTGCGCCGGTCGGCTTCCTGCACGGCCGTGTAAAGCTGTGCGTTCTCCATCGCGATCGCAGCCCGGCTTGCAACTTCACGCACCAGCGCAATGCGCGCCGCGTCGAAGTCCTGCGCCGCCCCCAGCATCACGAGCGCGCCACGGACTTCATCGCCGGCCATGAGCGGGCAGATTGCCGCCGCGCGATCATCGTTGCCCCACAGCCGGAACTCCTTCTCGCGGATCGCCTGGTCGCACTCGGAGCGCAGCTTCGGGCTGAACGCTTCGGCATCGTCGGGGCGCGCCGCAGGATGCATCTCCAGGCGGCGCACGCCGCCGCCGCGATCCGCGATGCCGACGATGGCACGGTCGCCCAGTGTGGGGACACAAAGCTCCAGCACCGCGTCGATCGTCTCGTCGAGATTGAGCGAGCTCGAGAACACGCGGCTCGCCTCGGCCAGGAAGTCGGCGCGGTGGGTTGCTTCTTCCGCCGCCGCACGCGCCGCTTCGGATCGCGCGAGGTCCTCGCGCGCCGCCGCTTGTGCCTGGATCTGGCGGTTCATGCGGAACAGCTCGACGAACACCCGTACCTTCGAGCGCAGCACGTCGGGCACGACGGGCGACGGGATGTAATCGACCGCGCCGAGCGCGTAGCCGCGCGCCGCCTGGACCTCGTCGACGTAGGCCGTGATGAAAAGGATCGGCGTCTGCGCCGATTTCTTGTACTGCCGGATCAGGCTCGCGGTTTCGAGGCCGTCGATGTCCGGCATCATCACGTCGAGCAGGATCACCGCGAATTCCTGCTCGAGGATTTTCGCCAGCGCCTCCTTGCCCGACGTTGCACTGACGATGTTCTGCCCGAGCTCCTCCAGGATGGTCCGCATGACGACATGCTTTTCAGGCAGGTCGTCGACGACGAGGATGTTGACTTTTTCTTCGGTCACTGGTGCAGCCATGCCCTCAGGACCGTCAGCAGGTCCTGCGTGTTCACCGGCTTCGAGAGATAGTCCCACGCGCCGGCTTCGATGCACTTCTCGCGGTCGCCCTTCATCGCCTTCGCTGTCACGGCAACCATCGGCAGGTCCTTGCCCTGCGGCAGCTTGCGGATCTCCTTCATCGTCGCCATGCCGTCCATCTCCGGCATCATGATGTCCATCAGCACGACCTTGATGTGCGGATCGCTCGCCACGCGCTGGATCGCGTCGCGGCCGTTGTCCGACCAGACGATATCCATGCCGTGCTCCTCGAGCACGGTCGCGAGCGCGAAGATGTTTCGCATGTCGTCGTCCACGATCAGCACGCGCTTGCCGTGCAGGGGTTTGCTCGACTCGTGCAGCCCGTTGATCATCCCGCGCTTGGCTTCGGGCAGCTTGGCCAGGTTGTGGTGCAGCGCCAGCAGCGTGTCGTCGAACAGCTTGGTCACCGAATGCGACTCGCGCACCGTCACCCGATCGTCCGAGTGCCACGTGAATTTCGCTGCTTCCTTGGGGTTGCCGCGATACAGCAGCACCGGCAACGGGCCGAGGTCCGCCTGGGCTGCGAGCATCTTGCGGCATTCGCGCGCTTCGATGCCCGGGAAGCCGTCTTCGAGCACGACCGAATCGAAATGGTTCTCCTCCAGCGCCTCAGAGAGCTTGTCCGCGGTCTTGACGACGATCACCGAGAAGTCCTCGCCGTCGAGTTGCCCGATGAATTCCTTGCGCGCGGACGGGTCTTTCAACGCCACCAGCACGTTCTTCTGGCTGCGCGTGAGGTACGAGTGCATCTTGTCCAGCATCGCATCCAGCACTTCCTTGCTCTGGATCGGTTTCTCCACGAATGCAATCGCTCCCGATTCGAATGCGCGATCCTTCGAGTCGTCGGTGGAGATCACGCACACCGGTGTGTGGCGCGCGCTCACGTCCTGCTTGAGGCGATCGAGCACCCGCCAGCCGTCCATGTCGGGCAGGTACATGTCGAGCGTGATTGCACTCGGCTTGTACTGGTTCGCGAGCGTCAACGCCGCGGCGCCCATCGGCGTGACGAGGCCCTTGAAGCCCTTGGCGCGTGCCGCGTCGAGGAGGAACTTCGCAAACCCGAGTTCATTTTCCACGATGAGCAGAACGAGGTCGCCGGCCTTGATCGTTTCGCGATCGTCGCCGGCCTCGTTCTTCAGCATCGAGCTTTCCTCGGAGACGACCACCGCGTCCTCGACCAGCCGCTCGGCCTTCGGCAAGAGGCGCCGGGCCACTGTTGCGGGATGCGTCTGGTCCAGCCGCGATTCATTCGCGGCCGCCGGGCGGCGCTGTCCGCGCGAGCCGGTGAACACGAGCGGCAGGTAGAGCGTAAAGCGCGAGCCTTCGCCCGGCGCGCTGGTCAGCTTGATCTCGCCGCCGAGCAGCTTCGACAGTTCGCGCGAGATCGCCAGGCCCAGGCCCGTGCCGCCGTACTTGCGCGACGTCGAACCGTCGGCTTGCTGGAATGCCTCGAAGATGATCTGCTGCTTGTCCGGGTTGATGCCGATGCCGGTGTCTTCCACCGAGAACGCGACCACCTGCTGCGACCGGTTCAGTTCGTCGTTGTCCTGCGACCAGCCGGCGAACACCTCCTCGATCGTCAGCGTCACGCTGCCCTGGTGCGTGAACTTGAATGCGTTGGACAGCAGGTTCTTCAGGATCTGCTGCAGGCGCTTCACGTCCGTCACCATGGACGTCGGCAGGTTGATGCCCGTGTGGATCATGAAATCCACCGTCTTCGCTTCGGCGACGTGGCGGAACGTCCGCTCCACGTACAGCTGCAGGTCCGACAGGCGCAGCTCGTTCACGTCGACGACCACCGTTCCCGACTCGATCTTCGACAGGTCGAGGATGTCGTTGATCAGCATCAGCAGGTCGTTGCCCGAAGAGTGGATCGTCTTGGCGAACTCCACCTGCTTCGGCGAGAGGTTGCCCTCGAGGTTCTTCGACAACTGGTCCGACAGGATCAGCAGCGAGTTCAGCGGCGTGCGCAACTCGTGCGACATGTTCGCGAGGAACTCCGACTTGTACTTCGACGTCAGCGCCAGCTGCTTGGCCTTGGTCTCCAGTTCCTGGCGCGCCTGCTCCACTTCCTGGTTCTTGCGCTCGACTTCCTGGTTCTGGTGCACCAGCAGCCGGGCCTTTTCCTGCAGCTCCTGGTTGGTCTGCTGCAGCTCCTGCTGCCGGCTTTGCAATTCCTGCGCGAGAGATTGCGACTGCGCGAGCAGGTCCTCGGTCCGCATGTTCGCTTCGATCGTGTTGATCACGATGCCGATCGATTCCATCAGCTGGTCGAGGAAGGCCTGGTGCGTCGGGTTGAACACCTGCAGCGACGCGAGTTCGACCACGCCCCGCACTTGCCCTTCGAAGATGATGGGCATCACCAGCACGTTGAGCGGCTGCATCTCGGCAAGCCCCGACGCAATCCTCAGCGTGTCGGGAATGCTCGACGTCAGCAGGACTTTTTCCTTGTCCCATGCGCACTGGCCGACGAGGCCCTGGCCCATGTCCACTTCCTTGCCGTACGAGCTCTGGCCGTCCGACGCATAGCTCGCCATCAGCCGCAGCTTCGGCATCTCCTGCGTGTAGCGCATCACGTAGAACTCCGCTTGCTGCGCGCCGACCACAGGCGCCAGCTCGGACAGGATCAGGTGGCCGACCGCCACCAGGTCCTTCTGGCCTTGCAGCATCCGCGAGAACTTCGCGAGGTTGGTCTTGAGCCAATCCTGCTCGGTGTTCACCTGCGTCGTGTCGCGCAGGTTGCGGATCATCTCGTTGATCGTGTCCTTCAGCGCGGCCACTTCGCCCAGCGCTTCCACCGTGATCGATCGCGTCAGGTCACCCTGTGTCACGGCGGTCGCCACTTCGGCAATCGCCCGCACCTGGGTCGTGAGGTTGGCGGCGAGCTGGTTCACGTTTTCCGTGAGGCCCTTCCATGTTCCCGCTGCGCCCGGCACCTTCGCCTGTCCGCCCAGCTTTCCTTCGACACCCACTTCGCGCGCCACCGTCGTCACCTGGTCGGCGAACGTGGCGAGCGTGTCGGTCATCGAGTTGATCGTCTCGGCCAGCGCCGCGATCTCGCCCTTCGCTTCCACGGTCAGCTTCTGCTTCAGGTCGCCGTTCGCCACGGCGGTCACGACCTTCGCGATACCGCGCACCTGGCCCGTGAGGTTGCCGGCCATGAAGTTCACGTTGTCGGTCAGGTCCTTCCACGTGCCGGCCACTCCGGGTACGTCCGCCTGGCCGCCCAGCTTGCCTTCGGTGCCCACTTCGCGAGCAACGCGAGTCACCTCCGAGGCGAACGAACGAAGCTGGTCCACCATCGTGTTGATCGTGTTCTTCAGCTCGAGGATTTCGCCCTTCACGTCCACGGTGATCTTCTTGGACAAGTCACCCGCCGCCACGGCCTTCGTCACGTCGGCGATGTTCCGCACCTGGGACGTCAGGTTGCCGGCCATGAAGTTCACGTTGTCGGTCAGGTCCTTCCACGTGCCGGCCACGCCTTGCACGTCGGCCTGGCCCCCGAGCTTGCCTTCGGTGCCCACTTCACGCGCCACCCGCGTCACTTCGGATGCGAACGAACGCAGCTGGTCCACCATCGTGTTGATCGTGTTCTTCAGCTCGAGGATTTCGCCTTTCACCTCCACGGTGATCTTCTTCGACAGGTCACCGGCAGCCACGGCCTTCGTCACGTCGGCAATGTTCCGCACCTGCGCGGTCAGGTTGCCGGCCAT
>DATLBJ010000146.1:0-6158 GCA_035526975.1 Ramlibacter sp.
GATCGGCGTCACTGCCTTGAAAGCGGCGTCGTAGTTGCCTTGCCGATAACGCACCAGGCCCAGGTTGTAGGCGATGTTGGGGTCGCCGTGCTTGGCCCACAGGTAGCCGAAGATCACCGCCGCTTCGTCGAGCCGGCCTTCGGCCACCAGCACGTTGGCGTGGCGGTGGCGCATGAAGGGGTCGCCGGGCAGCGCATCGAGCGCGTTGTTGGCGTGCTTGCGCGCAGCAGCGATGTCGCCCATGGCCAGCGCCGTGTCGATGGCCTGCACCAGCAGCTGCGGGTTCTGGGGGTCGGCCTGCAGGTACTGCTCGATGCGATCGAGTTGTTCTGCGGTGGGCGGCGTGGGTTGGGACATGGTGCGACAGCGAATTGACCCAAATCGTATCGGATTTTTTTAGCCGGGCAGGTATTGCACCCAGTCGTGGATGACGCCCGCGAACTGGACTGCATCGCGATGCTCGGGCGATTCGCTGAAGTCCACCATCAGTTGCGCCCGCGATGCGCCCGAGGACAGCACGGTCACCTGATAGGCCAGGCCTGCTGCGTCGGGCGCGCGGCCCAGCACGTTCTCATACAGCAAGGTGGCAAACGTGGCGTTGTCCACCGCACCGTACTTCGCCTGGAACTCGGGCGACGCGAGAAACTGTTGCGCCAGCGTGGCGAGCGATTGGCCTGCGTCCATGGCGTGCATCTGGTACACGAGCCCGGCCGTGTCGGGCGCGCGATCGAATGCTGTGTCATACAGGCGATAGACCTGCGCGGCATCGCTTTCGCCGCCGAGGATGTGATGGGCCTGGTTCTCGAGGCTCTCGCTGAAGTTCACGAGCAGTTGCGCGCGCGAGATCGAGTGCAGCGCGTTCACGTGATAGTCGACTTCGCCCGCCGAGGGCTCGCGGCCCAGCGTGTTCTGGTACAGGCGCGTGACGAACTGCGCGTCGTTCGTGTTGCCGTAAGTGGCCTGGAATTCGGGCGATGCGAGAAAGCCGCTCGCGATGGAGACGAGCGATGCGCCGCCTTCCATCTGCTTCATGTAAAACCCCTGCCCGGCGGCGTCGGCCTCGCGGTGGAATGCGGCTTCGTACAGGCGATAGATCTGGCCGACGTTGCCGCTCGTGTCGAGCGCGAGCGACACATCGCTGAAGGCCAGCCGCTCGATGTCGGCGTGCACGGCGTCGCTGTCGTTGGCGTGCAGGCGGCTGGTGACGATCACTTGATCGCCAAGGGATGCAATATCGAACGCGCTCAATGGCGAATCGAACTTTGCCGTGTCGATGCCGTTGCCGCCGACGAGCGTGTCGTTGCCGCCCATGCCGTCGAGCACGTTGCCCGCGTCGTTGCCGATCAAGGTGTCGGCCCATGCGGAACCCGTCGCGCCTTCGATCGTGCAGTTATAGGCGATGGCGAGGCAGTCGTTCACCATTTTCGCCATGTCTGCGTTGTGCGCGGTGTCGTACTGGCCGTTCCAGAACGCGGGGCCGATTTGCGAGAACGCGCCGGCGTGCAGGTCGATCGTCACGCCGCTTTGCTGGTTGGACGCATCGATCGTGTCGAAGCCGCCGCCGTCCCAGATGGTTTCGTACACGGCCTGCGCCGGGTCCCACGTGTAGTTCGTGTTGTCCGCGTTCGTCGCGGTGTTGGCGCCGTACAGGAACTGCAACGCAGCAACGTCGTCGAGCATGTACGTCGTGGGGTAGTACTGCGCGAGGTAAGTGACGCCGTCGCCCGCGAAGTTGCGGTAGCTCATGACCGAGTATTTCAACTGGTCGGTGGCGGCCCCTTGGGCATCGGGGTGCGACAGGCCGAGTGCGTGACCGAGCTCGTGCAGGAAATCCTCGAAGCCGAAGTTGCCCGGCGTCGTCGTGCTGAAGTAGTTGAGGGCCGCGTCGATCCAGATGTCGCCGCCGCGCGCGTCGCCCGCAGGGTAGTACGCGAAGGCGGACGAATGCGAATTGGTGAAGTAGCCCGTGTCGCCGCTGGCGGCCCAGCGCACGTCGCCTGCGCCCGATGCCGTGTCCGGCGCTGCCGCGAACGTGATGTTGGCGTAGCGCGCGGCCGTTTGCATCGCGAGCGACGCACTTTGCTGCTGCGCATTCGTGAGGGCCGCAGTGGCGATGTCGACGCCGGTGGAATCGAACGAGTACCCGTACGCGGACGACGCCGCGCTGAAGCTGTAGGTGAGCGACACGCCCGTGCCGATGCCGCCGCCCCACTTGGAGCCGGCCAGGATGTCCGTCAGCGCCGGTTGCGGCGCACTTTGCGGAATGAAAAAAGTGAACGCGAGCGATCGGCTCGCGGAAATGCCGGTCCCCACGGGCGCTCCTGCTGATGAGCAGGAGGCTAATGGATGAGCTGCGGCAGCTCAACCGTTGTTACTAACTAAGGCTTCAACCGGGGTTCGAGCGTGACTTGTTGCGCAGGATCGGCCGCGCCATGCGTAAACAGGTCGGCTTCCGGCAGTTTCACCAGCGCCATCGCCTCTTCCACCGTGCCATTGAGCCACGTGTCCCAGTCGTGGCGCTCGATCGGGATCACGCTGCGCTTGTCCTGCTGGTCGGGCGGCAACGTGGGGTCGGGCTTGTGCATCAGCGACAGCAGCGGATGGTCGTCGCAGTTTTGCGTGAGCATGGTGTAGCTCACGACGATCTCGCCCGAGGCGGGGTCGGTCCATTCGTTCCAGATGCCTGCAAGCGCCCACGCCGTGCCGTCCTTGCGCGCGAAGCGCCACCAGATGTTCTTGCCGGTGCCCCAGTACGGCTCGTCGTAGTCGACGGCAGGGATGAGGCAACGCTGCCCGCGCGCCCAGGGCCCTTTGAATGACGGCGCGGTCGCGACGGTTTCGATGCGGCAGTTGTTGGTGCTGATCGGCTTGCCCAGCTTGCCCGTGGGCCGCCGCGACTTCGAGAACCACGGGATCAGGCCCCACTGCCCGATGTCGAGCCCTTGCTTGTGGATGAACGGGCCGCTTTGCCACGGGCCGATCCCGTTTGCATTGATCGACGGCGGATCCGGCTCGCGCTCCTTGATCAGCGTGAAGCCGAACACGTCACGCACGTAGGTGACGCTCGCGGGGCGGTAGCGGTTGCACATCTTCGATCAACGAACGCTGCTGCTCGCCTTGCGCCTGGCAGCGCTGCGGTCGCGGACCAGCCGGATCTCGAGCTTGCACCCCAGCGCTTGCGCGTAGCGCGACAGCGTTGCGATCGAAGGAGAGTGCTTGCCGTGTCCGGACTCCATACGCGCCACCGCAGACTGTGTCGTGCCGATTCGTTCGGCGACCTCGGCTTGCGTGAGCCCCTGCTCGGTTCTGGCCTTGAGAAATTCATCCAGGAGGGCGAATTCCTCGCCCACCTTCGCGAATTCCGCCTTTACGTCGGCGCGTCGAAGGGCCTTCTCGCGCAACTGCTTATGCGTCAGCATCTTTCCACTCCTTCATGCGCTTGCGCGCAATTGCCAGTTCCCTTGGCGGCGTCTTGTCCGTCTTCTTCACGAACTGGTGCAGCACGACGACCCGCTGTTTCACCGGGGCCGAACTGCAGCATCCGGTCAGTGAGATGGATGTACCGCGCAAGTAATCCGGCCGGCAGAGCCAGGATGTCCTCCTGGAGTCTCTCGCTGTGATACGTGATCTGCCAGGCCATCGGGCGAGTATAGCAAAAACGCTATGTTACCGCGGGGTGGGCCGCGCAGTACAGCCCTACGGCGGATGGCGCTGCGCTGCGTGTGATGGCGGTGCGGCGTGACATCGCGCAAAAGGTGGGCATTGCGCTCGTCCCGGGCGAAGAGGCCGGCCCGCTCGTCCTCGGCGATCGCAGCGTGCGAACTGCGCTGCGCGACTTGTATGCGCAGCGCTTCACTGCCCTTGTGGCAACGCGCGGCCAAGATGATGCAGGGCGAACCGCAAGTGGCGGACGCGAGTGCCTTCTACAAACAGCTGCGCGAGCGGCTGGAGCGCGAACGCGCGCTGCCGCCCGCAGCCTTGACGCAACTGGGCGCGGAGCGTGCGCAGGCGATTGCCGACGCACTCACGCAAAGCGGCGTGGATGGCGCGAGCTACAAAGTCGGCGCACCGGAGGCGGCCGATTCGCCCGCGGCGCCGACTGTCGCGTTGAAGCTCGGCCTCGCGGCGCGCTGAATCACACCGCACCCTTCACATACCAGGCGCGGTTCTCGAAAGGCACGGCGGCGTCGAACTGCTCGCCCGGCCGCGGCGTGACCATCCGCACGCCTTGTGACCGCGCTGCGGCGACCGCCCGCAGGATCGGCTCGTCCCACGCGTGGTACGCCAGGTTGAACGTGGCCCAGTGCACGGGCAGCATCGTCTTCGCGTCCAGGTCCCGCGCGGCGCGAACGGCCGACTCCGGATTCATGTGGATGTCCAGCCAGGTGTTGCCGTACGCGCCGATCTTGAGCAAGGCCAGCTCCGGCGCGCCGAGGCGCTCGTGCACATCCTTGAAGTGGTGCGCGTAGCCGGTGTCGCCGCTGAAGTACACGGAGTGGCTCGGGCCCTTGATCATCCACGACGACCACAGCGTGGAGTTGTCCATGCTCTTGCGCCCCGAGTAGTGGCGCGCCGGCGTGCAGTTGATCGTGACGCCTTTGACGTCGGCGTGTTCCCACCAGTCCATGTCGTGCACTTGCGCGGCCGGCACGCCCCAGCGTTCGAGATGCGCGCCGATGCCCAGGCCGACGTAGAAGTGCGTGCCGCCGCGCGCCAGCGCCTGGATCGTTTCCATGTCGAGATGGTCGAAGTGGTCGTGCGAGATCACCACCGCGTCGATGTTCTTCAGGTCCGCCATCGCCAGCGGCGCAGGGTGCAAACGCGCGGGGCCGATGAACTGGAAAGGCGACGTGCGCTCGGACAGCACGGGGTCCGTCAGGAAGCGCACGCCGTCGATCTCGAGCAGCACGGTCGCGTGGCCGAGCCAACGCGCGCGCAGGCCCGGCGGCACCGGGACTTGCAAATCGGCGGATGCGACGCGAACGATCGGCACTTCGAATCGCGGCTCGCGCACTTCGTCGCCGAGATACGCCTGCGCTTCGCCCAGCAGCGACATGTCGCTCACATACGGCGGCGTGTTCTCGAAGCGGCCGCCGTGGAACTGCTTCGACGCGTGCATTCGATCAAGACGCGCACCGGTGGAGGGCGCGCCGAACACCGGGAGCTGGTACGTGAGCCAGGTGGCGCCCGCGAGGATCGCACCGGTTGCGAGTACAGCCAGCGCTGCCTTCGTCCATCGGTTCATCCGCCCCTCCCGCAATGGTTATTTCAGCAATGCTACTGCCGCGGAGAATGTGATGAACGCCGCCGCGGTGGTCAGCAGGATGATGCGGGCAATGCGCCCCGTGTCGGCGCCGAAGCGCTCGGCGAGCAATGCCACGTTGCTCGCCGACGGCAGCGCCGCCACCAGCACCATCACGGTGAGCGACTCCGGCCGCAGCGGCACGCCGATCGTCATCGCCAGGTGGCCCAGTGCCCACACCAACAACGGGTGCGCCAGCAGCTTGACGAACACCACGGGAACGAAGTCGATCTTCCGCATCGGTGCATGTTCATGCAGCGCCGCGATGTATTGCGAGCGCGCAAGCACCGCGCCGATCGTGAACAGTGCGACGGGTGACGCCGCATCGGCGAGCAAGCCGATCGTTTGCGCGACGGGCTTGACCGGTTCGAAGTGCGCCGCCGATGCGATGCCGCCAAGCACGATGGCCCACGGCATCGGGTTCACGGCGACGCCCTTGAGCGCATTCATCGCGGCGACTTCCGCGCCGTGCACGCCCGCCCCGTCCATGCGCGAAAGCGCGATGCAAAGCGAGCTCGTCACGAGCAGGTCCAGCAGGATGGTGAGGATCGCGGGCCCGGATGCCTGGGCCCCGAGCAGCGCGATCAAGAGCGGCACGCCCATGAAGCCGGTGTTGGGGAACGCAGCGACGAGTGCGCCGAACGATGCATCGTTCCAGCCGATGCGTTCGTTGCGGCTCATGGCGATCGTGCCGCCCACGAGGACGAGCGCGCATATGAGGTAGACGGACGCCGCGATCCAGTCAAGCAGCTGGCCGATCGGCGTGCCGGCGCCGAAGCGATACAACATGCACGGCAGTGCGAAATACAGCACGAACGTGTTCAGCCCCGGGATGGCGTCGAGCGGCAGCATGCGC
>DATLBJ010000147.1:0-13768 GCA_035526975.1 Ramlibacter sp.
CGCGGCTGACGATTGCCGCTTTTCGCAACTGGAGGTCAAGCGCGGGATCATGGCCACCGGCGGCGCCACGCTGCGCATGTCGCAACGTGCCGGCCTGGGCAATGCGATGCTGCACCTGCTGACCGGCGACGAATTCGACGCGAAGGAAGCGCTGCGGCTGAACTTCGTGCAGAAGATCGTGCCCGCGGGGCAGGAACTGGACGAAGCGCTGCGCATCGCCCATGAGATTGCGTCGCAGGCGCCACTGGCGGTGATCGCCACGCGGCTCAATGCGGTGAAGGCGGTGGAGCAGGGGCCCGCGGCGGCGACGGCGGACTTCGTTGCGACGCAAACGCGGCTGGCGAACACCGACGACGCGAAAGAGGGTGTGCGCTCGTTCGTCGAGCGGCGGGCCGCGAAGTTCCAGGGCCGCTGACGCCGCGGGTCACATCCGCCGGTCGTCGGCGATCCAGTTCATCTCCCACGTGGCGCCGCCGTCTGGGGAAAAGGCCTGCTCGAAGTGGACGTGGTTCGGGTTGACGACGTCGACGACGAAGCGAACGACGATGGGCTTGCCCTTGAACGTGTCGGCGCCGTAGAAAACCCCGTGCGGCCCGCCCGCGAAGCCGCCGCTGATCGGCGCGTCGAGTACGGGGCTCGCAGCGTTCGTGTACTGGATCGTCCAGCGCTTCTTCTCTTCGTCGAAGAGGCGAACCGACATGCCCTGGATGCGCCCGCGCGGGCCGGACACATCGAGGTCGGCGACGTTCGCATGCCCGCCGATCATCGGATAGAGGATGCTGGTGCCCTGGTACTCCGCCCACTCCTGCGATCCCTGCAGCGGCTTCAGGAGCCGGCGCACCGTGGTGTTCCACCGGCCGTGCTGCACGTCGAAGTCGTGCAGCATGCCGGCGGGCACGGCCGGGGTTTTCGGTGCCGGATCGTCGGCCGCCTGGGCGGCGGCACCCACCAGCACAAGCGCCGCCGCGGCGCAGCCCATCCAGCGTATGAAGGTTGAGGTCATCGCGCCACTTTACGGCGCTCCTCGGGAAAGAAGTGTCAGGAGTCTCCTCGCGCAACTTGATTGCACACAATTTAATTGTGTGCTATAATTCATTCCATGCCTTCGAAAGCCATCGATCCCGACCCGCTGCTGCGCCTGGACAACCAGCTGTGCTTCGCACTGTATTCGGCGTCGCTGGCGATGACCAAGCTGTACAAGCCGCTACTGGATGAGCTGGGCCTCACGTACCCGCAGTACCTGGCAATGCTGGTGCTTTGGGAAACCGACGGGGTCACGGTGTCCGGGCTCGGCGAGCGTTTGTCGCTCGACTCCGGCACGCTGACGCCGCTGCTCAAGCGCCTCGAAGCCGCGGGCTGGGTCGCGCGCATCCGCGACGTCAAGGACGAGCGCCGCGTACACATCACGCTGACCGCCGCGGGGCGCCGCATGAAGCAGCGGGCGCAGAAGATTCCCGCGTGCATCATGGAAGCGACGCAGTGCTCGCTGCCCGAAGTGATCCGCCTCACCCACGAGCTGCGCGATTTGCGCCGCAGCCTCGCCGCGTAAGAACTGCAGTCCCCCCATACCTCTTTCCAACAAGGAACATCACATGGACAAGCTCGAAAAGACCCTTTACACCGCCCGCGTGCACACGACCGGTGGCCGCGACGGCAATTCGAAATCGGATGACGGCAAGCTCGAAGTGCGCCTGACGCCCCCGGCCATGAACGGCCCCGGCACGAACCCGGAGCAGCTGTTTGCCGCCGGCTACTCGGCCTGCTACATCGGCGCGATGAAGGCGGTCGCCGGCAAGATGAAGCTGCAGCTGCCTGCGGACCTGTCCGTCAACGCGGAAGTGGACCTCGGCCCGATCCGCGAAGGCAACGCCTACGGCATCGCCGCACGCCTGAACGTCACCCTGCCCGGCATGGACCCCGCGCAAGCGCGCCAGCTGGTCGATGCGGCGCACCAGGTGTGCCCGTACTCGAACGCGACGCGCGGCAACATCGACGTCCAGATCAACCTGGCCTGATGCCCACGACCACCTTGCTCGTCAAGCAGGACGAGCTGTCGAACGCGCGCATCGTCGCGCGTGAGGACGCGCGCCTTGCCGCCGGGCAGGTGCGCGTGCGCGTCGACAGCTTCGCGCTGACGGCGAACAACATCACGTATGCCGCGTTCGGCGAGTCGATGAACTACTGGGGCTTCTTCCCGTCCGGCGAAGCCGGGTGGGGGATCGTTCCGGTGTGGGGGTTCGGCACCGTGGCCGAAACGAAGCATGCGGAAGTCGCCGTCGGCGAGCGCATGTACGGCTACTGGCCCATGGCGGACTTCGCCGTGCTTCAGCCCGGGCGCGTATCGGAGGCGGGCTTCACCGACGCGGCACCGCATCGCGCCGAGCTGCACGCGATCTACAACCAGTACTTGCGCACCGGCTCCGACCCGTTCTACTCGGCGCAGGGCGAAGACGTGCAATCGATCCTGCGGCCGCTCTTCACCACGTCGTGGCTGATCGACGACTTCCTGGCCGACAACGATTTCTTCGGCGCGAAAGCCGTGCTGCTTTCCAGCGCGTCGAGCAAGACGGCGTACGGCACGGCCTTCATGCTGGCGCAGCGCGAAGGCATCGAAGTCATCGGCCTCACCTCGGCGCGCAATGTCGCGTTCACCGAAAGCCTCGGCTGCTATTCGCGCGCCGTCACTTACGAACAACTCGAGTCGATCGCGGCGGACACACCTTTGGTCTATGTCGACTTCGCGGGCGACGCGCCATTGCGCCGGCGCATCCACGAGCGCTTCGCCAACCTCGCCTACAGCTGTTCGGTCGGCGGCACGCACGTCGAGGCGCTCGGCGGATCGAAAGGCCTTCCGGGTCCGAGGCCCGTGCTGTTCTTCGCACCTGCACAGGCGAAGAAGCGCCAGGCGGATTGGGGACCGGGAGAACTCGGCCGCAAGCTCGTCGCGTCATGGCGCGCGTTTGTGGCCAAAGCCGCCGACGCGAAGGCGCCGTGGCTCGTGGTCGAACGGCATCGCGGTGCCGATGCGGTGCATTCCGCGTATGCCCAGGTGTACGGCGGCCGGGGCGATCCACGCGTCGGGCATATCCTGTCGCTCGACTGAGTTGACAATGCGGCATGACCGCCGCGAGCTCCCATCCGTACGAAGCACTCACGCCCGACGTGGTGATGGATGCGCTCGCGAGCGTCGGATTGTTCGGCGACGGGCGTTTGATGGCGCTCAGCTCGTACGAGAACCGGGTCTACCTTGTCTGGCTCGAGCAGGCGCATGAAGGATCGAGCGCCGTCGTCGTGAAGTTCTACCGCCCCGGGCGCTGGAGCGACGCCGAGGTCCTCGAGGAGCATGCGTTCTCGGCGGAACTCGTCGAAGGCGAAGTGCCCGCGGTCGCGCCGCTCCTGATCGAACGGTCCACGCTGCATCACTTCGGCGGCTTCGCGTTCAGCGTGAGCCCGCGGCGCGGCGGCCGTGCGCCGGAGCTGGACGACGGCGAAGTGCTCGAATGGATCGGCCGATATCTGGCCCGCATCCACATCGTCGGCGCAAGGAAACCGTTCGCGACGCGCCCCGCGTTGAACCTGCGGACCTTTGGCGCCGAATCGCGGGACTGGCTGATGTCGCACGAGATGATCGCGCTCGACGTCCAGTCAAAGTGGCTCGGGCGATGCAACGAAGCGCTGGCGATGATCGCGGACACCGCGCTGGGCGAGCGCAACGGTGCCGGCATCCGCATGCTGCGACTGCATGGCGATTGCCACCCCGGGAACATCCTGTGGGTGCCGAACGAAGGGCCGCACTTCGTCGACCTCGACGACGCGCGCACGGGGCCGGCCGTGCAGGACCTGTGGATGCTGCTCTCGGGCGACCGCGCGCAGCGCCAGAAGCAGCTCGGTGCGATCGTCGACGGGTATGAGCAGCTGCGGGAATTCGACCGCGCGGAGCTCGCGCTCATCGAACCCCTGCGCACATTGCGCCTGATCCACTACAGCGCGTGGCTGGCGCGGCGCTGGCAGGACCCGAGCTTCCCGATCAACTTCCCGTGGTTCGGCAGCCGCGACTACTGGCAAGGACAGGTGGAGATGCTCGAGGAACAGCTCGAGCAGATGGCCGAGCCGCCGCTCGTTGCGTGAGCGCCGGCGTCAACGCATCGTGTTCTCGAGCACGCCGATGCCGTCGATCTCCAGGCGCACGATGTCGCCGCGCTGCAAATACTTCGGCGGCTTGAAGCCGATGCCGACCCCCACGGGCGTGCCGGTGGCGATCACGTCGCCGGGGTAGAGCGTGATACCCGCGGAGATGCATTCGATGAGCGTGGGGATGTCAAAGATGAAGTCGCGCGTGTTGGCGTCCTGGCGCTTCTCGCCGTTGACGAAGCAGCGCACGTTGGTGCTGGTGCCGTCGCATTCGTCGGCGCTCACGAGCCAGGGGCCCATCGGGCAGAAGGTGTCGAACGACTTGCCCAGGTCCCACTGCTGGTGGCGCGCCTGCCAGTCGCGCGCCGTCACGTCATTGACGATGGTGTAGCCCCACACGTGCTGCATTGCATCGGCCTTCTTGATGCGCTTGCCGCCGCGGCCGATCACCACCGCGAGTTCGACTTCGTAGTCGATCGCATCGGACACGCCTTCGGGAAGGGCGATGGGCTCGTTCGGCCCGATCACGCACTCGGGCACCTTGGTGAAGATGATCGGGTGCTGCGGAATCTCGCCGCCGCTTTTTGCGCTGGAGTCGAAGCCGCTGCCGGCGAACTCCTTCGCGTGCGCGTGGTAGTTCTTTCCGACGCAGAAGATGTTGCGGCGCGGTCGCGGCAGCGGCGCCACGAGCTTCACGGCGCCAAGTGCCACCGGGGCGCCCGTCGCCGGAACAGCTCCGCCGGCGGCGATCATCTCGACCACGCGCAGCGCGCCGAAAGCATGGTCCTGCTCAGCCATTTCGATCGGCAGGATGCTTTGCAAGTCGGGGGAGACGATGCCTGCGCGCACGCGACCGGCATCCAGGTAAGCGGCAAGTTTCATCGCTCTTTCTTTCGGGAAAACTCTGTCTCGTGCAGCCTGTCAATGTAGCATGCTAACGACACCCGGAGACCGACCCCCATGCATCGCAGAACCCTTCTTGGCGCGGCCCGTGCCGCATTGCTCACTGCCGCGCTGCCGCTCGCTGCGCTCGCGCAAGGCAGCTACCCGAACAAGCCCATCACCATGATCGTGCCGTTCCCGCCGGGCGGCGTGGCCGACACGGTCGCACGCCCTGTCGCCGAAGCAATGTCGCGCGACCTCGGCCAACCTGTCGTCATCGAGAACCGGCCCGGCGCCGGCGGCGGCATCGGCATGGGTTTCGTGTCGAAGGCCGCGCCCGACGGCTACACCGTGCTGCTCGCACTGTCGTCGCTGACCGTGATCCCGGAGGCCGATGTCGTGCTCGGCCGTGCGCAGATGTTCGCGCTCAATTCGCTCAAGCCCGTCGCGCGCTTCACCGCCGACCCGACAGTGCTCGCGGTGCGTGCCGATGCGCCATGGAAAACGGTGAAGGATTTCGTCGAGGACGCGCGCGCCAACCCCGGCAAGATCAACTATGGCTCGTCGGGCAACTACGGCACGATGCACGTGCCGATGGAGATGTTGTCGCAGAACGCCGGGATCAAGCTCACGCACATCCCCTACACCGGCGCCGGCCCGGCCGTTGTTGCATTGCTCGGCGGGCAGATCCAGGCCGTGTCGTCAGGGCCGGCGACCGTGCTGCAGCATGTGAAGGCCGGCAAGCTGCGCGTGCTCGCGCACTGGGGCAACACCCGGCTCGAGACGATGCCCGATGTGCCGTCGCTGAAGTCCGCGGGCTACAACGCCGAGTACGCGCAGTGGTCCGGCCTGTTCGTGCCGTCGCAAACACCGGAAGCGATCGTGCAGCGCCTGCGCGCCGCGTCGCGTGCCGCGGCGAACGATGCAAAGGTGAAAGAGACGATCCTCAACGCCGGCAGCCCGATCCTGTACATGGACTCGCCCGAGTTCGAGCCCTACGTGCAGCAGGATGCGAAGAAGATGGCCGAGGTCGTCAAGAAGATCGGAAAAGTGGAATAACCAACTGTTGTCACCCCGGGCTCGACCCCGGCTTTCACCGGGGTGACACTTCGCGGAGCAAGCGATGAACCTGGCAAGACGTTTTTTCCTATTGGCGATCGGCCTGTGCGCCACGGCGATGCACGCGAGCGCGCAGCAATGGCCCACCCATCCTGTCAAGATCATCGTGCCCTTCGCCGCAGGCGGCCCCGCCGACAACTATGCGCGCTTCCTCGCGCTGCGCCTGCAGGACAGCCTCGGGCAGGCGTTCGTCGTCGAGGACAAGCCGGGCGGTGGATCCGTCATCGGCACCGACGCGGTCGCGAAGTCGGCGCCCGACGGCTACACGCTGCTGCTGATGTCGAACACGCATACGGTGAACGAGACGCTGCTGGCGAACAAGCCGTTCGTGCTCACGCGCGATTTCGTGGGCATCGCCCCCATCAATTACTCCGACCTCGTGCTCGTCGCGCATCCGTCGGTGAAAGCGTCGACCATCAAGGAGCTCGTCGCGGACGCGAAGGCGCATCCCGGCAAGATCAATTACGCATCGTCCGGCCCCGGCACGCCGTACCACATGGCCGGCGAGCTGTTCAAGAGCATGGCGGGCGTGTACCTCGTGCACATCCCGTATCGCGGCAGCTCCGGCGCGCGCACCGACGTGATGGGCGGGCAGGTCGACCTGATGTTCGATGCGGTCACGACGATGGCCGAAGTGGTCAAGTCCGGCAAGGTGAAGGCCCTCGCAACCACCGGCATGCATCGCTCGAGCGTGCTGCCCGACGTGCCGACGGTGAACGAGTCCGGCGTGCCCGGCTATGAAGCGACGATCTGGCTGGGGCTGATGGCGCCGAAAGGCACGCCGAAAGCCATCGTCGACAAGCTGAACGAAGCGGTGAGCAAGATCGCGGGCCAGGCCGACGTGAAGCGGGACTGGGGCAGGCAGGGCGCCACGCCGATGGTCATGACGCCGGCCCAATTCGAAAAATACATCAACGACGACATCGCGAAGTGGTCGCGCGTGATCAAGTCCGCGAACATCAAGGCCGAGTGAGATGGCGCTGCGGTTGTTGAGCGGCGGCGCGGCGCAGGCGCTCGTCGCGAAGATGAAGGGCCCGCGTGACGTGCAAGGCACGTTCGGCGCGGTCGGCGCGATGCGCGACAAATTGCTCGCCGGCGAAGCGTGCGACGTGCTGATCCTCACGCAGGCGCTGGTCGATGAACTCACGAAGCAGGGGCATGTCGTCGCGGGCAGCGCGCGGCCGCTCGGCGTGGTGAAGACCGGCGTCGCCGTGAAGTCGGGCGAGCCGGCACCTGATGTGTCGACCCCCGATGCGCTGAAAGCCGCGCTGAAAAAGGCAAGCGGCGTTTACTTCCCCGATCCGCAGAAGGCCACGGCCGGCATCCACTTCATGAAAGTGCTCAAGTCGCTGGGCGTGGATGGGGAACTGAAGGACCGCATCCATAACTTTCCCAACGGTGCGCTGTCGATGGGCGAGATGGCCGGGTCCGGCGAGCGCGGCGCGATCGGCTGCACGCAGGTGACCGAGATCCTGCACGTGCAAGGCGTGACACTCGTCGGCTTGCTGCCCAAGGAATTCGAACTCGCCACGGTGTATACCGCCGCCGTTTGCGCGACAGCGAAATCGCCCGAGGACGCGCGCGCGTTCGTGCAACTGCTCGCGGGCGACACAGCCGCATCCGCGCGCGCGGAGTGCGGCTTCGAGCGTTAGGCCAGCAGCGCGTTCACCCGCTTCACGTAAGCGGCCGGGTCTTCCGGCAAGCCGCCCTCGGCCAGCAGCGCCTGGTCGAACAGGATGTGGGCGAGGTCGTCGAAATGCTCCGTCCCGGCTTCGAGCTTCTTCACCAGCGGATGGCCGGCGTTGATCTCCAGCACCGGCTTCACTTCGGGCGCTTTCTGCCCGGCGGCCTTCAACATGCGCGCAAGCTGCAGGCTCATGCCGCCTTCGGTCACCACCAGGCACGCCGGTGAGTCGACCAGGCGCGTGGTCACGCGCACGTCCTGTGCCTTGTCCTTCAAGGACTCCTTCAGTTTCTCGAGCAGCGGCTTGAAGGCTTCGGCGGCCTCTTCGGCGGCTTTCTTTTCCGCTTCGTCCTGCAGCTTGCCGAGGTCGACCTGCCCGCGCGCGACCGATTGCAGCGGCGTGCCGTCGAACTCGGAGAGGAAGTTGAGCGACCATTCGTCCACGCGGTCGGTCATGAACAGCACCTCGATGCCCTTCTTGTTGAAGATCTCGAGATGCGGACTGTTCTTCGCCGCGGCGAGGGTGTCGGCGGTGATGAAGTAGATCGCCTCCTGGCCGTCCTTCATCCGTGCCTTGTAGTCGGCAAGCGAAACGCTCGGCGACCCGGACTGCGTCGATGCGAAGCGCAGCAGCTTCGCGATGCGCTCCTGGTTGGCGGAGTCTTCGCCCAGGCCTTCCTTGAGCACGGCGCCGAACTCCGACCAGAACTTTTCGTACTTCGACTTGTCCTCGTCCTTTGCGAGATCCTCGATCATCGTGAGCACGCGCTTGGTCGAGCCTTCGCGGATCGCCTTCACGTCGCGGCTTTCCTGCAGCAGTTCGCGGCTGACGTTGAGCGGCAGGTCGGCCGAATCGATCACGCCGCGCACGAAGCGCAGGTACGCGGGCATCAGCGCCTGCGCGTCGTCCATGATGAACACGCGCTTGACGTACAGCTTCAGGCCCGCTGCCTTGTCGCGGTTCCACAGATCGAACGGCGCCTTCGAAGGAATGAACAGCAGCTGCGTGTAGTCGGTCGAGCCTTCGACGCGGTTGTGCGACCACGCCAGCGGCGGCTCCCAGTCGTGCGACACCTGCTTGTAGAACTCGGCGTACTGCTCGTCGGTGATGTCCTTCCTGGGCCGCGTCCACAGGGCGCTGGCCTGGTTCACCCGCTCCCATTCGCCACCGTCTTCCTTGCGCATCAGGATCGGCAGGGAGATGTGGTCGGAATACTTCGCGATGATGGACTTGAGCTTCCACGCCGAGAGGAACTCGGTGGCGTCGTCGCGCAAGTGCAGCGTGACGCTGGAGCCGCGTTCGTTGCGCGTGATCGTCTCGGTGTCGAAGTCGCCGGTGCCGGTGCTGATCCAGCGCACGCCTTCCTCCGGTTTGACGCCGGCGCGCCGCGACTCCACGGTCACCTTGTCGGCCACGATGAAAGCGGAATAGAAGCCGACGCCGAACTGCCCGATCAACTGCGCGTCCTGCTTCTGGTCGCCCGACAGGCGCTGCATGAATTCGCGTGTGCCGCTCTTGGCAATGGTGCCGAGGTTGTCGACGGCCTCCTGCTGCGACAGGCCGATGCCGGTGTCGGTGATGGTGATCGTTTTCGCTTCGGGATCGAAGCCCACGCGGATCTCGAGGTTCGGCTGGTCTTCGTACAGCGCGTTGTCGGCCAGTGCCTCGAAGCGAAGCTTGTCGCATGCGTCGGATGCGTTCGAGACCAGTTCGCGCAGGAAGATCTCGGGATGCGAATACAGCGAGTGGGTGACGAGGTGCAGGAGTTGCGCGACCTCGGCCTGGAAGGAATGCTTGGTGGTCATGTTTTGGGTTGGATGGAAATGCCCCACGGCATTTTGGGCGGCCTTGTGTTGCTTTCAAGACCCAGCCCGACCGTGACAAATTGGACGTTAAACGCAAGTTTGCATGGACCGCGTGGCCCGTCGGGCTGGACAGCGCGTCACGGTTCGTTACATTAGAACGCCATGAGCATCGACATTTCGTCATTCGGCGCCCTCGCGCCCGAATCCGTCCCGCCGACCGTCTCGCCGGGCGACGGGCAGACGCTCACGCTGCAGCTGCGCATGAAGCCCGCGGCCCTCTCGGGCGAAGGCGCGATGAGCGGCACGATGGCCGTGCGCTCCCCGCAAGCGCCGTTGCCGGATGCCCAGCACGCGGCGGTCGTTGCCGCCGATGCGTCGCCCCTGACGATCACGTTCGAGCGATAAGGCTTTCGCCCGCGATTTAGCATCGCGGGTCTGGCCACCCCTTCCCCCGAATCCCTGGCCCACCCGGGCCTGCCCACGCCGCAGCGCTGGTATGCGATGGGCTCGATCATCCTGGGCATCACGCTCGCGGTGCTCGACGGCGCCGTCGTCAACCTCGCACTGCCGGGCATGGTGCGCGACCTGCACGCAAGCGCATCCGGCGCCGTGTGGATCGTCAACGCTTACCAGCTCGCCACGCTCGTGTTGCTCCTGCCGCTGGCCAACCTCGGCGAGCGCGTGACATACCGCCGGGTCTATCTCGTCGGCGTCGTGATCTTCACGATGGCGTCCGCCGCTTCGGCGATGGCCGGCACGCTGTGGCAGCTCGCGTTCGCGCGTGCAGTGCAAGGCATCGGTGCCGCCGGGATCATGTCGGTGAACTCCGCGCTGGTGCGGCTCACCTATCCGAGCAACCAGCTGGGGCGCGGCGTGGCGATCAATTCGATCGTCGTCGCGACCGCCGCCGTCGCCGGGCCCGTCGTCGCGGCGGCGATCCTGTCGGTGGCCACCTGGCCGTGGCTGTTCCTCGTGAACATCCCGCTGGGCATTGCGCTGTACTTGCTTGGCCGACGCGTGTTGCCGCTGAACGAAGTGCGCGACAGGCCGATGTCGTTCTCGGCGTTCGACGTGGTGCTGAACACCGCGACGTTCATCCTGTTGTTCCTCGGTGCAGACGTGCTCGGCGCATCCGCCAAGGACGCGACAGCCGGTTCGATGGCGTGGGGTTTTGCGCTGCTGGCCGCGTGCGTGGCAATTGGCATCGTGCACGTGCGGCGGCAAAGGCAACTGGCCGACCCGTTGTTGCCGATCGACCTGCTGCGCATCCCGGTCTTTCGCCTGTCGATGGCGACGTCGGTGTGCGCATTCGCGGCGCAGCTGATCTCGTTCATTGCGCTGCCGTTCCTGTTCCTGGATGCGTGGCATCGCACGCCGGCCGAAGCCGGCGCACTGATCGCGTGCTGGCCGCTCGCGTTGATCGTGGCGGCTGCAACGGCGGGGCGCCTGATCGGCCGCTACCCCGACGGCCTTCTCGGTGCAATCGGGCTCGGCACACTTGCGACCGGGCTGGCATTGCTCGCCCTGGCCGCAAGCGGATCGGGCGAAGGCGTGGGGTGGCGCCTGGCGATCTGCGGCATCGGCTTCGGCCTGTTCCAGTCGCCGAACAACCACACGATCATCACGAGCGCGCCGCAACGCCGTGCCGGCGCCGCGAGCGGCATGCTCGGCACCGCGCGGCTCACGGGACAGTCATTGGGCGCGGCGTTGATCGCCGGCGTATTCGCGGTGTCGAGCGCGCATGACCCTCGCGGCGCGACGATCGCCTTGTCGCTCGCCGCGTGCTTCGCCGGCGTGGCCGCGGTGTTCAGCGCACTGCGCCTGAAAACGCCGCAAGCCTAAAGAAAAAGAGCCGCGAAATGCGGCTCTTCCTGCTGGAGGTCGGGGTGCGCGCGTTGCTCAGAACGACGTGCGCTCGCCGTAAGCGACCTGGCCCAGGCGCACCGCTTCGGCGGCTTGCGCACGGACCGCGCGCGCGTCGAGCGACGAATTCACCGGCTCTTGCACCTTCGAGCTCGCGGGGATCGCGCTCGGCTTGGTCGTGCCGGCTTGCACGGCGGCGAACGCTTCGGCCTGGACTTCGGCCCGTGTGCGCGAGCCTTCGATCTGCAGCGCGTACTGGCCGGAGGGATCCGCTTCGCCGGCAAAGACGGCGCCGGAGGCGAGGGTGGCAAAGGCGGCGAGGGCGAGGAGGGAGTTCTTCATGATGTTTCTTCTTTCGTTGGCAGTGGATGAATGGTGGGTGGGGTGTCGATTAGCGGTTTGCGGCGAGGTACTCGTGCACGTTGTGCACCGCGCCGGCCCTTGCGAGGTACGAAGAGCCGCTGTCTTCCGCAACCATCGCAGTCGCTTCTTCGCGGTCCGCGAGGAATTGGGCGACGACGTCGGAGCGCGTCGTGCTCGAGTTCAGCACCGGCTGCACGGAGGCGCTGGCGTGCGGGTTGCTGGGGCGCAGCGCGCCACGCGCAACGGCGGCGACCGCTTCGGCTTGAACGTCGGCGCGGGTGCGCGAGCTCTGGATCTGCAGCGCGAACTGGCCCGACGGGTCCGCGTCCTGCGCGAAAACGGCGCCCGAGAAAGCGGCGACAGCGGCGAGGGTGATAAGCGACTTGTTCATGGCGTTTCCTTTTCAGTGTTGCATCGGCGGTGTGTCGATGCATTGACTGTAGGAGCCGCCCTTTAGGTGTCGCTTAGCGATTCCTTAGTTGTGAGTGAGGGGCAAAGGAATGCGGATCTCCGACAGCTTCCAGTCAGCGAAGCCATGCCGCACCAGCACATACGCGGGGCGCTGCGGGTCAGCGGGTTCGCCTTTGCGATGAGGCCGGACGATGACCTTGTTTGCGCCCTCGCGCTCGTAGCTCCACGCAAGCTTTTCCTCGCCACCGGCGGGCCGGCTTGCCGGGGCCTCGCCCAAGGGATCCCACAGCCCGGTGCGCATCGACGCCGCGATCGTCTCGGGCCGCACGAACACCTGCAGCATCTGGTCGGCGAAGGCCATGCCGATCGCGGTGCCCAGCGCGGCGAAGGGGTTGTCCTTGGCCTCGCCCATCTTCTGCGCGAGCATGCCCGCCACCTGGCCCCGCAGGCTTTCCCGCACGGCCGGGAAATCGATGTGCGCATTGAGGGCGTCCGCATCGCCGCGCTGCGCCGCATTCTGCATGTCGCGCATCGCAAGGTGGGGGGACCAGTACCAATACGCCGCCGTCGCTGCAGCGATCGCAATGACGAGGGTGACCGTGGCCTTGCCGATCCTCATCGAATCAATATAGACGCGAAAGGCGCGGCTGGCTAAGCTCGCGGCATGAAAAAGCTCGTCTGCGCGATTGCACTGGCCGCGTCCTGCGGCATCGCCGGTGCGCAAGGCCAGGTCAACGTCATCTGCTCGGTGCAAGCCGAGTGGTGCAACATGATGGCGACCGTGTACGCGCGCACCACCGGCACGCGCGTGAACGTTTCGCTCAAGGGGTCCGGTGAAGCGCTCGCGCAGCTGATCGCCGAGCGCGAGAACCCCAAGACCGACGTGTGGTTCGGCGGCACGGGCGATCCGCACCTGCAGGCAGCGGAGCAGGGGCTCACGCTCGAATACAGGTCGCCGTCGCTCGCACAGCTTCACGACTGGGCGCAGCAGCAGGCGCAGCAATCCGGCTACAAGACGGTGGGCATCTATTCCGGCCCACTGGGCTTTGGGTACAACCCCGAGCTGCTGGCCAGGAAAAAGCTCGCCGTGCCGAAGACCTGGGGCGACATCGTCAAGCCCGAGTACAAGGGGGAAGTGCAGGTCGCGAATCCTGCATCCAGCGGCACGGCCTACACGATGATCGCCACGCTGGTGCAGCTGATGGGCGAGGAGAAGGCGTTCGATTACCTCAAGGCCTTGCATCGCAACGTCGGACAGTACTCGCGCTCGGGCACCGGGCCGATCAAGGCGGTTGCGCGCGGCGAGACCGCGGTGTCGGTCAGCTTCGTGCATGACGGCCCCGGGGAGAAGATGCAGGGCTACCCGGTCGAGACGGTCACGCCCGCCGACGGCACCGGCGCGGAGATCGGCTCGATGAGCATCGTCAGGGGGGCACGCAACCTCGAGGCCGCGAAGAAGTTCTACGAATGGGCGCTGACGCCCGCGGCGCAGGAGATGGCTGCCGCGGC
>DATLBJ010000148.1:0-9507 GCA_035526975.1 Ramlibacter sp.
GAGTTCACGTGGGAGCGGACCGACAAGGCTGCCGCGCTGCGTGCAGCGGCCGGCCTCAAGTAAAGGCGGTCACTCGATCATCGCCTGCTGGCGCTCGAACTCGCCTTTCTTCAAGGCGACGTACTGCGCGCGGTCCATCTCGTGCAGCTGGCGCGCATAGCGCTCGGCGGAGTTGAACCAGGTCTCGATGCGCTTGTCCAGTTGCTGGTCCGGCGGTGCCGCCAGCGAAGCCATGTGCGCATCGATCGCCAGGTAGTAGCGCATCACGTTGCGTTCGATTGCGCCGCGCACACCGGCAATGTAGATCGGCTCGCCGTTGCCATCCTTGCCGACGACCGAGAAACCGACCTTGTCGCGCCCCGCGGTGTTGAGATAGGCCTGCATCGCAAATCGCCCCATCCCTCCCGATGCATACGAGTACGCCAGGTGCATGAACGTGCGGCCGTTGTCCAGCGGAACCGCTTCGAGCGTGATGCGGTAGTCGCGCGTGCCCACGGGCCCTTCCCGCGCGGTGAGGCGGCTTTCGAAATAGTCGTCGGTCGCTGCGACCGGCCGCAGCGCAAAGTCGACGCGGTAGGCCTCGTCCACCGGCTGGTCCGCCTTGCGGCCGATGCGCATCGTCAGCATCGTGGCCCCGTTACCGGCCTTCACCGGGTGGCAGTACTTGGTATTGAACGGCAGGATGAGGATGGAGCACCAGTCGTTCGGCTGCTTGAGCGATGAAGCGAGTTCCTCGAACGGGTGGTTCAACACCGCGTAGACATCGCCCTTGAGCGTGTCGCCTTCTTCGGCCGATTCAATGTAGATCGGGCGGTGGTAGGAGTTATTGCGCAGCTGCTCGCGCAGTTCCGTATGTTTCGCGCGCAACGTACCCGGGTCGGCGAATGCGGAAAGCGAGGCGCATCCGACCGCCAGTGCGCAGCCGATGCGGGCGAGCATGCCCAGCCAGCCCGACCTCATGCGTGCCTCGACCCGTGGAGCTCATGCGCGTGCGTGCGCGTGCGCCCGGCTTCTTCTTCGAGGACCTCCTGCACGTCGAACTGGATCCCGCCCATGAACAGCGAATGCGGTTGCACCGTGTACTGATACCGGCCGCGCGGACCGAGTTCAAGGCACATGATGAGCGTCGGATCCGGCACCTGTTCCCAGGCCTTGATCAGGCGGGCGCGCACGAGGTTGTCCGCGCATTGCAGGTAACGCAGCTTGTGGTGGTTGTGCGCGAAATTCACGGCGTCGAGGTACGCCGACGCGCTCTTGTTGCGCGTGTGGAAATTGGGCGTGAGGTCGATCGTGAGCGTGAGCACGTTGTCCTCGACGTCCAGCATGAAATTGCGCCCCAGCAGGCCGTCGGTGCCCTCGCCGTACTTGTACGCAAGGTGCAAGTGCGAAGGGGTCTTGCGCAGCGAGTACTTCATGCCTCGAGATTGCGCCGCGCGCGGCTGCCGGACTGTAGGACGGCGCAGGAATCGAATGTGGCCGTTTTCGGGGCGGTAGGCCTTGCTCCTACAGGCAGTGGTCCCGTGTTCTGACTGCCCGGCAGTGCTGCGCGCAGAAGATGGGGGATGCAACGATTTTCAAGGAGAAAAAGACATGGCAGAAGACAAGGACCTCCATCGCGACCCCATCAGTGGTGAGGCGGATTCGCATCCCGTAGGCACGGGCGTTGGCGCCGTAGGCGGCGCTGTCGCGGGCGCGGCGGCGGGTGCCGCCGGCGGCCCCGCGGGCATGGTCGTGGGAGGCGTCGTCGGCGCGCTCGTGGGTGGCCTGGCCGGTCGCGCCGCCGCCGAGGCGATCGACCCCGCCGCCGAAGAGAGCCATTGGCGCGACAACTACCAGCGCGAGCCTTACTACGAGCAAGGCCGAAGCTACGACGACTACGCGCCCGCGTATCGCCTCGGAGTGACGGGCCGCACGCGCTACGAGAACTGGGATGCTGCCGAACCGCAGCTCGCGAACGAATGGGAAACCACGCGCGGCGGATCGGCGCTCGATTGGGACAACGCGCGGCCGGCGAGCCAGGCCGCGTGGGCGCGGGTCGATTCGTCGATGCGCGGCGGCGCGATGAGCACTGCAGGCACGGCCGATGTGACGAGCATGGGCCGTCGCAATGATCTCGGGCTGCGCGCAGGCGGTGGATCCGCGGCGGCAGTCGGCAACATGCAAACGGCGGGCAACGAAGGCGGAGACAGCGACGACGTCATCGACCTGCTGCAGGACCTGGTCGAATGCTCCCTCGATGGCGAATACGGCTTCCGCGCGTGCGCCGAGCAGTGCAAGCGGCAAGACCTGAAGGCGATGTTCCTCCAGCGCGCCGACGATTGCCGCCGCGGTGCGCAGGAGCTGAACGAACAGATTCGCGCATCCGGCGGCCGCGTGGAAGAGCACGGCAGCACCGCGGGTGCGCTGCACCGCGGCTGGGTCGCGGTGAAGTCGGCGCTTTCCACCTACGACGACAAGGCGGTGCTCGAGGAAGCAGAGCGCGGCGAGGACAACGCGAAGGCGCGCTACGCCAAGGCCCTGCAGAAGCCGATGCCGCCGCACCTCAAGCTCATCGTCGAGAGCCAGATGGAAGGCGTGCGCCGCAACCATGACCAGGTGAAGATGCTGCGCGACCAGTTCCGCATGCAAGGCTGACGCGCGGCGATGGGCGACGACCGCTCCTTCAAGGCGCTCAAGACCTATCGCGAGAAGCGCAATTTCGAAGCGACGCCCGAGCCCGCCTCGGGCGGCGCGGCGAACGAGAAGGCACGCACCTTCGTCATCCAGAAACACTGGGCTTCGAGGCTGCACTACGACTTCCGGCTCGAGCTCGAAGGCACGATGAAAAGCTGGGCCGTCCCGAAAGGCCCCAGCTTCGATCCCGCGGACAAGCGGATGGCGATGCCGACCGAGGACCATCCGCTCTCGTACAACAAATTCGAAGGCACCATCCCCGCCGGCAACTACGGCGCCGGCAAGGTGATCATCTGGGACAAAGGGGTGTGGGTCCCGACCGAGGACCCGCACAAGGGCTATCGCGACGGACGGCTCAAGTTCGAATTGCGCGGCCACAAGATGCACGGCCGCTGGACACTGGTGCGCACCAACGGGCGCGGCGAGCAGCGCGAAGATCGCATCCCGTGGCTGTTGATCAAGGAGCGCGACGACTTCGCGCGACCCGCCACCGAATTCAGCGTGGTCGACGAGCTGCCGGACAGCGTCAACAACCTCGAAGACCGGCCTGCCGCGAAATCGTCTGCCCCGAAAGCAGTCGCGACGAGTGGCCCCCCCGCAGGCGCGCGCAAGGCCGCGCTTCCCGAGGAGTTGCAGCCCGAGCTGGCGACACTGGTCGACGAGGCGCCGCGCGATGCGCAGAACTGGATCTTCGAGATCAAGTTCGACGGCTACCGGATGTGTGCGCGCGTGGAGCGTGGCCGCATCCAGCTTGTCACGCGAAACGGAAACGACTGGACAGCGAAGCTCAGCGCGCTCAAGAAGGCGCTCGAATCCATGGAGCTGCCCGACGGTTGGTACGACGGCGAAATCATCATGCCGGGCGAAAAAGGCATGTCGGACTTCCAGGCGTTGCAGGGCGCGTTCGACACGGCGCGAACCGCCGACATGGTGTATTACCTGTTCGACCTGCCCTATTGCGCGGGTTACGACCTGCGCGAGGTGCTGCTGGTCGAGCGTCGCGCGGTGTTGCAGCGGATCGTGCAACGCAAGCCGCACCCGAACGTGCGCTTCTCGGAAGAATTCGACGCACCGCCGGCGAAAGTGCTCGAGTCCGCGTGCAAGCTCGGCCTGGAAGGCGTGATCGGCAAGCGGCGCGATTCGGCGTATGCCAACCGGCGCTCGTCCGACTGGATCAAACTCAAGTGCGGCTTCGGCCAGGAATTCGTGATCGGCGGCTGGACCGACCCGCAAGGCTCTCGCGCGGGCATCGGTTCACTGCTGCTCGGCGTACACGACAGCAACGGGCTTCTGCAATACGCGGGCAGCGTGGGCACCGGATTCGACGACAAGACCTTGCGCGACCTGCGCGCCCGGCTCGGCAAGCTCGCCGCGGACAAGAGCCCCTTCGACGCCGGCACCACCGTCCCGAAGAAACCGCACTGGGTCAAGCCGGAACTGGTGTGCGAGGTGACCTTCGGCGAGTGGACCCGCGACAACCGCGTGCGTCACTCGGTGTTCCACGGCCTGCGCGAGGACAAGAAGGCCGCGACGATCGTGCGTGAGCAAGCCCGGCATGACGCCCCCGTGGACAAGCAGGCCAAGGGGGTGCCCAAATCGACGAAGGCGACGAAGGCGACGCGCGCTGCCGCCGTTGCTCCGGCTGGCCTGCCTTCGACGCTGCGGGTGAGCAACCCCGAACGCATCGTCGATCCGCAAAGCGGCACGACGAAGATCGACCTCGTGCGGTACTACGCGCTGGTCACGCAGTTGATGTGGCCGCACCTGAAGGACCGGCCGATCGCGATGGTTCGCGCGCCCGACGGCATCGGCGGGCAACTGTTCTTCCAGAAACACCTCGACCGCTACAAGCTCGCCGGCATCGAGCCGCTCGACCCTGCGATCTTTCCCGGCCATCCGCCCATGGTCTACGTGGCCCGCCAGGAAGGATTGCTGTCGGCGGCGCAGATGAACGTGGTCGAGATCCACACATGGAACGGCGTGTACACGACGATGGACAAGCCCGATCGCGTGACGTTCGACCTCGACCCGGGCGATGGCATCGAGTGGCACCAGATCCAGGAGGCGGCGCAGCTTGTCCACGCCTTTCTCGACGAGCTGGGCCTGCCGAATTTCCTGAAGACGACCGGGGGCAAGGGCCTGCACATCGTGGTGCCGCTGAAGAAGCAATACGACTGGGATACGGTGAAGGACTTTTCGCAAGCCGTGGTCCAGCACCTTTCGCGCACGATCCCGGACCGCTTCGTCGCAAAAAGCGGCGGGACCAATCGTGTCGGCAAGATCTTCATCGACTACCTGCGCAACGGCTATGGTGCGACGACGGTGTGCGCATGGTCGGCGCGCACGCGGCCGGGGCTCGGCATCTCGGTGCCGGTGCGCTGGAGCGAACTCGGCTCGCTCAAAGGCGGCGCGCACTGGACCGTCGCGACGGTGCACAACCGCCTGGACGAAGGCAACGAGCCCTGGGCCGACTACGAGAAAAGCCGCACATCGATCGCGAAGGCGATGAGGGCCATCGGCTTCAAGCCGCGATGAAGAACTGGCCGCAGACCTTGTGGGTGGTCCGCCATGGGCAAAGCGCGGGCAACGTCGCGCGCGACGCGGCGGAAGCGGCGGGTCTGCCCACAATCGACATCGCGGAGCGCGACATCGACGTGCCGCTTTCCGAGCTGGGCCGCGTGCAGGCACACGCGCTGGGGCTGTGGTTCGGCAGCCTGTCCCAGGACATCCGCCCCGATGTGCTGCTGTGCTCGCCCTACTTGCGCGCGCGGCAGACAGCGAAACTCATTGTCGAAGCCGCGGGCATCGACCTGCGCTTGCGCATCGACGAACGGCTGCGCGAAAAGGAGTTCGGCATCATCGACCGGCTCACGGGGCATGGCATCCGCGCGAAATATCCCGAGCTGTCGACACAGCGGTCGCACGTGGGCAAGTTCTATTTCCGCCCACCCGGCGGTGAGAGCTGGTGCGATGTCATCCTGCGGTTGCGCAGCGTGGTCGAGATGATGACGCGCGAGCACGGGGGCCAGCGCGTGCTGGTCGTCGGCCACCAGGTCATCGTCAACTGCATGCGCTACCTCATCGAATGCATGGACGAGGCCGAGATCCTCACGATCGACCGGCGCGGCGACGTCCCGAACTGCGGTGTGACCTCGTATCGCTACGATGCCGCGCGCGACCAGCTCGTGACGGACCTCGTGAATTTCGTCGCGCCGCTGCAAAAGGCGGGCGCACCCGTCACACGCGAGCCCGACACGCCCGTCGCTGCGAAGCCATGACGCAACGCTTGCACGACCTGGATGCGCGTGCCTTGCGCGAATGGCCGCTGCCGCAAGTGGCAGCCGATGCGGACAAGGAAGAGCGCGGACGGGTGCTCGTCGCCGGCGGAAGCCGCGAGATCGCAGGCGCCGTGCAACTTGCCGCGATTGCCGCCTTGCGTGCCGGCGCGGGCAAGTTGGTGATCGCCACGGCGCGTTCGGTCGCGCAGCACATGTCGCAGGTGGTGCCCGAGGCGCGAGTCATCGCGCTGGCGGAAACGGGGGCCGGCTCGTTCGACGCGAAAAGTGTCGAGGCGATCGGTTCGACGTTCGACGGCGTCGCGGCTGTGCTGGTGGGGCCGGGCATGATGGACGCGCGCGGCAGCGTCGCATTTACGCGTGCCTTGCTCGAGCGATGCCGCGGCATTCCCGTTGTGCTGGATGCGTCGGCGATGGACGTGGTCTCGGACCTGGGCCGCTTCGGGCAGCCGGTGCTGATGACGCCGCATGCGGGGGAGATGGCGCACCTCCTGGGGATCGGCAAGGAGGACGTCGTACGCGATGCACAGCGCATCGCCTGCGACGCCGCGGCGCAATGGAACGCGGTGGTCGCACTGAAAGGCTCGACCACATGGATCGCCACACCGCAAGGCGAGTGCTGGCGACACGAAGGCGAGAGCCCCGGCCTTGCAACCTCGGGCTCGGGTGACGTGCTTGCGGGCCTCATGCTCGGTTTCGCCGCACGTGGCGTGCCGTTGCAGCAAGCATGCGCCTGGGGTGTCGTGATGCATGCACTGGCGGGGCAATGGTTGGCGCGCGAACTGGGCCCGCTCGGCTTCCTCGCGCGCGAACTGCCGGGTGCAGTGCCCGCGTTGATGAAGAAAGCCGGCGCGCCGGTCAGGCGCTCGCGTGTGCCCAAGGCAGGCTGACCCGCAGCCCGGCGCCATCGCGCTCGAGCTGAACGCGGTCCGCCGTTGCCAGGGCCTGCACATCACCCCAGGACAGCGGGCGATACGTCGGCGCGGTCGCAAACCCTGCTTCGCCGGTGCCCGGCTCGACGCTGACCGCCAGCACCAGCGCGTTGGACGACGCTTCGCCGCTGATCGTGATCTGCGCGGGCGGCGTGGCATCGTCGGACAGGAAGACCAGGGCGCCGGTGACGACCGTGCGGAACGCGGCGCGGCTCACTTCGCCTGCCACTTCGCCCAACTCGTCGCGCAACGCGAATCCACGGAAAGTAAAACCGGTCTGCAACAGCAGCAGGATTTCACTCAGCCCTTCCCTCGCCGTCGTGCGCGCTTGCTCTTCGGGCGCCAGCCACGTGATCACATCGACGCATGAAGCCAGCGCCGCGCGCGCGTAGCCATTGATCTTGTGCGCACCTTCCTGGATCTCGGCGAAGTTGGGCACCGGCGCGCGAAGGCGGCGTTCCATGATCTCGTAGACCATGCCGATGGGCTGGAGGGGCACCACGAGGTGGTGCCGCATGGACGGCGCGAGCCGCCGAAGGAGGGCATATCGCGCGGCTTCGGCCGCGGCGTCGATCGAACGCGATTCAGGAGCAACCATCGCGGCCAAGCGTATCACCACCCGCGATGGTGGTGCCAGCCCGGCATCGCGACGGTAGCCGGCTCAGCTCAGCGGCGCTCGTCCTTGTCGTGCTTCGCCTTCCAGCTGGCGTAGGCGTCGTCCATCCGCTGGTGGCGCGTGGACTCGACGTCGCGCGTGTCACGGGAAGCGCCCATGGCGCGCGTGTCGTTGGCGTGATGGTGGCGGCGGTCGTTGTGCGCGACCTGGCGCGTCTTGTCGGTCAGGCGATTCCAGCCGTGGCGGACCTTGTCGCCGAGGCGGTGCGCACCATTTCGCATCTTGGCGTTCGCCTGCCCGTGGTCCTGCTGGTCGACGCGTGCGTTCTCTTCGCCGCGTGCCGACGGATCGGTGGGCTGTTGGGCGTATGCGGCCGTGCCGCAAGCGAGCACGGCGGCAGCGATCAAAGCTGTTGCTTTCATGGATGTCTCTCCGGTGTGGTGACATCCAATCAAACGGCTGGCGCGGCCGCCGCGATGTCGGAAAACACCGATGGGCCGAGTCGGCGCGCGCGTTTACTCGACAGTCACGCTCTTCGCGAGGTTCCTGGGTTTGTCGACGTCCGTTCCCCGGGCACACGCCGTGTGATACGCCAGCAATTGCAGCGGCACGACGTGCAACATCGGACTGAGCGGGCCGTAGTGTTCCGGCAGGCGGATGACGTGGATGCCCTCTTCGCTTTCGATCTTCGAATCGGCATCGGCGAGCACGTACAGGACGCCGCCGCGGGCGCGCACTTCCTGCATGTTGCTCTTCAATTTCTCGATCAGCGCATCGTTCGGCGCGACGGTGACCACCGGCATCTCGCTCGTGACGAGCGCGAGCGGACCATGCTTGAGTTCTCCGGCGGAGTACGCCTCGGCGTGGATGTACGTGATCTCCTTGAGCTTGAGCGCGCCTTCGAGCGCGATCGGGTAGTGCAGCCCGCGCCCGAGGAACAACGCGTGCTCCTTGTCGGCGAAATGTTCGGCCCAGCCGATGATCTGCGGCTCCAGCGCAAGCACCGCCGCCAGCGCCGACGGCAGGTGGCGCATTGCCTTGAGGTGAGCCTCTTCCTGTTCATCGCTCAACCGCTCTTTCACCTGTGCGAGTGCGAGCGTCAGGAGGAACAGCCCGGCAAGCTGCGTCGTGAACGCCTTCGTCGAAGCGACGCCGATCTCGACGCCGGCGCGCGTGATGTACGCAAGCTTGCACTCCCGCGCCATCGCCGACGTGGCGACGTTGCACACGGTCAGCGTCTTGTTCATGCCCAGCGACTGCGCATGGCGCAAGGCGGCCAGCGTGTCGGCCGTCTCGCCGGACTGCGTGATGGTCACGACCAGCGTGCCGGGATGGGGCACCGTGTCGCGATAGCGGTACTCGCTGGCGATCTCGACCGAAGTCGGGATCTTCGCGATCGACTCCAGCCAGTACTTCGCCGTGCAGCCCGCGTAATAGCTCGTGCCGCAAGCCAGGATCAGCACCTGGTCGACTTCCTTGAACACCCGATGCGCGCCGTCGCCGAACAGCTCCGGCGTGATCCCCTGGACGCCTTCGAGCGTGTCCGCCACCGCGCGCGGCTGCTCGAAGATCTCCTTCTGCATGTAGTGGCGGTATGGACCAAGTTCGGCGGCGCCGCTGTGCGCAACGACCGTCTTCACCGGACGCGTCGCCGCCTTGTGCTGGGCATCGACGATCCAGTACTTGCCCAGCTGCACGTCGACGACGTCGCCTTCCTCGATGTACACGATCTGGTCGGTCACGCCCGCGAGCGCCATCGCATCGCTGGCCAGGAAGTTCTCGCCGCTTTCCTTGCCGACGCCCAGCACGAGCGGGGAGCCCGCGCGCGCACCGACGACGCGATGCGGTTCGTCCTTGCAGAACACCGCGATCGCGTACGCACCGTGCAGATTCTTCGTCGCGCTTTTCACCGCCTCGAACAGGTCGCCCTCGTACAGGCTGTCGACGAGGTGGGCGATGACCTCCGTGTCGGTCTGGCTGTCGAACACGT
>DATLBJ010000149.1:0-5090 GCA_035526975.1 Ramlibacter sp.
ATCACAGGAGATTATCCTGTTCTGGGTCAGACACCGAGGAAAACCAGGAAGAATTCCGGAGCGCGCCCGAAGACACTGGGAGCTCGGACAGGCCTGCTTACCAGCACCGCATGGACGCACCGGGGCCCCGCGGGTTACCGCCCGCGGGGCGCGTCGGCCGACTGAAAAAGCTAGGCCGCTTCCTTGTAGAAGAACTCACGCTGCACGCTGCGGGCGGGCAGCGGATGCACCGCTTCGCGGATCGCAGTGATGTGCTCCGGCGTGGTGCCGCAGCAACCTCCGACGATGTTCACCAGGCCTTCGGCCGCAAACTCGCGCAACAGGCGCGCCGTGACTTCCGGCGTTTCGTCGAAGCCAGTTTCGCTCATCGGGTTCGGCAAGCCCGCATTGGGATAGCAGCTGATGAACGTGTCGCCCGCGACTTTCGCGAGCTCCTGGATGTACGGGCGCATCAGCGCGGCGCCGAGCGCGCAATTCAGGCCCACGGCCAGCGGGCGCGCATGGCGGATGCTGTACCAGAACGCGGTCACGGTCTGGCCGCTCAGGATTCGCCCCGACGCATCGGTGACCGTGCCGCTCACGATCAGCGGCAGGCGTTGGCCGGAGTCTTCGAAGTACTCCTCGACCGCGAACAGCGCCGCCTTGGCGTTGAGCGTGTCGAAGATCGTCTCGACCAGCAGCAGGTCCGCGCCGCCTTCGGTCAGGCCCTGGGCCTGTTCGTAGTAAGAGCGGCGCAACTGCTCGAAGTCGACGTTGCGCGCGCCCGGATCGTTCACGTCGGGGCTGATGCTGGCCGTCTTCGGCGTCGGGCCGAGGGCGCCGGCGACGAAGCGCGGCTTGTCCGGCGTGGAGAACTTGTCGGCGGCGGCGCGCGCGAGCTTCGCGGCTTCAACGTTCATCTCGAGGGCGAAGGCGCCCAGGCCGTAGTCGTCCTGCGCGACGCGCGTGGCGCCGAAGGTGTTGGTCTCGATCATGTCCACGCCGGCGCCGAGATAGGCCTCGTGGATGTCGCGCACGACATCGGGCCGCGTCAGCGACAGCAGGTCACCGTTGTTGCGCAGGTCCTTGGGATGGTCCTTGAAGCGCGTGCCGCGATAATCTTCCTCGGACAGCCGGAACCGCTGCAGCATCGTGCCCATCGCGCCATCCAGTATGACGATGCGATGGGCAAGGATTGAGGGCAATTGCTGCCCGCGGGTGTACACGACCGGCTTCATGGTGCGTTCATTGTAGGAAAGCCCGCGCACCGGCGCACAGACCAGGGACATCTTGCCGCCTTCCCCCCTTTCCATCCTGCGCGAAGTTTTCGGCTACGAAGCGTTTCGCGCCCAGCAGGGCGACATCGTCGACCACGTCACGGCCGGCGGTGACGCGCTGGTACTGATGCCCACGGGCGGCGGCAAGTCGCTGTGCTACCAGGTGCCGGCGCTGGTGCGCGAGCGGCAAGGTCATGGCACGGCGATCGTCGTGTCGCCCCTCATCGCGCTGATGCACGACCAGGTCGGCGCATTGCGCGAGGCCGGCGTCGAGGCCGCGTTCCTCAATTCGACGCTGGACAGCGACCAGGCGTCCGCCATCGAGGGCCGGCTCGCGCGAGGCGACCTCACGCTGCTGTACGCCGCGCCCGAACGCGTCACGACGCCGCGCTTCCTGTCGCAGCTCGATGCCTTGCATGAGCGTGGCAAGCTGAGCCTCTTTGCCATCGACGAAGCGCATTGCGTGAGCCAGTGGGGCCACGACTTCCGCCCGGAATACCGCGCGCTCACCGTGCTGCACGAACGCTACGCCGGCGTACCGCGCGTCGCATTGACAGCCACCGCGGATGCGATCACGCGCGAGGACATCCTCGAACGCCTGCAACTGCAGGACGCCCGGCAGTTCATCAGCAGTTTCGACCGCCCCAACATCTCCTACACCATCGTCGAAAAGAAAGACGCGGCGGCCCAGCTCTTGCGCTTCGTGGGCGAGGACCACGCCGGCGCGTCGGGCATCGTGTATTGCCAGACGCGCAAACGCGTCGAGGAAATCGCGGCGCTGCTCGACCAGCACGGCGTGAACGCTCTGCCTTATCACGCGGGCCTCGAGGCGGAGATCCGCCAGCGGAACCAGGACCGCTTCCTGCGCGAGGAGGGGATCGTGATGGCGGCGACCATCGCGTTCGGCATGGGCATCGACAAGCCCGATGTGCGGTTCGTCGCGCACCTCGACATGCCCAAGAACATCGAAGGCTACTACCAGGAGACTGGCCGGGCGGGGCGCGACGGCCTGCCGGCCGCGGCGTGGATGGCGTACGGCTTGCAGGACGTGGTGAACCAGCGGCGCATGATCGACGAGAGCCCGGCGCCCGACGAATTCAAGCAGGTGATGCGCGGCAAGCTCGACGCGCTGCTCGCGCTCGCGGAAGCCACCGACTGCCGGCGCGTGCGGCTGTTGCGCTACTTCGGCGAGGCGTCGCAGCCCTGCGGCAATTGCGACAACTGCATCGCGCCGCCGCGTGTCTGGGACGCGTCCGATGCCGCGCGAAAATTGCTGTCGACCGTGTACCGCGTGCAGCAGGCCAGCGGCATTTCGTTCGGCGCGGGGCACGTCATGGACATCGTGCGCGGCAAGGCCACGGACAAGGTCGCGCAATTCCGGCACGAGGCGCTGTCGACTTTCGGCATCGGCGCCGAATTCAGCGAGGTGCAGTTGCGCGGCGTGCTGCGCCAGCTCGTCGCGATCGGCGCGCTGGCGGTGGACAGCGAGGCCTTCAATACGCTCAAGCTCACCGGGCAGTCGCGCGCGGTGCTGCGCGGCGAGGTGCCGGTGCTGCTGCGCGAATCGGTGTCGCAGCAAGGCGGTGGGCGGCGCAAGCGAGCGCCCGGCGTGCCCGCGGCGGCGGTGAGCGCGGGCCTGACGGACGCCGGCAACGCGCGCTTCGCCGCGCTCAAGGCGTGGCGCTCGGAAATCGCGCGCCAACACAACCTGCCCGCCTATGTGATCTTCCACGACGCGACGCTGGCCGCGATCGCGGCGCTGGCGCCCACGTCGCTGGGCGAGCTGCAAGGCATCAGCGGCATCGGCGCCAAGAAGCTCGAAGCGTACGGCCGCGAAGTGCTGCGGGTGGTCCAGTCGGCGTAGCCCGCGGGCGCCGCTTACTGCATGAACCCGATGTTGCGCGACTCGCGCACTTCGGGCTTGATGCGGTGCTCGGCCTCGAGCTGCTCGAGGAACTCCTCGGGCGTGAAGTGGGTGGACAGGATCACGACCTGCCGCTTGACGGCGGCGAAGTCCCCGGGACACAGCTGCTCGAGTTTCAGCAGGCGTGAACGCACCGGCTCCGTCAATGCGTCGCCGTTTCCGTCGAGTGCTTCGACGACGAACATGCGTTCGCGTTGCGCGGACGTGAGCGGCTTGAAGCGGATCTTGAACGTGAAGCGGCGCAGCGCCGCCTGGTCGATGCGGTCCATCAGGTTGGTCGTGCACACGAAAATGCCGTCGAACCGCTCCATGCCCTGCAGCATCTCGTTGACCTCGGTGACTTCGTAGGTGCGTTGCGCGCCGCGGCGGTCCTGCAGGAAGCTGTCGGCCTCATCGAGCAGCAGTACGGCCTTTTCGCTTTGGGCCTCCTCGAACATCGCGGCCATGTTCTGCTCGGTCTCGCCGACGAACTTGCTCATGAGGTCGCTGGCCTGCTTGACCAGCAAGGGCTTGTCGAGGCTTTGCGCGATGTGCTCGGCCAGGGCCGTCTTGCCCGTGCCCGGCGCGCCGAAGAAACACAGCGTGCCGTGGCCGCGCGCGCGTAGCGCCTCGACGATGCGCGGGATCTCGAAGCGCGTTTCGACGTGCAGCATGTCGAGGTCGTACCTCGTCACCGCGCGGCGCTGGCCCCAGTCGTGCGCCCGGTTGCCCAGGGCGTGGTCGGCGTTGCGCAGCTGGCGCTCGATCAGTTGTTCAGTCGTCGCCTCTTCGGTGCCCGCAAGCTGTGCGAAGCGCACCGCCGTGCGGATCTGCGCCGGTGTCAGGCCCTTGCGCTCCGTCAGCTTGCCGACGAACGCGTCCGACACCGCTGCGCCTTCGAGGGTCTTGCGCACGATCGTTTCGCGCGCGCCCGGCGGCGGCGATTTCAATTCGAGGTGGTACGCGAAACGGCGGCGAAACGCCGGGTCGATCTGCTCGATGCGATTGGTCACCCAGATCGTCGGCACCGAATTCGATTCGAGGATCTGGTTGACCCACGCCTTGCCGCTGACGCTGCCGGTCCCGGGCGCGACCACCTGCTCGGCGCGCATCATGATCTGCGCGGCTTCGCTCGAGATCGGCGGGAACACGTCCTCGACCTCGTCGAACAGCAGCGCCGCCTGCGCGCTGCCCTTGAGGAACACCTGCGCGATCTGCAGCGAGCGATAGCGGTCGCGGCCCGACAGCGAGTTGCCGTCGCGGTCGGCGTATTCCACTTCGAACAGCTCCAGCCCCGCCGATTGCGCGACCACCTTCGCCAGTTCCGTCTTGCCGGTGCCGGGCGGGCCATAGAGCAGCACGTTGACGCCCGCCTCCTTGCGCGTCACCGCGTTCTTCAGCAGCGCGGAAAGCATCTGCGCGTCCTCGGCGACGAACGAGAAATCGCCGAGCTTGAGCTCGCTCTTCGACGACGGCCGGGTGAACACGGCCATCAATTCGCTTTCGTCGCGGTATTCGCGCATCAGCACCGGAGGCAGCTTCTCGCTGACTTTCATCAGGTCGGCCAGGTCGGTGATGTTGTGCTCGGAGATCAGGTTCTCGACCAGCCCGATGCGCTCCAGCCGCGAACCGGCGCGCAGCGCTTCGCCGACTTCGTTCGCGTTGACGCCGGCGATCTCCGCGATCGCGGCATAGGCCTCGGGCGCGTTGTTCACCTTGAATTCGACCAGCAGGCTGCGCAGGTCGCGCTGGTAGCGCGCGAGGGTGCCGTACAGCAGCAGCGCGCGCTCCGCCTTGTTCAACTGCAGCAGGCCGGAAAGCGCATCGATGTTCTTTTCGACCAGCGTGGAATGCTTCTTCAACGCATGCGTCAGCCACTCGCCGGTGACAGCGAGCACGGAGAGCAGGTCCTTTGGCTGGTCCTTCGCGTA
>DATLBJ010000150.1:0-9451 GCA_035526975.1 Ramlibacter sp.
CCTGCACAGGAGCGCCCGCAACGCCATCCATTGCGATCGGGCTCACGGTGATTTTGTGCCCGGGGTACGAGGCCGCGAAGAGCCAGCGGCCGGTGCGATCCGTCATGACGTACGCCATGCTGTCCGGTAGGGGAGCGCTGCCAAGCCCCTTCAACTCGCCCGTGGTCGCATCGACGGAGAAGCTCGCGACGTGATACGGCTCCGAGCGGATCGCGGCATAGAGGAACCGCCTGTCCGGGCTGAGTGCGAGCGGCATCACCATGCCGCCGACCTCGACGGCCTGATGCACGTGGAGCGTGCCTTTCTCGCGGTCGAGCTTGACCGCAATGATCTCGTGGCTGTCGGCATTCGAAACGTACGCGATGGCCTGCATGGCGCTATCGTAAGGAATCCGAATTGCCGCCGACGAACCTGACATGAACAAGACCATCCTCCTCGCCGCCATCGCCTTTGCTTGCTCTTCCGTGTTCGCCGCCGAGAAGGCCGTGAAACTCCCGGCGCCTGCGCAAGACCTGACTGTCACCGCGCCGACCGAAACGGCCGTCTTCGCGGGCGGGTGTTTCTGGGGCGTGCAGGGCGTCTTCCAGCACACGAAGGGCGTGCTCAACGCCGTTTCCGGCTACGCGGGTGGCGAGAAGACCACGGCAAACTACTCGCTCGTGAGCACGGGCATGACGGGCCATGCAGAGGCCGTGCAGGTGACGTACGACCCGAAGCAGGTGTCGTACGGGAAGCTGCTCCAGATCTTCTTCTCCGTCGCGCACGACCCGACGCAACTCAACCGGCAGGGGCCGGACACGGGCACGCAATACCGCTCCGCGGTTTTCTATCGCACACCGGACCAGAAGCAGGTGACCGAGCGCTACATCGCGCAGCTCGACGCCGCAAAGGCGTACCCGTCGAAGATCGTCACGCAGGTGGCGCCGCTGAAAGACTTCTATGCCGCCGAGGCGTATCACCAGGACTACGCCACGCTGCATCCCGACCAGCCGTACATCGCGTACAACGATTTGCCGAAGATCGCGAACCTGAAGGCCCTGATGCCGCAGGTGTACCGCGACAAGCCGGTGCTGACGGCCGATAGCAAGTAGCCGTCATTCCGGCGCACGCCGGCGTGTCAGAACGGCCCCTGGAAGTCGAATGCCCGTTGGGCGAACCAGTATGCCGCGATCACGGCAACGATCAAGGAACCGAACGTCAGGATGCCCTTGCGATAGAAGTTCGTGCGGCGCAAAGCAAAGGCGATCGGGACGAACACCACCACGATCGCCATCTGGCCGACTTCGACGCCGAGGTTGAAGCCCACCAGCGCGAGCGCCAAGGCCTGCTGCGGCAGGCCGAGATCGGCCAGCACCGACGCAAACCCGAAGCCGTGGATCAGCCCGAAGACGAACGCCATCACCCAGCGCTTCTTCTCGATGGTGCCGCGCAGGTTGTTCAGCGCCGCGAAGACGACGGATGCGGCAATCGTCGACTCGACGATGCGTGACGGCAGGCTGATCACCTGCAGCGCCGCCAGGCTCAAAGTGATCGAGTGCGCGAGCGTGAACGCCGTGACGACCTTGAGCACTTCGATCAGCGAGCGCTTCAGGCTGCCGGCAGGCTGCCATTCGCCGGCCATGCGCACGAGCACGGCCGGCAGCAGGAGGGAGAGAAGGAACAGGATGTGGTCGTAGCCGATCCAGATGTGCCACATCCCATCCGCGAGGTACTGGCCCAGTGTTCGCCAGCCGCTTTGCACTTGCATCGACAGCAACTGCTGCGAGTTGTCAGTGCCGAAGACGAGCGCCTGCGACGTGGCGCTCCCCGGCGCGATCCACTGCACGAGGCCGCGGTGCGACGGATCGACGTCGAACAGCAGCGAGTACTTGAGCGTGAGGCCGCCTTCGAGTGCGTCGCATCGGGCTTGCAGCGACAGCACGGCGTAGGCGCCGTCGCTGTGCTTGTCGAGCTGCAAGGGCGAGGCGGTCCGCCATACGCAGGCCTTGCCGGCCGTGGAAAAATCGAGGTGGCTGGTCGCGTAGCGTGTGATGTCGTCGGCGCGTGTGCGAACCTCGCCCCACGTGAGCAGTCCGTTGCCGTCGCGATCGAGTTCCAGCACGTAGTCGAGATCGCGAAGGGCGATGTCCCAACGCACGGAGACGCCGGTGGTGTTCGCATCGGCGCGGACGGTGAGGTAGCTGTCGCTGGGCTTGTGGGCGAGAGCCGCCATGGGCAACAGCAGTGCCCACATCGAGACAAGGAGCCGCTTCACTTCTTCGCCCCCGCAGTCGCGAGCTGCACGGCCAGTGCGGCCATCGCGGGGTCTTCGTAGTTGTTCGCCTTGAGCCACGCCAAAGCCGGCTCGGCCGCCTTCGGTTCGTTTGCCGCGAGCGCGGTCCGCATCAGGATCTCCGCATCGCGCGGCTCCTTTTGCGATGTGTAGTTGCGCGTGGCGTAGTCGAGGGCCTTTTTCGCGTTGCCTTCGACGTCGAGCTCGAAGCGCGCGGCTTCCTGCTCGTGCAAGCGGTCGCCCCGTTGCGCGGCAGCGTTGAAGCGGTCGCGCAGCTGGTCGGCCCAACCCTTGGCACGGGGATCGTTGGCCATCTTTCCCGCGAGCGCGAGGCGGAGCAAAAGGATGTCGGAGCGCTCCCAATCGGCGAGCAGCCTCGTCACTTCCGCCGGACGCTTCTGCGAAAGCAGGAAGTCGGTGTACGCGCCGAGCAGGAACTGGTCGGTCACGCCCAGGGCCAGCGCCGCCTTCAGATGCCTTTCGGCTTCGTCGGGGCGCTGCAGGCGGATCGCCATTTCGGCAAGCCGCGTGTGCACCCAAAGCCGGGCCTCGGGAAGGACATCCTTCGAAGCTTCGAGCTCGCTCGTGAGCGTGTCGTACGCGGCGCGCAAGCGTCCAGTGCTGCTTTCGACATAAGCAGTGCAGCCTTGCGCATAGATCGGATGGGCCAGCGGCACGAGTCGCGTGCATTCGCCCAGCGCGTCGGCATATCGCGCCTGCACCATGTCGATCGCGGCACGCCACGCGACCGGTTCCGCCGCATTCGGGTCGAGCTCGCTCGCCTTCCGCAGCGATTGCAGCGCGGCGGCGAAGTCATGGCTGTATTGCTGCAACAGCCCGCGCACCAGCCAGTAGCTTGCGTTTCGGGGCGCGAGTTTCTCCAGTGGACCGATGGCTGCTGTCGCATAGCCGACATACCGCGGATCGCCTTGCGCCATCGCGAGGTCGAAGTAGCGGCGGGCGACTTCGAGGCGCAAGGCGACGTCGTCGGGGCGCGCGGCCAGCTGCTTGCGCAGCGAGTCGACGCGACGCACGGATGGGTCGTTCGTGGTGGCGGGCAGGCGCTCGACGACTTCGGCGTCGTTCGAGGGGGTGAACGGCGCGGCGAAGACAGGGGGAAGAGCCAGCGCAAGGAGCAGCGCCAGTGCGGGATTGGATCGCATCGGGGCGAGAGTCTAAGCTCTGGGCTGTGATGAAACCTTTTGCCGTCCTGATTTCCGCGCTGCTGTTCGCGGCCGGCACGCACGCAGCCAATGCCTTGGGCGCTGCGGCCCTGCGCTCGCAATATGCCTCGATGGCGACGCGGCTGGCCACGAGCGAACTCGGGGGCCCGCTCGTGCTGCAGTCGGAGGACGCCGGGCGCCGCATCGACGGAGAAGTATTCGGTGTGGTCGAACACCCGTTCGAGACCGTGGCATCTGCATTGGCGGAACAGTCGGCGTGGTGCGAGATCCTGATCCTTCACCAGAACACCAAGTCGTGCCGCCGCACGACCGATGCGCGCGGCACGACGCTGGAGATTCGCGTCGGCAAGAAAGGGCCGCAGGCACCCGAGCAGGCTTCCCTGCTGGCATTCCGCTGGGTGGCGGCGACGAAACGGCCCGACTACGTCGCGATCCGCATGGAGGCCGACGAAGGCCCGTACGACACGCGCGACTACCGCTTGTTTACCGAAGCCGTGCCGCTGGACGGCGGGCGCACGTTCGTGCACATGGGCTATGCGTTCAGCAGCAGCGGCGCGGGCTCCCTGGCGATGGGTCTTTACCTAGCAACGGTCGCCCGCGGCAAGATCGGCTTCACGCACGAAGGCGACAAGTACGTCGGCGGCGTGCGCGGCATCGCGGAGCGCAACACGCTGCGCTACTTCCTCGCCATCGATGCCTTCCTCTCGCAGTCCCAGCCCGAGAAGCGCATCGCGCAGTGGTACGACGCGACGGAAAGGTACCCGCGCCAGCTGCACGAGCTGGAGCGCGACGAATACCTGAAGATGAAGCGCGAGGAGCTGAAGCGCCCGCAGAAATAGCCGCTACTTCGTGCCGAAGATGCGGTCGCCGGCGTCGCCGAGCCCCGGCAGGATGTAGCCGTGGTCGTTCAATTGCCGGTCGATGGCCGCCGTGTAGATCGGCACGTCAGGGTGCGAGCCCTGGAATGCGGCGATCCCTTCCGGGCATGTGAGCAGGCACACGAACTTGATCGACTTCGGGCTGAGCTCCTTGATGCGCTCGACCGCCGCGATCGCCGAGTTGCCCGTGGCGAGCATCGGATCAACGACGATCACGTCGCGGTCCTGCATGTTCTGCGGCATCTTGAAGTAGTACTCCACCGCCATCAGCGTCTTCGGGTCGCGATACAGGCCGATGTGGCCCACGCGTGCACCGGGAACGACCGTGAGCATGCCATCGAGGATGCCCGTGCCGGCGCGCAGGATCGAGACGAACACCAGCTTCTTGCCGTCGATGACCTTCTGCTTCGTCTTTTCCAGGGGCGTTTCGACATCGATCTCCTGCATTGCCATATCGCGCGTGACCTCGTACGTCATGAGCATCGCCAGCTCGTTGAGCAGCCGGCGAAATGAATGGGTCGATGCCTCCTTGTTGCGCATCAGCGTGAGCTTGTGCTGGATGAGCGGGTGGTCGAGGAGGTGAACGTTGTTCATGCTTCCATTCTGTCATTGCGGACTTGATCCGCAATCCAGTGTCTTTCCGCGTTGACGATCAAAAGACCGTTCCGTCCGAGACGACTTTCAGCGGAGGAAGACCCCCCCGGTGCTTTTCAGCCAACGCGCGTCCCGCCGCCCACGACCCGCCTTCCAGCACTTTCGCCAGCGGCATGTGGTGATCGTCCATGTGCATCTTCTTGCGCACCGCATCGGCGACTTCGTCCATCAATGCCACCGTGAGCGCGCGCCATTCGACGATGATCTCGTCGCCGACCTGCCATGTCTGCTGCGCCGCCTGTTCATCGCGCAGGCGCAGCAGCCCGGAGTCGAGCATCAGGCCGCCGTTGCGGTACTCGGGCAACGCGGTGAGCATGTGCACGTCGCGCACCTTCACGCCCGACCACTCGAAAGGCTCCAGCAGCGAATAGGTCATCCACTGCGACAGCTTGTGGAACGGCACCCAGCCATCCGTCAGGCCTTCGCCTCTCACCGCCGAATGCCGCCAGCAATCGCCCAGGGGCACATGCCCGATGTAGTTGCTCGCGGGCCAGATACCTTGCAGCGAGGTGAGCAGCTGCGACAGGATGTCGTGTGCCGCGACGTCGGCTGTCGGCGGCACGTCCGGCCCGAGCGGGCTGATCATCTCGTCGAAGATGCCCGACGGACGCATCACCTCGTCACCGAAAACCTCCGGTGCTTCTTCCATGACCTCGCCGAAGCGTCGCAAGAGAATCGCGCGGTCTTCGAGGCCGACGAGCGGATTGGTTTCCGTCACCTGGAAGACTTCGGCCAGCCGCTCCGTGGGCAGCGACCGCAGTGCTTTCGAGTCGACTTGCAGGGGACGGTTCTTGTCGCTGGAGAACATCCCGCCCATGAATGCGTGCCAGCTCGCCAGGCCGAGGCCCTCCGATCGCGTGAACTTCGCCCCGGTGGCCGTCTCGGTGTATTTCCAGTCGGGGCCCGCGCCGCCATCGAGCAGCACGCTCACGATCGTGAGGTCCATCAGGATGTGCGCCTTGGCGGCGTTCGTCATTCCGGCCAGGCGCTGGGTCAGTTGCGCACGCCGGTCGACGCCGCCTGCTTCGAAGTGCCGCCAGCGACTGTGGATCTTGATGTGATTGCGCGGATAGCGATCGCGCGCCACTTTGACGATCTCGGTGGCGGCGGTTTCGAGGAATCCGTCGTCGACGATGAACCAGCCCGATTCGCCGGCGCGCGCGCGATTCAACAATTGCACCGCCCGTTCACGGATTGCGACGGTGGTGCGCAAGTCGCTGGCGGCGAGTTCCGCGGCGCCGTGCTGGTCGCCCAAATGCGTGCTGCCCATGATCTGTCCTTTGGTGTGGCCTAGCCCAGGCCGCGCCCCTTCGCCTTCTTCAACTCTTCCGGATCGGGAACGGCACCCCTCGTGAAGTAGCCGGCAGCGATCTTCGCGTCGATTTCCACCTGAGCGTCGGCGGGGATGAGGCCTTCGGGGAGGTTCACGCGTTCGCCGATCTCGATGCCGCTCTTCGTGATCGCGTCGAACTTCATGTTGCTCATGGAGACGAGGCGATGGATCTTCCTGATGCCGAGCCAGTTCAGGACGTCCGGCATCAGCTCCTGGAAGCGCATGTCCTGCACGCCGGCCACGCATTCGGTGCGCGCGAAGTACTGGTCCGCCGTGTCGCCGCCGGCTTGCCGCTTGCGCGCGTTGTAGACGAGGAACTTCGTCACTTCACCGAGCGCGCGTCCTTCCTTGCGTGAATATGCGATCAAACCCACGCCGCCACGCTGCGCGCCACGGATGCATTCCTCGATCGCGTGCGTGAGGTACGGGCGGCACGTGCAGATGTCCGAGCCGAACACGTCCGAGCCATTGCACTCGTCGTGCACGCGCGCGGTCAGTTCAACATCCGGGTTCGACAGGTCGCGCGGATTGCCGAAGATGTAGATCGTCTGCCCGCCGATCGGGGGCAGGAATACCTCGAGATCGCTGCGCGTGACGAGCTCGGGGTACATGCCGCCGGTTTCCTCGAACAGCACGCGGCGCAATTCGGATTCCGGCACGCCGAAGCGCTGCGCCACGCCGGGCAGCCACCACACGGGCTCGATCGCGGCTTTCGTCACGAGCGCCGCGCCTTGCTCGGTGAGCACCTTGTGATCGGCCTTCAGGCGGCCGGTCAGCAGGCCTTCGATGACTTCCGGCAGGATGACATGCGCCTTCGTCACCGCGATCGTCGGGCGGATGTCATAGCCCGCGGCAATGTGCTCGGCAAACACTTCGGACACCATCGCACCCCAGGGGTCGAGGCTGACGATGCGGCCCGGCTGCGTCCATTGCGGGTGCGGGCCGATCAGGTCCGTCGGCGAAGTATTCGTGAGATCGGCCTTGTGGTCGCGCTTGAGCGCCCCCGCGGCGACAGCGAGGGCGCGGTACACGCTGTACGACCCGCTGTGCGTGCCGATCACGTTGCGGTGTCCCCGGTTCGTGGTCGTGCCGACGATCGGTCCGCGCTCCAGCGGTGTGCTCGCGCCCCAAAGAAGCGGAAGCGCACCCAGTCCGCCGGCGTGCGAAGTCAGCCGGATGTGCCGCGGCGGGGTCGTGGCCATGAAATCACTTTAGCCGATACGCCTTCGCAGCGGGCCTTAGCGCCGCTTCCCGCCGAGCAGGCCGCCGAGGACGCCGCGGATGATCTCGCGCCCCACGGCACTGCCGATGGAGCGCACGGCGGATCGAGCGGCGGCTTCGGCCAGGCCCTCGTGGTGCCCGCCTCGCGGGCCGGTGGTGCCGAAGAGGATGTCGCCGAGGCCGCCCATGCCCGGGCCGGTCGAGGCCGCCGTTGGCCCTGTGCCGCCCGACGACGTCGGTGCGGGCTCCTGCTGTGCGCGGCCCTTCAGTTTCTCGAACGCGGATTCGCGGTCCACCGTCTTCTCGTACACACCGGCGACGATCGAATTGGCCATCAAGGCCTTGCGCTGCTCGGGCGTGATCGGGCCGATCTGGCTTCCCGGCGGGATGACGTACACGCGCTCTGTGACGCTCGGCCGGCCTTTGTCGTCGAGGAAGCTGACGAGTGCTTCGCCCACCGCGAGTTCGGTGATCGCGGTCGCGATGTCGAGCCCCGGCTTTTGCCGCATCGTCTCGGCCGTTGCCTTGACCGCCTTCTGGTCTCGCGGTGTGTAGGCGCGCAAGGCGTGCTGCACGCGATTGCCCAACTGCGCAAGCACGGAGTCGGGAATGTCCAAGGGGTTCTGCGTCACGAAATACACCCCCACGCCCTTGGAGCGAACGAGCCGGACGACCAGCTCGATGCGATCGACCAGCACCTTCGGGGCTTCGTCGAACAGCAGGTGGGCTTCGTCGAAAAAGAAAACCAGCTTGGGCTTTTCCGGATCGCCGATCTCGGGCAATTGCTCGAACAGCTCCGACAGCATCCACAGCAGGAAGGTGGCGTACAGGCGCGGTGAGTTGAGCAGCTTGTCGGCGGCCAGCACGTTCACCAGGCCGTGACCCTTCTCGTCGGCCTGGATGAAGTCCTGGATGTTGAGCATCGGCTCGCCAAAGAACTTGTCGGCGCCTTGCGATTCGATCTGGAGCAGCCCGCGCTGGATGATGCCGATGCTGGCCGCGCTCACATTCCCGTATTGCGTGCGAAAGTCGGCGGCGTTGTCCCCGACGTGTTGCAGCATCGCGCGCAGGTCCTTCAGGTCGAGCAGCAGCAGGCCGTTGTCGTCGGCGATCTTGAAGACGAGGTTGAGCACGCCCGCCTGCGTTTCGTTCAGCGCGAGCATGCGGCCCAGCAGCAGCGGGCCGAGGTCGGAGATCGTGGCGCGCACCGGGTGGCCTTGCTCGCCGAACACGTCCCACAGCGTCACGGGCGCTGCGAAAGGCTGCGGCATGGGCAGCTTGCGCTCCTTGATGGCCGCTTCGAGCTTGCCCGCGATCTTGCCGGGCTGGCTGATGCCGGTGAGGTCGCCCTTGATGTCCGCCATGAAGACCGGCACGCCGATCATTGAAAAACTTTCGGCGAGTTTCTGCAGGGTGACGGTCTTGCCCGTCCCGGTCGCGCCGGTGATCAAGCCGTGCCGGTTGGCCAAGGCCGGCAGCAGCACGCTTTGGGTCTTGTTGTTCTTCGCGACGAGGATGGGATCGGCCATGGGCTGAAAAGTAGAATCGGGTCAACCAATATAGCAACGCACGACGACAAAGGGCATTCAGTGGCCGGACACAGCAAATGGGCGAACATCCAGCACCGCAAGGGCCGGCAGGATGAGAAGCGCGGCAAGGTATGGACGCGCTGCATCCGCGAGATCATGGTGGCAGCGCGGCAGGCGGGCGGCGACATCGCCATGAATCCCCGGCTGAGGTTGGCTGTCGAGAAGGCCAAGGCGGCCAACATGCCCGCCGACACCATCAAGCGCAACATCGACAAGGCCACAGGAAACCTCGAAGGCGTGAACTACGAGGAGATCCGCTACGAAGGCTACGGCATCGGCGGCGCGGCGATCATCGTCGACACGATGACGGACAACAAGGT
>DATLBJ010000151.1:0-17708 GCA_035526975.1 Ramlibacter sp.
CGACGCTTCGAGCCAGCGCGCCTGGCCGTCGGCGTCGTCACCGGGCAGGCCGCGCCGGATCTCGTGCGGCGCGTCGCCGCGCGCCAGGACGGCCACACCGTGGTGCGAACGCTGGCCGTGCCACACCGCGCGGTAGCCGGCAGCTTCGATCGGGGCGATCGGGAACGTGGCGTCGCCCGTCTTGATCTCCTGCAGGCACGCGACGTCCGGCTGCGTCTCCCCGAGCCATTCGAGCAGCCGCGGCAGGCGCCCCTTGACGCCGTTCACGTTGAACGAGGCGACCTTCATGCCTGCATCCATGTTGCCACCCTTCGACACGCTCAGGACAGGCCGGTTGCACATTGGAAGGGGCCATCGCAGAATGGCCCTTCCTCATCCGGGAGCCCGCCCCATGAATCTGAGACTTGCCACCTTCCTGTTCGCCGCCGCGCTGGCCGCGGGCGCGCCTGCCCAGGCGCTGCGCTGGAGCAGCCAGGGCGACTTGCAGACGATCGATCCGCATTCGCAGAACGAGCTGCTGACCAACTCGATCAACGGGCAGGTCTACGACACGCTCGTCATGCGCGACAAGAAGCTCGGGCTCGCGCCGGGGCTGGCCACGGAATGGACGCAGGTGAACCCGACACTGTGGCGCCTGAAGCTGCGCCCCAACGTGAAGTTCCATGACGGCTCCCCGTTCACCGCCGATGACGTGATCTTCTCGATCGCGCGCGGCGCGCACCCGAACTCTCCGTTCCGCGCGTACGCCACCGCGATGGGCACGCCGAAGAAGATCGACGATCTCACGGTGGAGTTCCAGCTGAAGGAGTTCAACCCGATCTTCCTGCAGCACGCCACGACGATCTACATCATGAACAAGGCGTGGACCGAGAAGAACAACGCGGCCGTGCCGCTGGACTTCAAGAACAAGGAAGACAAGTTCACGAACCTCAACGCCAACGGCACGGGCCCGTACGTGCTGGTCTCGCGCCAGCCCGATACCAAGACGGTGTTCAAGCGCAACCCCGGCTACTGGGGCAAGATCGAAGGCAACGTCCAGGAGATCGTCTACACGCCGATCAAGAACGACGCCACGCGAACCGCCGCCCTGATCTCCGGTGAGCTCGACTTCGTGCTCGACCCGGCGCCGCAGGACATCGCGCGCCTGCGCAACACCGCCGGCGTGAAGGTGATCGACGGGCTCGAGAACCGCATCGTGTTCGTCGGCATGGACCAGGCCCGCGATGAGCTGCTCTACAGCAACGTCAAGGGCAAGAACCCGTTCAAGGACGTTCGCGTGCGCAAGGCGCTGTATTACGCGGTGGACATCGAAACGCTCAAGCGCACCGTGATGCGCGGGCAATCCATTCCCACCGGCGTCGTCATGCCGTCCCCACTGGGCGACTACAACGACCCCGAGATCGAAAAGCGGCTGCCCTTCAACCTCGCCAAGGCCCGGGAGCTGATGAAGGAAGCGGGTTACCCCAACGGCTTCGAAGTGCAGCTGGATTGCCCGAACAACCGCTACATCAACGACCAGTCGATCTGCGAAGCGCTGTCTTCGATGTGGGCGAAGATCGGCATGAAGGTGAACGTGCTCGCCCAGCCGCGTGCGACGTATTTCCCCAAGGCGGAGAAGATGGACGTGTCGATGTACCTGCTGGGCTGGGGCGGCGCGATCACCGATGCCGAAACGACGTTCACGCCCGTCCTGCATTCGCGCGGCGAAAACGGCGTGGGCTACTACAACTGGGGCAACTACAAGAACCCCAAGCTCGACCAGCTGATCGAGGCCTCGTCGAAGGAGCCGGATGGCAAGAAGCGTGAGCAGTTCATCAAGGCGGCGTTGCACGAGCACCAGGAACAGGTGCACAACATCCCGCTGCATCGGCAGGTGATCCCGTGGGGCGCGCGCAGCAACGTCGAGGTGGTGCACCGCGCGGACAACTGGCTCGAGGTGCAGTGGGTGAAGATGGGGCCTTCGCCGAAGTGACATTGCCATGAACACTGCCGTCGGCGTCATCGGCCTGGGCGCGATGGGGCGCGGCATGGCCGGTTCGCTGCGGCGGGCCGGCTGCAAGGTGCACGTGTTCGACGTGCGGCCCGAAGCCGTCGAAGCATTCGTCGCCGAAGGCGGCGTGGGCTGCGCCACCCCGGACGAGATGGCGCAGCGCTGCGAGGTGATCGTCAGCGTCGTCGTCAACGCCGCGCAGACGGAGCAAGTCCTGTTCGGCGATGCGGGCGCCGCGCATTCGATGCGGCCCGGCAACCTCTTCGTCATGTGTTCAACGGTCGACCCGAACTGGTCGGTCGACCTCGAGGCACGCCTGGGCAAGCGCGGGGTGCTGTACCTCGATGCGCCGATCAGCGGCGGCGCCGCAAAGGCGGCATCGGGGCAGATGACGATGATGACGGCGGGCCGGCCCGAGGCGTATGCGAAGGCCGGCACATTGCTCGAAGCCATGGCCGCCAAGGTCTACAAGCTCGGCGAACGCGCCGGCAACGGCAGCAAGGTGAAGATCATCAACCAGCTGCTGGCCGGCGTGCACATCGCCGCGGCGGCGGAGGCAATGGCGCTCGGGTTGCGCGAAGGCGTCGATCCGCAGGACCTCTACGAAGTCATCACGCACAGCGCCGGCAACAGCTGGATGTTCGAAAACCGCATGCCGCATGTCCTCTCGGGCGACTACACGCCGCTGTCGGCGGTGGACATCTTCGTGAAGGACCTGGGCCTCGTCCTCGACACCGCGCGCGCCACGAAATTCCCGCTGCCGCTCGCATCCAGCGCGCACCAGATGTTCATGCAGGCGTCGGCGGCAGGACATGGCCGCGAAGACGACGCGGCGGTGATCAAGATATTTCCGGGGATCGACTTGCCCGAAGCGGGCGGCTGACTTCAGCCTGGTTCGTCGGTGGGAGGCTGCGGTTGCTGGGCCTGCTGCGCCGCGACCTTTTGCAGCTTGCCGATCTCGAACAGGTCGGCGATGCGTGCGCCGCCACTCACCCATTCGCAGATGGCCCACGTCTGGCTTGCTGCCAGCACTTCCATCATGGGTCCGTGCGGCGAGCTTCGGACCTTGTCGCCTTTTTCGATTGCCATGGTGATTAACATTCGATGTTAAAGCGCCTGCCCGGTGCAAAAACTCATCCTTGGCCACTGTTACACCGGGCTGTCGCTCTGTACCATCGCCGTCCATGCAGCCCATCCTCTTCACCAACGCCCGCATCTTCGACGGCGAATCGGCCGATTGCGCGCAGGGCATGAACGTCCTGGTCGCCGACGGCGTGATCCGCGAGATCGCGTCGAAGCCGATCGCATCGCACGACGCGCTCAAGCTCGACGCCGGCGGCCGCACGCTGATGCCGGGGCTGATCGACTCGCACGTGCACGCGTTCGCGAGTGACGTCGCGGTCGCGAAGGTGGAGATGTTGGGCGAGGCGTATCGCGCGGCGCATGCGGTGCGCATGCTCAAACATGCCCTGCACAGTGGTTTCACGACCGTGCGTGACATCGGCGGCGGCAACTACAGCCTGTACCGTGCGATCGCGGACAAGCTGGTCGAGGCGCCGCGTTATCTCTACTCGGGCCGCGCACTGTCGATGACGGGCGGGCACGGCGACATCCGCACCGTCAACGAAGCGGCGCGCTACCAGTCGCTGTGCGCGTGTTCTGCGGGGTCGTTGTTCAACTCGTTCGGTCTGATGGCCGATGGGGTGGACGAGTGCATCAAGGCCGCGCGCGAGGAGCTTCGGCAAGGCGCGCACTGCATCAAGATCATGGGCTCGGGCGGTGTCGCGTCGCCGACCGACCCGATCTGGATGAACCAGTACACCGAGGCCGAGATCCGCGCGATCGTCAACGAATGCGCGGAGCGCCGCACGTATGTGTCGGCGCACTGCCATCCCACCAGCGCGATCAGGCGCTGCGTCGAGTACGGCGTTCGCACCATCGAGCACGGCACGCTGATCGACGAGGACACCGCGAAGTTCGTCGCGCAGAAAGGCGCTTATGTCGTGCCGACTCTCGTCATCATCCACGCGCTGGTGGAGAACGGCCTCGAGCTCGGCCTGCTGCCGCAGATGCAGGAGAAAGCGAACGAGATCTGGAAGCAGGCCCTGACCGGCCTGGACACGATGCGCAAGGCCGGCGTGAAGCTTTGCTACGGCACCGACCTGCTCGGCAGCCTCTACACGCGCCAGTGCCGCGAGTTCACGCTGCGAAGCGAAGTCTTCTCGCCGCTCGAGTTGTTGCGGCAAGCCACGTCGATCCCCGCCGCGATGATGATGATGGACGGGCAAATCGGCTGCGTCGCGCCGGGCGCATCCGCGGACCTGCTCGTCGTCGACGGCGATCCGCTGAAGGACATCTCGCTGCTCGCGGCGGACGGCGCGAACCTGCGCACGATCATGCGGGCCGGGGAACTGGTGAAGAACGAACTGCGCTGAAACTCACCGCGGCCACGAGGCAAAGGATTCCGGCAAGCAGGAACGATGGCGCGTAGGTGCCGATCGCATCGCGGCTGACGCCCGCGGCAAACAGCATCACGCCGGCGGAGATGTGGTGTGCCGCGAAAATCCAGGAAAACACCGCGGGCCCGATCTCCGGGCCGAAGGTCTGCACCGACAGGCGCACGGTGGGCGGCACCGTCGCGATGAAGTCGAGGCCGTAGATCACCGCGAAGACGATCAGGCCGAACGTCGACACGTCGGCATAAACGAGCCAGATCAGCGCGACGCCGCGCAGCCCGTAGTACATCGCAAGCAGCCAGCGGTTGTCGTAGCGGTCGCACAGCCAGCCCGAGCCGATGGTGCCGATCATGTCGAACACGCCGATCACCGCGAGCAGCGATGCCGACACGCCCAGCGGGATGCCCATGTCGCTGCAGAAGGGCACGAGGTGTGCCTGGGTGAGGCCGAAGCTCGAGACGCCGCAGATGGCGAAGGTGAATGCGAGGACCCAGAACATCCACTTCCTGGAGCCGGCCGCCAGCGCGTTCACGCTCAGTTGCACGAAGTTTGCCTTTGGCATCGGGGGCACCGGGACGGGCGCGGTCGCACCGAGCGGCTGCAGGCCGATGTCCTGCGGGCGCTCGCGGGCCAGCCACAGGAACAGCACCCACGACGCGAGCGCTCCGGCCGCCGGGATCGCAAGCGCGGCGCGCCAGCCCCAGACGCTGCTCACCCACGCGGCGAGCGGCATGAACAGCAACGTTCCGGTGGCGACCGATGCGCCGAGGATGCCGATGGCGAGGCCCCGATGCGCAATGAACCAGCGTGCGGGCACGACTGCCGTGAGCTGCATCGCGGTGATGCCGGGCGCCAGGCCCAGCAGGATTCCCATCCCCAGCCAGAGCTGCCACTTCTGCGTCATCGTGATCGACACGAGCAGGCCCGCCATCAGCAACGCGCCGGAGAGGGCGGCCATGCGCCGCACGCCGTAGCGGATCATCAGGCCCCCGGCGAGCGGCGCGCACAGGCCGAAGATCGCCACGCGCAGGCCTTGCGGTGCCGACAGCTCCCCGATGGTCCAGCCGAGTTCCTTCGACATGGGCAGGATCAGCACGGCCGGCACGCCCATTGCCGACGTGGAAAACATCGCGAACAGGAAAGTGACGACCAGCATGGTCCACGCATAGTGTCGGCGCGACTGCATCGAGAGACCCCTCCGGTTCCGCGCCACGATAGCCGAATTCAGCGGCGGCCGCTGAAGAGGGGCGATGTCGCAGCAGTCATCTCCAGTTCCGCGGCGGCGGACATCAGCGGCTTGCCCAGTTCGAGCATCCGCTTTTCACCGAGGCGAAGCAGCGGCCCCGCGATCGTGATGACGCCGACCGCCTTGCCACCGCGGCGCACGACGGGCGCAGCCATCGCGCTCATGCCCGGCGCGTACTGCTCCACCATCATCGCGAAGCCGCGCTTGCGGTCTTCATCGAGGATCTTCGCGAGCGCCTTGAACGTCGTCGGCGCTTTCGGCCCGAATTGCCTGGGCGCGCCGAAGCCTTGCTTCGCGACGAGCTCGATGGCGCGCTCTTCGCCGAGCGTCATCAGCCACGCATGGCCGCCGGCGCTGCACGACAGGCGCACGTCGATGCCCATGTCGGGGTCGTAGCGCAAGCCCGCCCGCGCGCCTTGTGCCTTCGCGACGAACGTGAGCCGGTCGCCGTCGACGATCGCCAGGCGCACGAGTTCTCCGGAGATTTCCGCGAGGCGCTCGATGATCGGCTGCGCGATGTCGACGATCCCCGCGCCGCCGAGGAAGCTCAGGCCCAGCGCCGGCAGCTTCGTCGTCAATGCATACTCGCCGTGCTCGCGCAGCTGCCGGACATATCCCGTGCTCGAGAGGTCCGCGAGCAGCCGGTGACACGCGCTCTTGGGCAAGCCCGCTTCCGCGGCGAGTTCCCCGAGCGCAATGCCTTGCGGCTCGTGCGCGAGTGCCTCGAGGACCTGCATCACGCGTTCGACGGTATTTGGCATTATGAAACGATGTTCCAGTTTGAAACGCTGTTCTGGCGTTGCTTTCATGATGCCGCATCTTTTCGAAAGACCCAAGGAGACCCGCTTGAAAACCATTCGCGCCGTCGCCGCCCTGTCGGCCCTTGCGTTCGCCTGCGCCACTTCGTTCGCGCAGGACATCCAGGAACGCACGATCAAGTTCGGCCACTTGAACAATGCCGGCCACCCGACCAGCCTCGGCGTGCAGAAGTTCGCCGAAATCGTGGCGGCCAAGAGCCAGGGCAAGCTGAAGGTGCAGGAGTTCGCGGCATCGGCGCTGGGCAACGAGTTGCAGCAGCAGTCGGCGCTGCAAGGCGGCGTGCAGGAGATGCTGGTGGCGTCCACGACCTCGCTGAACGCCATCGTGAAGGAGTTCGGCCTGCTCGACTTCCCCTTCCTGTTCGCGAACGCGAGGCAGGCCGATGCGATGGTGGACGGACCCCTGGGCAAGGCGCTCGCGGCCAAGCTGCCGGAGAAGGGCGTGATCATCCTGGGCTTCTTCGACCTGGGCTTCCGCAACGTGACGAACAGCAAGCGACCGATCATGAAAGGGTCGGACCTCGAGGGCCTGAAGATCCGCGTGATCCCGAACCCGGTGTTCCTGGAGACATTCAAGACCTTCAACGCCAACCCGTTGCCGATGCCTTTCGCCGAGCTGTACGGCGCGCTCGAAAGCAAGGCCGTGGACGGCCAGGAGAACCCGTTCGCAGTGATCGCCTCGAGCAAGTTCTACGAGGTGCAGAAGTACGTGAGCGGCACGAACCACGTTTACGCGACAAACCCCGTGCAGGTCAGCAAGCGTTTCTGGGACAAGTTGTCGCCCGCCGAACAGAAGATCCTGCAGGACGCCGCGATCGAAGCGCAGAACTGGCAGCGCACGGTCAGCCGCGAAGTCTCGGGCAAGGCGTTGGGCGAGCTGACGGCCAAGGGCATGGTCTATAACGACGTGCCGCCGGCGGAGCTGGCAAAGATGCGCGCCGCGGTGCGCCCGGTCTACGACAAGTTCTCGGCGGCTTACGACCCGGCAATCGTCACCCTGTTCAGGTCCGAGCTGGAACGCGTCTCCAGGATCCAATGAAGATTCTCGTCCTGCACGGCCCGAACCTGAACCTGTTCGGGCGCCGCGAGCCGCACATCTACGGCACGACGACGCTGCCGCAGATCGACGCGATGCTCGCGTCCCTCGCACGCGAGTTCGGCGTCGAGCTCGCGACCATCCAGTCGAACCACGAGGGCGCGCTGGTGGATTTCCTCCACCAGCACATCGACTCCGCCCAGGGCGCCCTTGTCAATCCCGCAGGGCTGACGCAGCATGGCGTTCCCTTGCACGATGCGATCAAGGCCATGCCGTTTCCGGTCCTCGAAGTGCACATGTCCAATCTCGCCGCGCGAGAGGCGTGGCGCACGCATTCGATCATCTCTCCCGCGGTGAAGGGAACGATCCAGGGGCTCGGGCCGCAGTCGTACCTGCTGGCGTTGCGCGGAATCGTCGAGCTCGCGCGCGCTTCGTAGACAATCCGGTATGGATCGGTGCCTGGGCTGGCTCGACCGGCTCTTTTCCTTCCTGATGGTGGCGTGCCTCGCGCTCATGGTCGTCATGGTGTTCGGCAACGTCGTGCTGCGCTATGCGTTCAACTCCGGCATCACGATGTCCGAGGAACTCTCGCGCTGGCTGTTCGTCTGGATGACGTTCCTGGGCTCCGTGGTGGCGATGCGCCGGCATTCGCACCTGGGCTCCGACGCGCTGGTGGCGCGGCTGCCGCTCGTCGGCAAGAAGATCTGTTTCGTGGCCGCGCATGGGCTCATGCTGGCGATGTGCGTCCTCATGGCCAAGGGGGCGTGGGACCAGGTCGTCATCAACTACGGCAGCACCAGCCCGGTCATGCAGTTGTCAATGGCGTGGTTTCACGCCAGCGCTTTGCTGTTCGCCGTGCTCGCGGCCGTCATCATCGTGTTCGAACTCTTCAAGCTGGCCATGGGCCGCGTCGAGGAAAGCGAGCTGGTCGGTGTCGTCGAGTCGGAAGAAGCCCAATGACGATCGCCATCTTCCTCGGTGCGCTGCTGGGCGCCATGGCGCTCGGTGTCCCGATCGCGTTCTCGCTGCTCGTGTGCGGCGCGGCGCTGATGTGGCACATGGGCATGTTCGACCCGCAGATACTGGCGCAGAACACGATCGAGGGGGCCAACAGCTTCCCGCTGCTCGCGGTCCCCTTCTTCATGCTGGCGGGCGAGATCATGAACGCCGGCGGGCTGTCGCGGCGCATCGTGAACTTCGCGATGACCGTCGTCGGGCATGTGCGCGGCGGCCTCGGCTACGTGGGCATCATGGCCGCGATCATCATGGCGGCGCTGTCCGGCTCCGCGGTCGCCGACGCCGCGGCCCTGGCGGCGCTGCTGCTGCCGATGATGAACCGCGCCGGCTACGACACGGCGCGGTCGGCGGGGCTGCTGTCGGCGGCCAGCATCATCGCGCCGATCATCCCGCCCAGCATCGGCTTCGTCATCTTCGGCGTCGCGGCCAACGTCTCGATCTCGCGGCTCTTCATGGCGGGCATCGTGCCGGGCCTGATGCTCGGTGCCGCGCTCTGGGTGACTTGGTGGTGGCTGGTGCGAACGGAAGAGATCGAGGCGGCGCCGCGCGCCACACGGGCCGAGGTGCTGAAGTCGGCGCGCGAGGCGACGTTCGCGCTGGTGATGCCCGCCATCGTCATCGTCGGCTTGAAGTTCGGCGTGTTCACGCCGACCGAGGCCGCAGTCGTCGCGGCCGTCTACGCCTTGTTCGTTTCCACGGTGGTGTACCGCGAGCTCAAGTGGGGGCAGCTCTACCAGTTGTTCGCTTCGGCGGCGCAGACGACGGCGGTGATCATGCTGCTCGTGGCGGCGGCGACGGTTTCGGCTTGGATGATTACCGTGGCCAACCTGCCGGCCGAGCTCATCGGGCTGCTCAAGCCGCTGCTGGACCGCCCGATGCTCCTGATGGTCGCGTTCATGGTGATCACCATGCTGGTGGGCACCGCGATGGACATGGCGCCGACGATCCTGATCCTCACGCCGGTGTTCATGCCGCTGGTCAAGGCGGCCGGCATCGACCCGGTGTATTTCGGCGTGCTGTTCATCATCAACAACGCGATCGGACTGATCACGCCGCCGGTCGGGACCGTGCTGAGCACGGTGGCCGGCGTCGGCAAGGTGCGCATGGATGCGGTCACGCGCGGGGTGTGGCCCTTCATGGTGGCGCAGTTCGCCGTGATGTTCCTGATGGTGTTCTTCCCGCAGCTGGTCACGGTGCCGGCGCGCTGGTTCCACGGCTGACGATGCGCATCGACGGACGCACGGAGTTGATTGCGCACCTGGGCTACCCGGCGCACAGCTTCAAGGCGCCGCTGATCTACAACCCGTATTTCGCCGCGGCGGGAATCAACGCGCTCGTCGTGCCGATGGCGTGCCGGGCCGAATCCTTTGCGCGCGTGCTCAAGGATTTCTTCGAGCTGGAAAATGCGCGGGGCGCGCTCGTCACGATGCCGCACAAGGTCAGCGTGGTGGCACTCCTCGATGAAGCGTCGACCGCGGTGCAGGTGTCGGGTGCATGCAATGCCGTGAAGCGCCTGGCCGATGGACGCCTTGCGGGCGACCAGTTCGACGGCGAAGGCTTCGTGCGCGGCGTGCAGAGCAAGGGTTTCGTCGTGGCGGGCGCACGTTGTCTCGTCGTCGGATGCGGCGGGGTAGGGCGGCCCATCGCTGCGTCGCTTGCGCAGGCGGGTGCAAAGGAGATCGCGCTGTTCGACGTGAGCGATGCTGCCACTGCGGACCTCGCGTCGCGGCTGCGCACGCATTTCCGCGGGTTGAACGTGACCATCGGTCGCACCGATCCCGCGGGGTTCGACCTCGTGGCCAATGCAACGCCGCTCGGGATGAACGAAGGCGACGCACTGCCGGTCGATCCCGCACGACTCGATGCGCGCACGTTCGCCGGCGACGTCGTGATGCGCCAGCCGGTCACCCCTTTCCTCGCGGCCGCGAAGGAGCACGGCTGCCGCATCCAGGTGGGCACCGACATGTTGTTCGAGATGATCCCCCCGTATCTCGAGTTCTTCGGCTTGCCGGTGGCGACGCCGGAGCGCCTGCGCGAGCTGGCGCAACTGGAAGCTTGAAGAGATGCCTTTGCTCGGCAAAGCGGCGCTCGCGATGTGGTGGGACATGGCGCCCGCAATGCGCACGGAGTTCGAGGACTGGCACACGCACGAGCATTTTCCCGAGCGGCTGTCGCTGCCCGGCTTCCTGCGCGGCTCGCGCTGGCGGGATGCGGAGGGGGGCGAGGGCTTCTTCGTGCTGTACGAGCTCGACTCGCACGCGCAACTCGCCTCGCCCGAGTACCTTGCGCGATTGAACGCGCCGACGCCGTGGTCGACGAAGCTGATGCCGCATCACCGCAACATGGTGCGCAGCCAGTGCGTCGTCGAGTACAGCGAAGGCGGGGGCGTGGCGGGGCATGCAGTCACGATGCGGTTGCCTCGCGACCCCGGGGTCGCATCGCAAGTGCAAGGCTGGTGTGCGCGGCCGGGAATCTCAGGCGTGCATATCCTGCGCGCGCAAGCGCCCGCCATTGCACCGACCACCGAGCAGAAGATCCGCGGTCACAGCGACAGGGTGGCCGATTGCATCGTCGTGGTGTGCGGCTACGAAGACGCGGCGCTTCGCGAAGTGTGCCGCCATCTGGTTGTGGAAGAGGCGGTCATCGCGCACCACGTGCTGGCGCTCTCGATGACACGGGGCGACGTGCGGAATAATGGCCCCTGAATCGCCAGCAGTCACAGGCGGACAGGAGACAATTCGATGAAGCATTTCGTTCGCGCACTGTGCGCGTTCTCATTCGCCGCAGCCTCGTTGACTGCGTCCGCGCAGGGCGCGGCCCCTGCCGACTTCCCAAAGCAGCCCATCCGCATGGTCGTGACGTTCCCGCCCGGCGGCAGCGCCGACGCGATCGTGCGGATGATCGTGCCCCGGCTCAACGCAAAGCTCGGGCAACCGGTCGTCGTGGACAACCGGCCGGGTGCGGGCGGCAACATCGGCCTCACGGTTGTGGCGGAAGCTCCCGCCGACGGCTACACACTCGGCGTCGGCGCAGCGGGTGCGCTGTCGGCGAACGTCAGCCTCTACGAGAAGATGCCGTTCGATCCGGCAAAGGATTTCAAGCCGGTCTCGATGCTCGCTGCGATTCCGTTCGTGATCGTGGGGCACCCCTCGTTGCAGGCAAGGACGCAGAAGGAGCTCATCGCGCTCGCGCATGCGCAGCCCGGCAAGCTTTCGATGGGACACGGCGGCAATGGCACGGCGATGCACTTGTCCGCTGCGCTGTTCAACCAGATGGCCGACGCGAAGATCGTCGAAGTTCCGTACAAGGGCTCCGGACCTGCGGCGCTGGACGTGCTCGCGGGCAACGTGCCGCTCGCGGTCGTCGATCTTCCGTCTTCCCTGCAGCAGATCAAAGCCGGCAAGCTCGTGGCCTATGCGGTGACGAGCCCGCAAAGACTCGCGCAGTTGCCCGATGTGCCCACGGTGTCGGAAGCAGGTTTGGGCGGCTATGACTCGACCGGCTGGTTCGGCGTCGTCGCGCCTGCGGGAACACCCGATGCGGTCGTGAAGAAGCTCAATGCGGAGATCGTCGGTGCGCTGAACGACGAAGCCACGAAGGCCAACATGCGCAACCTCGGTGTCGAGCCCGCGCCGACCACGCCCGAGCAGTTCGAGGCCTACATCCGCAGCGAGACGCAGAAGTGGGCCAAGGTGATCCGCCAGGCCAACATCAAGATCGACCAGTGAACGCGCCGCAAACGCAGGCCGACGTGCTGGTCGTCGGCGCGGGGCCCGTGGGCCTGTCGGTGGCGATGGACCTGTCCGCGCGCGGCGCGAAAGTGATCATCGCGGAGACTCGCGCGTACAAGCAGCCGCCCGAGGTCAAGTGCAATCACGTGGCGGCGCGCACGATGGAGCGATTCCGCAAGCTCGGTGTCGCACAGAAGCTGCGTAACGCGGGGTTGCCTGAAGACTTCCCGAACGACGTCGCGTTCCGCACGACTGCGACGGGCACCGAGCTCGCACGGATCAGGATTCCCGGGCGGCGCGACCGCTACATCTCGCGCGACGGCCCCGACACCGGATGGCCGACGCCCGAGCCCGCGCATCGCATCAACCAGACGTTTCTCGAGCCCATCCTCGTGGAGCACACGGCTGCATTGCCGGGCGTGACGTTGCTCAATCGCACACAGGTCACCGGCTTCACGCAGGATGCCCACGGGGTTGAAGCGACACTGCGCGACCTCGAGACGAACGAGGAGCGCAACATCCGCGCGCGCTTCCTCATCGGCTGCGACGGCGGCAGCTCCATGGTGCGCAAGGCCATCGGCGCGAAGTTCGAAGGCACGCCCGTCATCCAGCAGGTGCAATCGACGTTCATCCGCGCGCCGAAGCTGCTCGCGATGCTGCCGCGTCCGCTGTACTGGTGCATGTATGCCGTGAACCCGCGGCGCTGCGGCTCGATGTTCGCGATCGACGGCAAGGAAACCTGGTTGATCCACAACCACCTCAACCCCGGCGAGAAGGACTTCGACGCAATCGACCGCGACTGGGCGATCCGCACCATCCTCGGCGTCGGCGATGATTTCGAATACGAGGTGATCAGCAAGGAAGACTGGGTGGGCCGGCGGTTGGTGGCGAACCGCTTTCGCGACCGCAATGTGTTCATCGCCGGCGATGCAGCGCACCTGTGGGTGCCGTATGCAGGGTACGGAATGAACGCGGGCATCGCGGACGGACTGAACCTGTCATGGCTGCTGGGCGCGGTGCTGCAAGGCTGGGGCGACGCGAAGATCCTCGACGCGTACGAGGCAGAGCGCCAGCCGATCACGCAGCAGGTGTCGAACTTCGCGATGGAGCACGCCGCGAAGATGATCCGGGCGCGCAGTGCCGTGCCGGTGAACATCGAGGCGGATGACGAGGCAGGGCAGCGGGAGCGCGAACGCATGGGCAAGGAAGCGTACGAGCTGAACGTGCAGCAGTTCGCCGCGGGCGGGCTGAACTTCGGCTACTACTACGATGCGTCTCCGATCATCGCGTACGACGGTGAACCGCCGCCTGCGTACTCGATGGGCGGTTTCACTGCGTCCACGGTGCCCGGGTGCCGGGCGCCGCATTTCTGGCTGGCCGATGGCAGGTCGATTTACGACGCGTTCGGCCCGGGGTACACGCTGCTGCGGCTGGATCGCGCCATCGACATCGAACCCTTGGTGCGTGCTGCGCGTGGACGCCGCATGCCGCTCGAAGTCCTCGACGTGCAAGGTGTCGTCGTGCCCCCTGCGTACCGTCACAAGCTGCTCGTCGTGCGCGAGGATCAGCATGTGGCGTGGCGCGGCGATGTACTTCCGCAAGACGCGTGCGCACTCGTCGAGGCCCTGCGCGGAAAGCGAGACTAGTCGCGCGGGCGCTGCTACCATCGCATTGGCCACCCGCCGCGCATGGAAGGAGAGCCCCATGTCCGACCCGAACACCGTCGCAATCGTGTATCGGCTTTTCGAAGCCGCGCTGGGCCGCATCCCGGACGCGTGGAGCCTCGGGTATCAGGTCGCCCTCCTGGACGCCGGGCTGGATACCGAGGGCCTCGCGCAGGTGTATGCCGCCAGCCCCGAATTCGTGCAGCGCTACGGCGCGTTGTCGAACACCGCATTCGTCACGCAACTGTACGAGAACGTGCTTCATCGCGAGCCTGACGTTGCGGGGCTCGCCTACCACGTCGGTCGACTCGACGCCGGTGTTTCGCGTGCGGACGTGCTGCTTGGGTTTTCCGAATCCCCGGAAAACATCGCGGCGACGGCGGCGGTGACGGACGGCATCGTGTACGTGCCGATGGTCGTCGGAACTAATGCGGCGGACAGCTTCACGGTGACGCCGGAGCACACCGATTACGAAGGCGGGGCTGGCGTCGACATTGCGTCTCTGCCCGGTCCACACGACAGCTACTTGATTTCGGCCGGAAGCACGACGACGGTGCGCGCGCCGGACGGGGGTGTGTACCTGCTGCACGACGTGGAGCGCTTGCACTTCGCGGATGCGACGGTGGCCATCGATACCGGCGTCGAAGGTCATGCCGGCGCGGCGTACCGCCTTTACCAGGCGGCGTTCGGCCGGGCGCCGGACCAGCCGGGGCTGGAGTTCCAGATCCATGCAATGGACGAGGGCGCATCATGGGTGCAGGTCGCCGCGAATTTCCTCGCCAGTCCCGAATTCACGGCGAAGTACGGCAACGTGGCGAGCCTCGACGACATGCAGTTCCTGACGCTGCTCCATCACAACATGAGCGCCAACCCCGATGCGTTCGCCATCCAGGTCCAGCTCGCGCAACTGCAGGGCGGGGCATCCCGCGCCGACATCCTGACGGAGGTCACCGAGTCGTACCTCGTGCCTTTCGCCACCGATGTCGCGCTGCTGCACGGGATCGTGATCGGGTCCTAGGATTGGCGGTCAACGGACGCGATGATCCCCTGCAGGTAGTCGACGACCTTCTCGAACGGGTCGAAGCCCCCGTACTCCTGCGCGATCGACGCGCGCAGGTTTGAATTGGCGTTGACGTCGTAGAACACACGGCGGCCGTCCGGCGTCTCGAGGTATTCGATGCCGCCGACGTCGAGCCGCGCGGCCTTCACGATCCGCTTCGCGGTGGCAACCGCTTCACGCGGCACTTCGGGATAAGGGAAGAACTCGACGGGCTGTGCGGCGACGGGCTCGTGCCCCGGAATCTCGCAGATCCCTTCACCGTCGCCGGGATTGCACACGGGCGATGGGCACAGGTTGAAACGGCCGTGCGTCTTCACGCGCATCGCATAGAGCAGCTCGCCGCCGAGGAACTCGAGCCGCACGATGCCTTGCCCGGAATCGTGCGGCAGGTATTCCTGGAGCAGGAACAGGTTGTCGGGCAGCCAGTACGACGGATCGCGGCGGAAGATCTCTTCCACTTCTTCGATCGAGTCGACGACCTGGATGCGCGCGCCACTGCCGCCCTGGTCCGGTTTCAGCACGGCCGGCCAGGTGAGGCGATCCGCAAACGCGCGCAGCGCCGCCGGGTCGTTGAACGTGATCGAGCGTGGCGTGTCGATGCCCATCGTGTGCAATAACGTGGCTTGTGCGCTCTTGCTCAGCTCGAGGGCGAACACGTCGGCGCCATTCAGCACGCGCGCACCTTGCCTTTCGAGCGAGCGCATGTACGCCAATGCCAGCGGCACTGCGCGTGTGTTTCCGCGCACGTAGGCACTCGGGCTCGCCTGGTTGAAGTACAGGCGCGCGCGCGGCACATCGTCATTCGTGAACGCGGTGTGCGTGACGTCGAACGGCTCGAAACGGACCCCGCGCATTTCCAGCGCGGCGAAGAGCGGCTTTTGCCACTCGGGATGCTCATGGATGACGACAAGTTCGGGCTGCATGGACCATGCTAGCCCGTCGACGAGAGCCATGCGATTTCGTCGTCCGAAAACCCTGCGCGCCGCCGCGCTTCCTCGTTGAAGGGCGGATGCAACTTCGGCGCCGCGTACTGCTCGGCCAGCTGCGGATACAGCGCGACGGGATCCAGCCCTTCCCGGTCGCAGAGCCACTTGTACCAATGGTTGCCGATCGCGACATGGCCGACTTCGTCGTGCAGGATGACGTCGAGGATGGCGACGGCGCGCATCGACGCAGCCGTGTTCACCTGACGCAGCTTGTCCTGGATTTGCGGGGTTGCGTCGAGGCCGCGTGCTTCGAGCGTGCGCGGCACGAGCGCCATGCGTGCGACGATGTCGTCTTTCGTCTTCTCGCACATGGCCCACAAGCCGTCGTGCGCGGCGAAGTCGCCATACGCATAGCCGAGCGACGAGAGGTGCTCGCGCAGCAAGGTGAAGTGATACGCCTCCTCGCCGGCCACTTGCGTCCATGCCAGGTAGAACTCCGGCGGCATGCCGTCGAAGCGCCACGCTGCATCGAGCGCGAGATTGATGGCGTTGAACTCGATGTGCGCGATCGCATGGAGGAGCGCCGCAAGACCCTCCGGCTTCGACGGAGAGCGGCGCGCGACTCTCGCGGGGTGGATGAGCTCGGGACGGGCAGGGCGGCCGGGGACCGGGAGCGTCGGCGCAGGCGCGGCCGGGGCGATCGCCAGCGACGCGGCGCAGCTTGCGAGTTCGCGGGCAGCCGCTGCCTTCGATCCGGGATCGGGCATGCACAACACCTGCAACGCGCGCGCTCTGAGCTCCATACCTACAATGATCGCATTCCCAACACCCACCCAGTCCAGACAATGGCGATCTACGAACTCGACGGCAAGGCGCCGCAACTCGGCAAAGGCGCCTGGGTCGCCGACAGCGCGCAGGTGATCGGAGATGTGACTCTTGGTGAAAACGCCAGTGTCTGGTTCGGCACCGTGATCCGCGGCGACACGGAGAACATCCGCGTCGGCAACAACACGAACATACAGGACCTCTCGGTCCTCCACGCCGATTTCGGCGAGCCGCTGGTCATCGGCGACAACGTCAGCGTCGGGCACTGCGTGATGCTGCACGGCTGCACGGTCGGCGACGGCTCGCTGATCGGCATCCAGGCGGTGATCCTCAATCGCGCGAAGATCGGGCGCAATTGCGTCGTCGGCGCGGGCAGCGTCGTCACCGAAGGCAAGGAGTTCCCCGACAACTCGCTGATCATCGGCTCGCCGGCACGCGTCGTGAAGACACTCGACGAGGAGGCGGTGAAGCGCTTCGCGAACATTCCACCGCACTACGTCGAGAACGCCGAGCGCTATCGCCGCACGTTCAGGAAGCTGAGTTGAGCGAGCTGCATCGTTTCCTGTTCGATGGGCTGCCGGTGCGCGGCAGCATCGTGCGGTTGACCGACGCCTGGAAAGAAATCCTCGATCGGCGGAGCCGCAGCGCCGGCGGCGAGTGGCCGCACCCGGTGATCGAACTCGTCGGCGAGATGGCCGCGGCCGGCGCGCTGATGCAATCCAACATCAAGTTCAACGGCGCGCTGGTGCTGCAGATCTTCGGTGAAGGGCCGGTGAAACTCGCGGTGGCTGAAGTGCAGCATGACCTGACGTTGCGCGCGACGGCCAAGGTGGTCGGCCCCGTCGGTGCGAACGCGCACCTGCCGGAAATGGTCAATGTCGGCAACAAGGGCCGCTGTGCCATCACGCTCGACCCGAAGGACAAGCTGCCGGGGCAGCA
>DATLBJ010000152.1:0-24500 GCA_035526975.1 Ramlibacter sp.
CGATGGCGGGACGCGACCAGGCTCACGCAACCGCGCACCGTCGCCAGCGGCGTGTTCAGCTCGTGCGCCAGGAAACCGAGCGTTTCGCGCAATGCGGTGACGCGGTTCTCGTTCATCGCGCGCTCGAGCGCCTGCGTGCGCGCGAGTGACAACGCCTCGCGCAGCGCCTCGCGCGTGTGCTGTTCGTCCAGCGGCTTTTCCAGGATGCGCAGCACCTTCCCGTAGTTCACCGCGGCGATGGCCACTTCCTTTCCGGCGTAGGCGGTGGCGAGCATGCGGACGAGGTGACGGTGATCGCGCTGCACGGCGCGCAGCAGTTTCATGCCGTCGCGCTCGGGCATCTGGTAGTCCGTGACGAGCACGGCGAACTCGTGCCCGCGCTGCGCGAGCAGCTCCAGCGCCTCGGCCGCACCGGCCGCGGTGACGATGGTGAATTCATCGGCGAACGCCCGCGCGAACCACTTGCGTGACGGCGCTTCGTCGTCGACGAACAGGATGGCCTCGGCGGCCGGCGAGGGAAACACTCTGTGCGCGCCCTTATTCCTTGCCTTGCGCGATGCTCGCCGAGATCGCGTACGCCTTCAAGGCCTTTTCGGTATCGGCCGACAGCGCCGCGATCTGCTGCACCCAGCCGCCCTGCGCCGGCCACGCCTGCGCTTCCACCATCGGCACGTAGACGCGCCGCACGGCCTGGTACAGCGCCTGCGCGCCGGCTTCGCCGCTCATGCCGAGCAACGAATGCAGGGTGTCGGTGCAGGCCTTGAGGTCCTGCTGCGCGAAGTGCCGCTGCAGCTTGCCGACGAGCCCCGCGATCGACGGGAGGTAGTCGTCGAGCAATTCGCCGAGCATGCCGATGTGCCGGTAGCTTTCGAGCCGCTCGATGTTCAGGAGGACGTCTGCACCGCCCCCCGCCACGGGACTGAAAGTCGGCTTTGGCGGCACGTCCTCTTTCGCAGGGCCCGCGACGAACTGCGCGAGCTTCTCGTAGAGGATCGAAGCTTCGACGGGCTTCGAGATGAAGTCGGTCATTCCCGCGGCTTGCGCCGCCCGTACGGTGGCGTCGTCGGAATGAGCGGTGAGCGCCACGATCGGCACGTGCGCCGCGGGAAGGTCCAGCGCGCGGATCGCACGTGAAGTCTGCAAGCCGTCCATGCCGGGCATGTTGATGTCCAGCAGCACCGCATCGGGGGCGAGCCCCGACTTGAGCGCGTCGAGCACCGCCTGGCCGTGTTCGCACTCCGTCACGACCGCCCCCGCGTGACGCAGGTAGGCCGACACGGCCTTGCGGCTTTGCGCGCTGTCGTCGGCAACGAGGATGCGGCGCGCGGCCAGTGCCACGGGCAGGCGCGCGGACTTCGCATGCCGCAGCCCCTCGAGCATCGCGCGCACCAGTTGGAGCTGGCTGGCCGGCTTGCCGACGAATGCGTCCATGCCCGCCTTGCGCGTCTTCACCGACGCAACGTGCGCATGTTCGCTCGTGTACGCGACGATCGCCACGTCGCGCATGCCCGGCACCTGCCCGGCGCGAACGCGTTCCGCGAATTCGTAGCCGTCCATCACGGGCATGTTCAGGTCCAGCAGCACAAGGTCGTACCCGCCGCGCGCAAGTTGTTCGATCGCGCGCTGGCCATCCGCCGCCTGGTCGATCTCGGCGCCGAGCGTGAGCAGCTTGTGCCGCGTGGTCAGCCGCTGGGCCGCGTCGTCGTCGACGATCAGCAAGCGGTGGCCGCGAAGCGCGGCACGCGCGCGATCGAGCACGCTGTCGCGATGCGATTCGCTCTCCTGCGCATCCACGGGCGGAAAGCGCATGACGAACTCGGTGTATTCCTCGCGCGCCGAGTGGCAGCCGATCTCGCCGCCGAATGCCTGCATCACACGGCGGCAGTACGCGAGCCCCAGCCCGGTCCCCCCGGGTTTGCCGATCGATGTGAACGGCTGGAACAGCCGCGTCACGACGTCGCCCGGCATGCCCGGCCCCGTGTCGCGCACCCGCACGTGGTGATCGCCAACGGTGATCGTCACGCGCGCTTGCGGATGTGTGGGGAAGTAATAGAGCGCGTTCTTCAGCAGGTTGAAGATCACGAAGAGGTAGGCCGTCTCGTCACCGCGGAAAACGAAGTCGTTTTCCACCTGCAATTGCACGCGCGCGGCGTCTTCTTCCGATTCGAAGGCGTATTCCTGCAACGCCTTGCGCGAGGCGTCCGCCGCACCCAGCAGCGAGAAGCCCGTGGCGTCGAACGGCTTTTCGCTCACCTCGTCCAGCGTCATCGCGATGACCTGCAGGCCGCGGTTCACCGCGACTTCGCTTTCCGCGAGATGGCGGTACAGCGCGTTGGTCTGCGCGGGGCCGATGGCCTGCGCCTGGCCCGTGGTCGTGGGTGGGGGAAGCGCGTGCTGCATCTTCTCGAGGTTGTGGCGGATGCGCGAGAGCGGGTTGCGCATCTCGTGCGCGATCGAGGCCGCGAGCGCTTCCGTCGCGCGCAGCTTGCGCTCGGCGTCGATCTGCTCGGTGGAGAACTTGAACAGGTTGCCCCCGAGCACGATCAGCGCGAACGCGGGCAGCTGCGCAACGAGGTCCATCGGCACATGCGGATTCGGGTTCGTCGCGATGTAGATCCCGGCAGCCATGGACGTGCCGGCGACCAGCATCACCAGCGTGTTGCGCCAGTCGGTGAGCAGGACGAGGAAGCACAGCACGATGAAGCTGTTGGAGATGGCGGGCATCCCGCCGCCGCGCTCCAATGCCGTCAGCACGTTGAAGCACGGCAGGCAATACAGCAGCACCACGTACGAGAAGCCGATGTAGTACGGCTTGAGCCGCTCCGGCCAATGGTCCTTGGCCGCCAGGCCCAGGAACAGCACGAACGCAATCGCGCGCAGCACCACGTCGTCGAACGGGTCGGCCCGGGGGCGCGTGAAGCGCAGGAAGTAGAACAGCAGCACCGACGTGGCCCCGACCCAGCCCATGTACTTCAGGCGAGGCGGCCCGTACGCGTGGTAATTGCGGTAGTGCTCGTAGATCCGCCGCGCGAACTGGATCATGCGGCTTTCCTCTGGCGCATTTCCCACGCCGCCAGTTCGTTCATCGCGAACGCGCGCTCGTCGTCATTGCCGCACAGCGCGTCGAGCACGTCGGGCACCGTGCCGTGGATGAGCGAATAGGTGCCGTCGGGTTGCTCGCAGGCATCCTTCAGCACGACCGAAAAGCCGAACCGGCGATAAAGGCGCGACAACAAGGGGCTGCAGCTCGCGTACAGGTTGCGGATTTCGTGGGTGCGCATCAGGTACACGAGCGTGAGGAACAGGCAGCGCTTCAACGCGTCGGGCCCGCTTCGGTACCCGGAGGCGAGCACGAGGCGGCCGACCTCCCACGACGCTTCATAGTGTTGCGCCGCAAGGATCGATTGGTGCGAAAGCAGCGTTTCGCAGGGAGCCAGGCCGCGATCCATGGGGATAAGCCGAATGGTTCCAATGTAATTGCCGCGCAATGAAAAAGCACCCACAAATCCGGCCTCGTCTCTTTTTTTTCGCGAGCCGCGAACGCCGGGTCCGAAAGGACGGCTTCGGGAAGCTGGATCTCGTTGCGCAAGTGCCGCACCTGCGCGACCTCGGTGCCGCGCAAGTGGCAGAAAGTCAGCTCATCGATAGGCACTTCGAGCCGCCCGGGCGCTGCGGCCTGCGCCTGGGGCAACGGGGACGCAACGAAATCCGGGCGCGCGAGCGGCTGGAAATCCGCGCGCGTGACGTGCACCGCCAACTGCGTATTCACCATGACGACCTCCCTGGGCGCCGTGACGAGAAGCTCATCCGGCCCTTTGCGGCGATTATTTGGCCCGTCAGGCGGAAGTGCAAGCTCAAAATCCTTTAACCCGCCCGTGTTGCATCAAGCAGGGACAATGCGGGGATGAGTGCAGTCCTGGAGAACGAAGCGGTCGACCTCGGCGCAGCCTGGGGACACAGTTTCGCGGGGCTCGGCCCGAGCTTCCATACGGAATTGCGGCCGCAGCCCCTGCCCGCCCCTTACCTTGTCGCCTTGAACGAAGCACTGGCGCGCGAGCTGGGGCTGGATCCGGCCCTGCTCTCCTCGGATGCCGCCGTCAATGCTTTCACGGGCAACGTGCCCATCGCCGGAATGCGCCCGCTGGCCAGCGTCTACAGCGGACACCAGTTCGGCGTATGGGCCGGCCAGCTCGGTGACGGACGCGCGATCCTCCTCGGCGAGATCGACACGCCCAAGGGCCCGCAGGAGTTGCAGCTCAAGGGCAGCGGGCGCACGCCGTATTCGCGCATGGGCGACGGCCGCGCGGTGTTGCGATCGAGCATCAGGGAGTTCCTCGGCTCGGAAGCGATGCACGGCCTGGGAATCCCGACGACGCGCGCATTGATCGTGACCGGTTCGGATGCGCCCGTGCGGCGCGAGGAGGTCGAGACGTCGGCTGTCGTGACGCGCGTGTCGCCCTCGTTCATCCGCTTCGGCCATTTCGAGCATTTCTCGGCGCGCGGACAGCACGACGAACTCAAGCAGCTTGCCGACTACGTCATCGACCGCTTCTATCCGCACTGCAGGGGCATGGACAACGCCTACGGTGCACTGCTCCAGGAGGTCAGTGCAAGGACGGCGGCGATGGTTGCGCAATGGCAGGCCGTCGGCTTCTGCCACGGCGTGATGAATACCGACAACATGAGCATCCTCGGGCTCACCATCGACTACGGCCCGTTCCAGTTCCTCGACGCATTCGATCCCGCGCACATCTGCAATCACAGCGACGAACAAGGCCGCTACGCGTTCAACCGGCAGCCGAACGTCGCGTACTGGAACCTATTCTGCCTGGGCCAGGCGTTGCTGCCGCTGATCGGCGACCAGGAAACGGCGTTGGCCGCACTGGAGCCGTACAAGACGGTCTTCCCCCGCGAACTCACATCGCGAATGAGCGCGAAGCTCGGGCTGGCGGACGGGCGCGAGGAAGACGTGAAGCTCGTCGAAACCGTGCTGCAGCTGATGGCCAGGGACCGCGTCGATTACACGATCTTCTGGCGCCGCCTGTCGCACCGGATTGCGGGCAGCGGTACGCAGCCGGTGCGCGACCTTTTCCTCGATCGTGAAAGTTTCGACGCCTGGCTTCGACTCTATGAGGACCGCGTCGGAAACGACCGCGACGCGGCGGGCTTGCGGATGCTGCGCACCAACCCCAAATTCGTGCTGCGGAACCACCTGGGCGAGATCGCCATCCGGCAAGCGAGGCAAAAGGATTTCTCCGAGGTCGAAGCCCTGCTGGCCCTCGTGCATGCGCCGTTCGATGAACACCCGGCGCATGAGGACAAGGCCGGCTTCCCGCCCGATTGGGCGCAACGCATCGAGATCAGCTGCTCCTCATGAAGACACCTTCCGACTTCCCGATCCAGAAAACCGACGACGAATGGAAGGCCGCACTGGCGGCCAAGGGCGCGGAGCCGGGTGCGTTCCAGGTCACGCGCAATGCGGCCACGGAACGCCCGTTCAGCGGCAAGTACGAGCGCGTATGGGCCGATGGCAGCTACCACTGCATCTGCTGCGGCAACAAGCTTTTCGATTCGAGCACGAAGTTCGACGCGCATTGCGGCTGGCCGAGCTTTGACGAAGCGGTTCCGGGCGCGATCAAGGAGATCCGCGACATGACCCACGGGATGGTGCGCACGGAAACCGTTTGCGCGCAATGCGGCGCACACCTCGGACATGTGTTCAACGACGGCCCCACGGACACGGGGCTGCGGTACTGCATGAACTCCGCGTCGCTCGACTTCGAACCCAAGGAATAATCGCGGGCCCATGACGAAACTGCTGGTCGACTTCTTTCCCATCCTGCTTTTCTTCGCGGCCTTCAAGGTGGCCGGTATCTACGTTGCGACCGGCGTGGCCATCGTCGCGACCTTCGCGCAGATCGCCTACCTGCGGCACACGACGGGCAAGGTCGAGCCGATGCAGTGGGTCAGCCTCGGGGTGATCGTGCTGTTCGGCGGCGCGACGATCGCCCTGCACAACGACACGTTCATCAAGTGGAAGCCGACGGTGCTCTATTGGCTGATGGGCGGCACGCTCCTGGCCGGCCAGGTTTTTTTCCGCAAGAACCTGCTCAAGTCGCTGATGGGGTCCCAGCTCGAACTGCCCGAGCCGGTGTGGCGCGTCGTCAACTGGAGCTGGGTCGCGTTTTTCGCGGTGATGGGCGCGGTGAACCTGTGGGTGGCCTTCAACTACGACATCGACACGTGGGTGAACTTCAAGCTGTTCGGGGGCATGGGCTTGATGGTGGTGTTCATCCTGGGCCAGGCCGTCTACCTCGGCCGCTACATGAAGGCCGACGAAGCCGGCGAGTGACCATGGGCACAGGCATCACTGCCGACGCACTGCGCGCCCGGCTCGAGGAACTCCTGCAGCCGAGCCAGCTCGAAGTGGTGGACGAGAGCTGGCAGCACGCGGGCCACGCCGGTGCGGACGGCACGGGTTCCGGCACGCATTTCCGCGTGCGGATCGCCTCGCCGCGCTTCGCCGGAACGACGAAAGTCGCGCAGCATCGCCTTGTGTATGATGCGCTGCGCGATTTCGTGGACCGGGGCTTGCATGCCCTCGCCATCGAGACGTTTTGAGATTCCCCCTTCCCATTCCGGTGACCCCTCCCTTATGAAGCAATTCGCCCTTGCCGCCGTGGCGGCCGCCACGTTCGCCCTTGCCCTGCCTGCCTCCGCGCAGAACCTCGCGATCGTGAACGGCAAGCCCGTGCCGACCGCGCGGCTGGAAATGCTCAAGTCGCAGATTGCGCGCACGGGCCGCCCCGTCACGCCCGACATGGAGCAGATGCTCAAGGAAGAAGTGGTCGCGCGCGAAGTGTTCATGCAGGAGGCCCAGCGCCGCGGCCTCGACGCCGGCGAAGACTACAAGTCGCAGCTCGAACTGGCGCGCCAGACCATCCTGATCCGCGAACTGTTCGGCGAATTCCAGAAGAAGAACCCGGTGACCGACGCCGAGATCAAGGCCGAATACGACAAGTTCGTCGCGGCCAATGGCGGCAAGGAATACCACACGCATCACATCCTTACCGAGAACGAAGCGGACGCGAAGGCTGCCCTTGCCGAAGTCAAGAAGGGCAAGAAATTCGAAGACGTGGCCAAGGCCAAGTCCAAGGACCCCGGCTCCGCGCAGAACGGCGGCGACCTCGACTGGGCCACTGCCGCGAGCTACGTGCCGGAGTTTTCCGCGGCGATGATCAAGCTGGGCAAGGGGCAGATGACGCAGGAGCCGGTGAAGACCAGTTTCGGCTGGCACGTGATCCGCGTGGACGACATCCGCGAAGCGCAGCTGCCGAAGATGGAAGAAGTCAAGCCGCAGATCTCGCAGCAGCTGCAGCAGCAGAAGCTCGCGAAGTTCCAGGAAGAACTGCGCGGCAAGGCGAAGGTGGAATGACCGCTACCTGAGGGCCTGCACGGCCGTCAACGCACCGATCATCACGGGTTGGTGCACCATGTACCACGTCAGGCTCCAGCGCCCCAACCACGAGAGGGGCGCTGTTGCTTTGGGCATCCGCATCGCCACGAAGCGGCGATGTTTCGCGAGCAGCCATTGCCCCGTGGCCATCCCCCACCCCATCACACCGAGCCACGGGATCAGAGGCACATAGTCTTCGGTGATCGGCTTGCGGCTGGTGATGCCGAGCCAGTTCCAGCTGCGATCGTTCAGGAAGTCGAGCGAGGGCCACTGCGCAATCGCCCACGCGCCGATCCAGTTCATCGCAATCGCGATCGCCCCTGCGATCCACAGCACCCGCCCCCAATTCGCGGTTGATCGCGTGGCGACCAGCATCAGCGCGATCCCGTGCAGCACGCCAAAGTAGATGAAGCTGCGCGGGAACATGAAATACGACCCGATCGTCACGAGCACTGCACATCCCGCGACCTGCAACCAGCGGCGCCAGAAACGCTGCCATGCCTGCGCCTGCTCGACGGCAACGGCCTGGCCCAGCCCTGCGCAGAAGAGAAAGAGGCTCACGATGGCGGTGCGCTGGCCCGTCCAGAGCGCGTCGCCGTAGAAATCCTGGTGGATCCAGTGGAAATAGTTGAGGTCGAACGAGAAGTGGAAGAGCGTCATCCACACGATGGCCACGCCGCGCAAGGCATCGATGCTGTCGTAGCGCTGGGCATCCGGCATGGGCGCGATCCTACAGTGGCGTAGCCCACCGCCGCGCAGAATGATCGCGTGGCGGACAACACATCGTTCATCTTCGCGACCGGGATCGAGAACAGCAGCCCGACGATCCGCGGCGGCAAGCTGCGCATCGACGAGATGGAGAAGTGCGGCCACTACCTCCATTTCCGGACGGACTTCGAGCTCGTGCGCGACCTCGGCATCCGGTTCCTGCGATACGGACCGCCGCTGCACATCACCTACCAGGCGCCGGGGCGCTATGACTGGGAATTCGCGGATCTCGCTTTCGCGGAAATGCAAAGGCTCGACATCGTGCCGATCGTCGACCTGTGCCATTTCGGCGTGCCGGACTGGATCGGCAACTTCCAGAACCCCGATTTTCCGAAGCTCTTCGCCGGCTATGCACGCGCGTTCGCACAGCGATTCCCGTGGGTGCAGCTGTACACGCCGGTCAACGAGATGTACGTGTGCGCGAAATTCTCCGCGCTGTACGGCTGGTGGAACGAGCAGCTCACGAACGACCGCGCGTTCGTCAACGCGCTGAAGAACATCGTGAAGGCCAACGTGCTGGCCATGCAGGCGATCATCGAGTTGCGTCCCGACGCCATCTTCATCCAGAGCGAATCGTCCGAATACTTTCATGCGGAGAACCCGAAGGCGATCGGGCCCGCGGAACTGCTCAACGCCAAGCGCTTCCTGTCGCTGGACCTGAATTACGGGCGCCGCGTGGACTCGGAGATGTACGAGTACCTGCTGGACAACGGATTCACGCGCGAGGACTACCACTTCTTCCTGCGCAACACGCTCAAGCACCACTGCATCATGGGCACGGACTACTACGTGACCAACGAGCACCGTGTCAGCAACGACGGCACCACGCGCGCGTCCGGCGAGGTGTTCGGCTACGCGGTGATCGGCTACCAGTACTACGACCGCTATTGCCTGCCCGTCATGCACACCGAAACGAACATCGTCGAAGGGCCGAGCGGCGACGATGCAGTGAACTGGTTGTGGAAAGAGTGGGCCAACGTGCTGCACCTGCGCAATCGCGGCATCCCGGTGCTCGGCTTCACCTGGTATTCGCTTACCGACCAGGTGGACTGGGACAGCGCGCTATGCCAAGACAAGGGCAACGTGAACGCGCTCGGGCTGTACGACCTGGACCGCAAGATCCGCAAGGTCGGCACCGCGTACAAGCAATTGATCGCCGACTGGCGGGAAGTGCTGCCGACGCAGAGCGTGTGCCTGCAGGTCCCGATCGTGCTGCCGAGCGAGCACGAGGAGGAATGGGCGGTGCGCCAGCGGCGCAAAGCGGAAGCGAGCGCGAGCAAGGAAGCTGAGTCGCCGCAGAACTCGGAGGAATCAAGATGACGCTGCGGTTCGAAGGCAAGGTGGCGATCGTCACGGGCGCAGGCAGCGGGATCGGCCTTGCGACGGCAATGCAGTTCGCGCGCGACGGCGCGAAGGTCGTGCTGATCGGGCTCAACCAGGGCAAGCTCGATGCGGCTGCGAAACAGGTACGCGAGGCCGGTGCGCCGGACGCGATTGCGCAAGTGTGCGACGTGTCGGTGGAGTCGCAAGTCGAAGCCACGGTGAAGGACGTCGTCGAGCGCCTGGGCAGGCTGGACGTCGTGGTGAACAACGCCGGCCTGATGTCGTTCAAGCCGCTCGAGGAGTTCACCGGCGACGACTGGATCAAGGTGCTTGGCGTGGATTTGCTGGGCGCCTTCTACTTCACGAAGCAGGCGTTCCTGCATATGAATGCGGGCGGGGCGATCGTGAACGTGGCCAGCATCCACGCCGTTCGCACGACACCGAACGTTGCGCCATACGCGGCCGCGAAAGCCGCGCTCGTTTCGTTGACGCGGACTGCGGCGTTGGAAGGCCGCGACAAGCGCATCCGCAGCAACGTCGTCCTGCCGGGCGCGGTCGAAACGAAGATGCTGCGCGACAACCCGGAGGTGAAAGCGGGCGTCGAGCACATCGACGCCGAAGAACTCGGCAAGCCCGGGGAAATCGCGGATGCGATTGCCTATCTCGCTTCCGACGACGCGATGTTCGTCAATGGGACGGAGCTGATCGTGGACGGGGGACGGCTCGCGGAGCTTTGATCACCCGACCCATTTGCGCGCATTGCGCCACAGGCGCATCCACGGGCTGAATTCGCTCTTGTCACCGCGGGTCCAGGACATCTGGACATTGCGGAACACGCGCTCGGGGTGCGGCATGATCGCCGAGAACCGGCCATCGGCCGTGGTCACGCTGCACAGGCCGCCGGGGCTGCCGTTCGGGTTGGCCGGATAGACCTCGGTCGGCTGGCCGAAGTTGTCGACGAAGCGCGCCGATGCAATCACCTTCGACTCGTCGCCGCGATATGCGAAGTTTGCATACCCCTCGCCATGCGCGACAGCAATCGGGATACGGCTGCCCGCCATGCCTGCGAAAAAGATCGAAGGCGATTCGAGCACCTCGACCAGCGACAGGCGCGCTTCGTAGCGCTCGCTGCGATTGGTCGTGAAACGCGGCCACGCCTGGGCGCCGGGAATGATGTCCGCGAGCTCGGCCACCATCTGGCAGCCATTGCACACGCCAAGCGCGAAGGTCTCCTTGCGGTCGAAGAAGGCCTTGAACTGGTCCGCCAGCTTCGGGTTGAACGTGATGCTGCGCGCCCATCCGATGCCTGCACCGAGCGTGTCGCCGTAGCTGAAGCCGCCGCAGGCAACGAACCCCTGGAAGTCACCCAGCTTCGCGCGACCGGATTGCAGGTCCGTCATATGGACGTCGTACGCGTCGAAACCGGCTTCGGTGAACGTGTAAGCCATCTCGACATGCGAGTTCACGCCCTGCTCCCGCAGGATCGCGACCTTCGGGCGCGAGAGATTCAGGAAAGGCGCAGCCACGTTCTCGTTCGGGTCGAACGTGAGCTGCACGTGCAAGCCCGGATCGTTGGCATCGCCGGCTGCCTCGTGTTCGCTGTCCGCGCCCGCGGGATTGTCGCGCTCGCGGCAGATCTTCCAGCTGACGCTGTCCCAGACCTGTTGCAAGTCGCGCAGGGTTGCGGACAACACGGCCTTCGTGTCACGCCATACTTCGATCGCCGGCTTCGCAGAAGTCTTTCCGACGAAGTGGCTGTGCCTGGACAATCCATGTTCGCGCAGCACTTGCATGACTTCGTTGCGCACTTCCGTCGGCACCTGCAGGACAACGCCCAGCTCCTCGTTGAACAGGGCCCGGAGAGTGAGTTCTTCGCGCCGGGCACTGACCTGCGACGCCCAGTTCTTCGCGTCCCCGTATTCGGCGCGGCTGTCGCTGATGCCGTCCCCTTCGGTGACGAGGAGGTCCACATTCAGCGCGACGCCGACGCGGCCGGCAAACGCCATCTCGCACACCGCGGCGAACAAACCTCCATCGCTGCGGTCGTGGTACGCGAGGATTCGGCCTTGCGACCGCAATGTGTTGATCGCCTTGACCAGCTGGTCCAGGTCCTGCGCGTCTTCGAGATCGGGCACGTGATCGCCCGACTGCCCGAGCACCTGCGCGAGGATGCCGCCCGCCATCCGGCAGCGACCCTTGCCGAGATCGATGAGGACCAGCGTCGTGTCGCCATGGGCTTGCAATTGCGGCGTGAGGGTTCCGCGAACATCCGAGAGCGTCGCGAACGCAGAAACGATCAGCGAGACGGGCGACGTGACTTTCTTGCCGTCCCACTGTGTGCGCATCGACAAGCTGTCCTTGCCCACGGGAATCGAGATGCCCAGCGCCGGGCACAACTCCATCCCGACAGCCCGCACCGTTTCGTACAGGGCCGCGTCTTCGCCCTCTTCGCCGCAAGCGGCCATCCAGTTGGCAGAGAGCTTGACGCGCGCAAGTTCGATCGGCGCGGCGAGCAGGTTCGTGATCGCCTCCGCAACCGCCATGCGGCCGGACGCGGGCGCGTCGATCGACGCGAGCGGCGTGCGCTCGCCCATGCTCATCGCTTCGCCGGCGAAACCCTTGTAGTCAGCGAGCGTCACGGCGCAATCGGCTACCGGCACCTGCCACGGCCAGACCATCTGGTCGCGATGCGTGAGGCCGCCCACCGTGCGGTCGCCGATCGTGACCAGGAACCGCTTCGACGCGACCGTCGGATGCGCGAGCACCTGGATCGCGGCGTCCTGCAGGCTCACACCCGTGAGGTCCAAGGGCTTGAACGCACGCTCGACCGTCTTGACGTCACGATGCATTTTCGGCGGCTTGCCGAGCAACACGTCCATCGGCATGTCGACCGGCGGTTGCTGCTCTTCATCCACGAGCCGCAACTGTCTTTCTTCCGTTGCGACACCCACCACCGAAAACGGGCACCGCTCACGCTCGCAGAAAGCGCGGAACTGGTCCAGCGACTCGGGCGCGATCGCGAGCACGTAGCGCTCCTGGCTCTCGTTGGACCAGATCTCCTTCGGCGCCAGTCCCGATTCCTCCACCGGGACTTTGCGCAGGTCGAACCGGGCGCCGCGGCCCGCGTCGTTCGTCAATTCGGGAAAGGCATTCGACAACCCCCCCGCACCCACGTCGTGGATCGCCAGAACCGGATTCTTTTCGCCGAGCGACCAGCAATGGTTGATCACTTCCTGCGCGCGGCGCTCGATCTCCGGGTTGCCACGCTGCACGGAATCGAAATCGAGATCCGCGGCATTCACGCCCGTGGCCATCGAGCTCGCGGCGCCGCCGCCCATCCCGATGCGCATGCCGGGCCCGCCGAGCTGGATCAGCAGCGTGCCGGCAGGAAAGAGAATCTTCTTGGACAGCTTCGCGTCGATCGTGCCGACGCCGCCCGCGATCATGATGGGCTTGTGATACCCGCGCTTCACGCCGCCTGCTTCCTGCTCGTACTCACGGAAGTAGCCGAGCAGGTTGGGCCGGCCGAACTCGTTGTTGAAGGCCGCGCCCCCGAGCGGGCCTTCGATCATGATTTGCAAGGGCGAGGCGATGTGCGCGGGCTTGCCTGCGGCCTGGTCGCTCCAGCCGCCCCACAATTTCGACACCGTGAAGCCGACGAGGCCTGCCTTGGGCCGCGAACCGCGGCCGGTGGCGCCCTCGTCGCGGATTTCGCCCCCCGCACCCGTCGATGCACCGGGAAAAGGAGAGATGGCCGTCGGGTGGTTGTGCGTCTCCACCTTCATCAGCACGTGGTGCAGCGCGTGTTCCTTGCGGTACATCGCCGATCCGTGCGCAGGCATGAATCGCTCCATGCCGTAGCCTTCCATGATCGACGCGTTGTCCGAATACGCCACGATCGTGTGCTGCGGCGCCTGCTGGTGCGTGTACCGGATCATCTGGAACATGCTGCGTTCCTGCGGCACGCCGTCGATCGTGAATTGCGCGTTGAAGATCTTGTGGCGGCAATGTTCGCTGTTGGCTTGCGCGAACATCATCAGCTCGACGTCCGTCGGGTTGCGGCCCAGCGCCTTGAACGCGTCGACCAGGTAGTCGATTTCGTCCGGTGCGAGCGCGAGGCCGAACTGCACGTTGGCCTTCTCGAGCGCTGCGTGCCCGCCGCCCAGCACGTCGACCGATTCCATCGGCGCCGGCGGCAGCTCGTTGAACAGCGCATGCGACTCGGAGCGCGAGAACATCGCGCTTTCAGTCATGCGGTCGTGAAGCAGCGCCGCGATCCCGCGAAGCTGCGCCGGCTCGATGGCCCCTTTCGCGCCGACACTGAATTCGGTGATGCGCTCGACGCGCCGCACCGCGAACCCGCAGTTGTGCGCGATGTCGGTGGCCTTCGATGCCCATGGCGACACGGTGCCGAAGCGCGGCGTGACCACGATCAGCGCACCATCGGCGGGTCGGGCGGGGTCGCCATAGGTCAGCAGTGCCGCCCATTTGGCGCGATCTTCGGCCGCCAACGGGCGATCCGTCGCCACGAGATGGACAAAACGCGCCCGAAGCGCGTTCACCTGGGGGTGGATCGCCTGCAGGCGAGGGAGGATTTGCTGGATGCGGAAGTCGCTGAGGGCATTGCCGCCCTCGAACTCGGTGATGTGCGGCGTCACGGGTTCCATTTTACCTGCGCAGGGATTTCACCTCTGGGATAATCCACAGCCATGGGCATCACGTACAAGGGCACGGCGGAAGTCGAAGGCATGCGCACAGCGGGGCGCCTGGCCTCGGAGGTGCTCGACTGGCTCACGCCGCACATCAAGCCCGGCATCACCACGAAGGAGATCGACCGGCTCGCGGCGGAGTGCATGAAGAAGCAGGGCACCACGTCGGCCACGCTCGGCTACCAGCCGTCCGGCTATCCGCCCTACCCCGCATCGCTGTGCACGTCGGTCAATCATGTGGTGTGCCACGGAATTCCCAACGACAAGCCCCTGAAGAAGGGCGACATCCTGAACGTGGATGTCACGGTGATCAAGGACGGCTTCTTCGGCGACACGAGCCGCATGTTCATGATCGGCGAAGTGTCCATCGCGTCGAAGCGCCTGGTCAACATCACCTATGAAGCGATGTGGCACGGGATCGTCAAGGTCAAGCCGGGCATCCACCTCGGCGACATCGGATGGGCCATCCAGAAATTCGCGGAAGGCCATGGTTTCTCGGTGGTGCGCGAGTTCTGCGGCCACGGCATCGGCCGCAATTTCCACGAAGAGCCGCAGGTGCTGCATTACGGCAAGCCGGGCACGCTCGAAGAACTCAAGCCCGGCATGACCTTCACGATCGAGCCGATGATCAATGCCGGCCGCCGCGAAGTGAAGGAATGGGGCAACGATGGCTGGACCATCGTGACCAAGGACCATTCGCTGTCCGCGCAGTGGGAGCACACCGTGCTGGTCACCGAGACCGGCTACGAAGTCATGACACTTTCGGCGGGCAGCCCGCCTCCGCCGCCCTTCGTCAACGCGCAATGATGCAGCTGGGGCTCGCCCCACGGCCCGCCGTGCAGGACCTGCAGGCGCTGCGCGACGACTATCGCGCCCGCAAGTCCGCGGTCATCGCATCGCTCCAGGCGCAAGGCGCATCCACCCGCGGCATCAACCGCCTGCTGCAAAGGCTCGCACGAGAAGCAGACACGACGCTGCGCTTGCTGTGGGATGCGGCGGATTTCCCCGATGAGTTCGCGCTGTTGGCGGTGGGCGGTTATGGCCGCGGCGAGCTGTTCCCGCATTCCGACGTCGATGTGCTGGTGCTGATGCCCGACGGCACTTCCGCCCACCACAACGACGCGATCAAGCAACGCGTCGAATCGTTCATCGGCAACTGCTGGGACGCCGGGCTCGAGATCGGTTCGAGCGTGCGCACCGTCAGCGAATGCGCCACTCTTGCCCAATCCGACGTCACGGTGCAGACGTCGCTGCTCGAATCGCGTGTGCTGGCGGGCCACCGCAAGCTTCACAAGGAATTCAACGCCTGTGTCCAGGCAACCATCGACCCGAAGGCGTTCTTCGTCGCGAAGACGCTGGAAATGCGCCAGCGCCACACGAAGTTCGAGAACACGCCCTATGCGCTGGAGCCGAACTGCAAGGAGTCGCCCGGCGGCCTGCGAGACCTCCAGGTGATCCTCTGGGTCGCAAAAGCGGCGGGGCTCGGCAGCAGTTGGGAAGAGCTCGGGCGCAACGGCATCGCGACCGAATTCGAGGCGCGGCAGATCAAGAACAACGAAGCGCTGCTTTCGCTGATCCGCGCGCGGCTGCACATCATCTCGAACCGCCGCGAAGACCGCCTCGTCTTCGACTTGCAGACGGCCGTCGCGGAATCGTTCGGCTATCGCAACGAGTTCGGCGAATCCGGGCGGCTGGTCACCCGCGCCAGCGAGATGCTGATGAAGCGCTACTACTGGGCCGCCAAAGCAGTGACCCAGTTGAACCAGATCCTGCTGCTCAACATCGAGGAGCGCATCAACCCGGGCGCGTACGAACCCCACCCGATCAACGAGCGTTTCCTGAACAAGGGCGGGATGATCGAAGTGGCCAGCGACGACCTGTACGTGCGCGAGCCTCACGCGATCCTCGAGACCTTCCTGGTCTACCAGACGACGCCCGGGGTGAAGGGCCTGTCGGCCCGTACGCTGCGCGCCCTTTACAACGCGCGCAATGTGATGGACGCTAAGTTCCGCAGCGACCCGGTGAACCACGCGACATTTCGCGAAATGCTGATGCAGCCCAAGGGCATCACGCATGCGCTGCGCCTCATGAACCAGACGTCCGTGCTGGGTCGGTACCTGTGGGTGTTCCGCCGCATCGTGGGGCAGATGCAGCACGACCTGTTCCACGTCTACACGGTGGACCAGCACATCTTGATGGTGCTGCGCAATGTGCGGCGATTCTTCATCCCCGAGCATGCGCACGAATACCCGTTCTGTTCGCAGCTCGCAGCGGGCTGGGACAAGCCGTACATCCTGTATGCGGCCGCCTTGTTCCACGACATCGCGAAGGGGCGCGGCGGCGACCACTCCCACCTCGGTGCGAAGGAAGTGCGCCTGTTCTGCCGGCAGCATTCGTTCGCTCCGGAGGATGCGAAGCTCGTGGAGTTCCTCGTGATGGAACACCTCACGATGAGCCGTGTGGCGCAGAAGGAAGACCTGGGCAACCCCGAAGTGATCAAGGCGTTCGCGGAACGGGTGAAGAACGAGCGATACCTGACCGCCCTGTACTTGCTCACGGTCGCCGACATTCGCGGCACCAGCCCGAAGGTGTGGAACGCGTGGAAAGGCAAGCTGCTCGAGGACCTGTACCGCTACACGCTGCGCATGCTGGGCGGGCGCGCGCCCGACCGCGACGCAGAAGTCGAACTGCGCAAGCGCGAGGCACTGGTGCAGCTCGCCCTGTACACGCTGCCGTTCGAAGGCCACAAGAAGATGTGGGACACGCTGGGCGTGGACTATTTCATGCGCCACGACGTGAGCGACATCGTGTGGCACACGCGGCATCTCGCACGCCACGTCGGCAAGGCGCAGGCCATCGTTCGTGCGCGACTGTCGCCTGTCGGCGAAGGCCTGGAGATCCTGGTCTACACGCCGGACCAGGCCGACCTGTTCGCGCGCATCTGCGGCTACTTCGACCAGGCGGGCTTCTCGATCCTGGATGCGAAGGTGCACACGGCGAACAACGGCCACGCGCTCGATACTTTCCAGGTCGTGAGCTCCATGCTGCCGGAGCACAACCGCGAACTCGTCTCGATGGTCGAATCGGAGCTGGCGCACGTCATCGAGAAGGCCGGCCCGCTGCCGCCGCCGAGCCGCGGCCGTGTGTCACGCCGCGTGAAGAGCTTCCCGATCGCGACGCGCGTGCATCTCGCGCCCGACGAGAAGGCGCAGAAGTGGTTGCTGTCGATCTCGGCAAGCGATCGGGCCGGCCTGCTCTATTCGATCGCGCGAGTTCTGGCGCGCCACCAGATCAACTTGCAGCTCGCCAAGGTGTCGACGCTCGGGGAACGTGTGGAAGACACCTTCCTCATCGACGGCCCCGAGTTGCAACACAACCGCAAGCAGATCCAGATCGAGACGGAGCTGCTCGAGGCCGTCGGGGAGCAGTAGCACCGTTTCACCCCGGATCAAGTCCGGGGTGACAGCCCGAAGTCTTCCCAGAAATTCACCAGGCGCCGCGCACTCTCTTCGCGGTTGTACGCCTTCGCGGTGAACCGTCCTTCTTCCTGCACGAGCCGATACGATTCGCCTCCGGCTCTCACGAGCCAGATCGCATTCGCAAGCTGGTCGACGGCGCCAAGGACGTCATCCTCTAGCGCCCAGAAGCCATTCTTCGCAGTCGAGCTGTCATTGCCGCCAAACACGCCCGTGAAGCCCGCGCAGATGCATCCGCAGGCCATTGCTTCGAGGATCGTGAGGCTGTGCGCCTCCAGCCGCGCGAGCGAGAGGAACACCGCCGATCGCATCATGCCCTCGGCCACCTGCTGCTCCGTGACGCCATGCAAGACGACCCATGGCACCTCGCCCAACTGCGGATGGCGCGCGCGCAGGAGGTCGACGATCGCGCCGAATTCGATCGTGCGTTTGCGCGGCACCGCGGCGACCTGCAGCGTCTTCGCCGACGTGAACCTGAACTTCGCATGGTCGATGAAAAACGGCGTGTAGCCGATCTTCAGTCCCGGGAAACGCTGCGTGCAGAATTGCACGACGCTCATGCTCGGGGCCATGATGTGGGTAACGCCGTAATCGGCATACGACGGCCGCGCGCCGAGGCCCTGGTGCGCGAAGAATGCGTTCTGGCAGAACACCACCTTCGGCTGGCCGCTGCCCTCGAACGCAGCGAGAAAGCGCGGATTGTTCTCAGGAAAAACGAGCACGTCGTCCTTGCGGATCGCGTCGAAGCCGATCACTTCGGCCTTCGTGTCGAACCAATCGGGCCGCTGCGCGTCGGCAGCGGCAATCACGGCCTGAAAGCCCGCTTCGACGAGCATCTCCACATGCTGGAACGCCACCTTGATCCCGCCGGAGATTTCCCTTGGCGGCCAGCTGAGGTAGGCGATGCGCGGCATCAGTCGTCTTCGGCGGCGTCCAGGCCCGGGAACAACACTTCGGTGAAGCCGAACTTCGTGAAATCACGCACGCGCATCGGGTACAGCTTTCCCACGAGATGGTCGCACTCGTGTTGCACCACTCGCGCGTGAAAGCCGTCGGCGGTGCGTTCGATGCGGTTGCCGAATTGATCCTGTCCCGTGTAGCGAATCGATTTCCAGCGCGGAACGACGCCGCGCAGGCCGGGCACCGAGAGGCAACCTTCCCAGCCCTCTTCCTCTTCGCCGGACAACGGCGTGATTTGCGGATTGAGCAGCACCGTGCGCGGCACCGGCGGCGCATCGGGATAGCGCGGGTTCGGCGCGTCGGTTCCGAAGATCACCAGTTGCAGGTCCACGCCGATCTGCGGCGCCGCCAGGCCTGCACCGTTGGCCGCCTTCATCGTCTCGAACATGTCGGTGATGAGCTGGTGCAACCCGGGCGTGTCGAAACTCTCGATCGGCTTGGCCACGCGCAGCAGCCGCTCGTCGCCCATCTTCAGGATTTCATGAACTGCCATGCAATAACTTCCTCAGGCCATCTTCATCCAGCACCGCGACGCCGAGCTCCCGCGCCTTGTCGAGCTTGCTGCCCGCCTCAGCACCGGCGACCACGTAGTCGGTTTTCCTGCTCACCGAGCCCGCGACCTTCGCCCCCGCGGCTTCCAGCATGTCCTTTGCCTCGTCGCGCGACAGTGTCGGCAGCGTGCCGGTGAGCACCACTGTCTTGCCCGAAAGCGGCTTGGGTGCGCGAGCGGCAGGCTGGCCCTCTTCCCAAGTGACGCCACAGGCGCGCAACTGCTCGACCACCTCGCGATTGTGCGGCTGCTGGAAGAAGGTGTGGATGCTCTCGGCGACGACCGGGCCGACGTCGGGCACTTCGAGCAATTCTTCGGCGCCCGCGTCCATGATCGCGTCGAGCTTGCCGAAGTGACGCGCGAGATCCTTCGCCGTCGCTTCGCCGACGTGCCGGATGCCCAGGCCGTACAGGAAGCGCGGCAATGTCGTGCGCTTCGACTTCTCCAGGTTTGCAAGCAGGTTTTGCGCCGATTTGTCGCCCACGCGTTCGAGCTCCACCAGCCCGCGCAGGCCCAGGCGATACAGGTCCGGCAGCGTCTTGATCACGTCGGCATCCACCATCTGGTCCACCAGCTTTTCGCCCAGCCCTTCGATGTCCAATGCGCGGCGTTGCGCGAAGTGCAGGATGGCCTGCTTGCGCTGCGCGCCGCAGAACAGGCCGCCGGTGCAGCGATAGTCGGCCTCGCCCTCTTCGCGCACGGCTTCCGATCCGCACACCGGGCAGCGCCGGGGCATCTTGAATATCTTCGCGTTGTGTTCGCGCCTGTCGGGCACCACGGCCACGACTTCCGGGATCACATCGCCGGCGCGCCGCACGATCACCGTGTCGCCGACGCGCACGTCCTTGCGCTGGGTCTCGTCTTCGTTGTGGAGCGTTGCATTCGTCACGGTGACACCGCCCACGAACACCGGCTCGAGACGCGCCACCGGCGTGAGCTTGCCCGTGCGGCCGACGTACACATCGATCGAAACGACCCGGGTCACCTGCTCTTGCGCCGGGAACTTGTGAGCCACCGCCCAGCGCGGCTCACGGCTCACGAAGCCGAGCTTGCGTTGCAGTTCGAACGAATTCACCTTGTAGACGACACCGTCGATGTCGAAAGGGAACGAATCGCGGTCCTTGCCCACGGACTGGTGATACGCGACCAGGTCTTCCGGCCCCGCGCACACCTGGGTGCGGTCCGACACGGGGAAGCCCCACGACTTCAGTGCCAGCAGCGACTCGTATTGCGTGGCAACGTCGAGTGGCGGCGAAACTTCACCGAAGCCGTAGGCGAAAAAGCTCAAGGGCCGCTGCCGCGCGATCGACGGGTCGAGCTGGCGCACCGCGCCCGCCGCAGCGTTGCGCGGGTTCACGAACGTCTTCTCGTTCTTCGCGCCCTTCGCAATCTTCTCGCGCTGCAGCTCGTTGAGCTTTTCGAAATCGTCACGGCGCATGTACACCTCGCCGCGCACTTCGAGCACGGCGGGCGCGTCGAGCTGCAACCGCAGCGGAATCTGGCCGACGGTGCGGATGTTGCTGGTGACGTCCTCGCCGACTTCGCCGTCGCCGCGCGTGGCGGCCTGCACGAGCACGCCGCCTTCATAACGCAGGTTCATCGCGAGGCCGTCGAACTTCAGCTCGGCGACGTACTCGATCGTCTCGCCGCCCTCCTTCAAGCCCAGTTCACGGCGGACACGGGAATCGAAATTACGCGCCCCGGAGGCTTCGATGTCGGTCTCGGTGCGGATCGACAGCATCGAGACCTTGTGCCGCACCTTCGCAAACCCTTCGAGCGGCTTGCCGCCTACCCGCTGCGTCGGCGAATCAGGTGCGCGCAAGGCCGGATGCTTCTCCTCGATCTCCTGCAACTCGCGAAAGAGCTTGTCGTACTCCGCGTCCGGCAGCTCAGGGTCGTCGAGCACATAGTAACGATGTGCGTGGTGATGCAGCAGCTCGCGCAGCGCGGCCGCGCGCTCCTCGATCTTCGAACTCGCCATATCAGGAGAATAGCCGCCGGGCCTGCGTCGAACCGGCGGCAATGTCGCGTGCCTCGAGGATGTCGTAGAGCTTCTCGAGGTGGGAGCCGATCAGGTCCAGCGCCTCGGCGCGGATGACCTCGCCCTTGTCGTCGCAGATCAGCCCTTCCATCGACGCGGCCAGTGCGATCGCTGCATCACGCATGCGCACGAACGGCTGCTCGCTGCGGTGCACCTGCGGCACGTCGAGGCTGAGCGCGAATTCGCGCAGCGCGGACTGCGTCGGATCCTCCGCCAGCGCGGCCTGCGTGTCGAACGAGATCACCAGGATCGGCGGCGAGCCCGTGCTGCTTGCGGGCATCACGAGGCGGCCCGGCATCACGCCCTGCACGAACCCCAGCTTGGCGGCGGCTTGCTGCACATAGCCGGGACTCCATGCCGCGTTCTTCGCGCGCAAGGTAAAACCAAGTTGCGCGTCATGCTCTCCGGCGAACTGGTCGAGCTCCTTCCCGCGCGCCACCTCGTCGAGCATCTCGGGAAAATCGGGCGAGCCGTTGATCGCATCGGCGAACTGCTGCGCCTTCATCACGAATTCGGAAAACTCGATTTCGTTGAGGTGACCCGTCCGGTTGGCGAGCTGGACCCCGGCCTGGAACGCGGTGTAGCGCTGCCCGGCGCGCGGCGACTCCCATTGCTGCGTGGCCTCGTTCAGTCCCTCGATGGCGAAGGGCTTGCTGCCCGCACGGCGGGTCGTTGGCACTGCCGAAAGCGCAGCATCGCCCGAAACGGCGCCGTCGACGGAAATCGGCGCGATCGCATCGATCAGTGCATCGAGCGGCGGCTTTCTCTCGACAGGCGGCAGTGCCGCCTCGCCAATGTCGAAGACGGGTTCGCGCGGCATCGCCCGCTCCATGGGCTCGGCGGTGGCAACGTCGCCGTCCGCCTGGCGCGGCGAATTGCGGCGCGAGATCCACGCGTTGTACGCGACGAGCGACGCCAGCACCAGGCCGCCGAGGATCGCGACGCCCAGGGTGAAACCGGACATCAGGCGGCTTCGGCCATCGACACGGCCGATTCCATGTCCACCGCCACGATGCGCGAAACACCTTGCTCCTGCATGGTGACGCCGATCAGCTGCTCCGCCATTTCCATCGCGATCTTGTTGTGGCTGATGTAGAGGAACTGCGTCTCCTTCGACATGCTCGTCACGAGCTTCGAATAACGCTCGGTGTTCGCGTCGTCGAGCGGCGCGTCGACCTCGTCCAGCAGGCAGAACGGCGCGGGGTTCAGCTGGAAGATCGCGAAAACCAGCGCGATCGCCGTCAGTGCCTTTTCGCCGCCCGAAAGCAGGTGGATCGTCTGGTTCTTCTTGCCGGGCGGCTGCGCCATCACCTGCACGCCGGAGTCGAGGATCTCGTCTCCGGTCATCACGAGCTTTGCGTTGCCGCCACCGAACAGCTCGGGGAACATGCGGCCGAAGTGCTCGTTGACCGTGTTGAACGTGTTGCCGAGCAACTCGCGCGTTTCGCCGTCGATCTTGCGGATCGCGTCTTCCAGCGTGGTCATGGCCTCGGTGAGGTCCTTGGTCTACGCGTCCAGGAACTGCTTGCGCTCGCGGGCGGTGCTCAGTTCTTCCAGGGCCGCGAGGTTCACGGCACCGAGGGCTGCGATCTCGCGATGCAGGCGATCGATCTCGTTTTGCAGGCCGGCCAGGCGGACCTTGCCGTCCTCCACCGACTTGCCGACCGCTTCGATATCGGCCTGCGCATCGGCAAGCAACTGCGAGTACTGCTCGAATCCCAGGCGTGCGGCTTGTTCCTTCAGCTGGAAATCGGTGATGCGCTGGCGCAGCGGGTCGAGTTCGCGCTCGAGCTGCAAGCGCCGCTCGTCGCTGGCGCGCAGCTTCGCCGTGAGATCGTCGTATTCGCTGCGCTTCGCACCGAGGGCCTGTTCGCGTTCGGACTTCAGCTGCAGTGCGGTTTGCAAACCTGCCTGCGCCGCGGCATCCGTGAGCCGTACGAGCTCGTCGCGGGCGCGGGATTCTTCCGCGGCGATGGTCTCGACCTGCTGGTCGGACGTTTCGATCGCACGCTGCAGTTCGCCTTTGCGCGCTTCGACCGAGCGTTGCGCGAATTGCGCCTCCTGCGCCTCTCGCTCGAGGCTGCGATGCTTCTCGCGGGATTCGGCCAGTTTGCGCTCGGCATCGATGACCCGCTCGTCCAGCTGCGCATGCCGCTCCTGGCTGTCCGCGAGCTGCATGTCGAGCTCTTCGAACTTCGCTTCGGCGGTGACGCGGCGCTCCTGCAGTTGCTCCAGTTGCGCGTCGACTTCCGAGAGATCGCCCGCGATCTGCTCGCTGCGGGCGCGCGTCTGTTCCGCCAGCTGCGTCAGGCGAACCACTTCGACCTGGAGCTCGTGTGCCTTGTCCTGTGTATCGGCGGCCTCACGCCGCGCGGTGACAAGCCGCTGCGACGCATCGCTGTACGCCGCTTCCGCGCGGACGAGCGCCGTCCTCGCTTCCTCGCTGATCAGCGACTGTGCGCGCAACTGTTTCTCGAGGTTCTCGATCTCCTGCTGGCGCGCGAGCAAGCCGGCTTGTTCCGAATCCTGCGCGTAGAAACTCACGCTGTGGCGCGTGACGACATGGCCGCTCTTGACGTAGATGGCTTCCCCGGCGCCGAGCTTCTCGCGCGATGCCAGCGCATCTTCGAACGAAGGCGCGGTGAAGTAGCCGTGCAGCCAGTCGACGAGCAGCGCTTTCTGGCCGGCATCGTTCAAACGCAGCAGGTCCGACAGGCGCGGAAGCGCCGTCGCCCCCTCTGGTGCAGCGGCCTGCGGCGGCGAATAGAAAGCGAGCTTCGCGGGCGGCGCATCGTTGGCGAACGCGCGCACCATGTCCAGCCGGGACACCTCGAGCGAACTCATGCGCTCGCGCAGCGCCGCCTCGAGCGCGTTCTCCCAGCCCTGCTCGACGTGGATGCGGCTCCACAGGCCCTGCAGGTTCTCGAGCCCGTGCTTCGCCAGCCACGGGCGCAGCTTGCCGTCCGTCTTGACGCGCTCCTGCAGCGCCTTGAGCGCCTCCATGCGCGCCGAAAGGTCGGACTGCTTGTGCGTCTCGGTATTGACCGACTGCTGCTTCGCGCGGCGGTCGTCGTCGAGCTGCGGCACCTGCTCCTGCAGTTCATGGAGCCGCGCATCGGCAGCCTCGGCGGACTCTTGCGCCGTCGCGTGCTGCTGCTGGAGATTCGCCAGCCGGGTCTCATCCGGTGCATCCAGCGCGTTCTTGTCGGCAACGAGC
>DATLBJ010000153.1:0-62647 GCA_035526975.1 Ramlibacter sp.
TCGATCCTCCAGCTCGCGGCCGCGGCCGCACTCACGGCGGCCCTCGGCCTGCCGGGCATCGCACAAGCGCAGACGAAACTGAAGTTCGCGCACGTGTACGAAACGTCCGAGGCTTACCACAAGTACGCACTGTGGGCAGCCGATGAAATCAAGAAGCGCACCAACAATCGCTACGAGATCCAGGTGTTCCCCGCCTCGACGCTCGGCAAGGAATCCGAGATCAACCAGGGCCTCACGCTCGGCACGGTGGACATCATCCTCACCGGCGCGAGCTTCGCCGCGCGCAGCTACACGCCGCTGGCGATCTCGTACTTCCCGTTCATCTTCCGTGACGCGGAGCACCAGCTGAAGTACGCCAGCAGCGACACCTTCAAGGACCTCGCCGGCGGCTACGACAAGGCCAGCGGCAACCACATCGTCGCGCTGACGTACTACGGCGCGCGCCACGTCACGTCGAACAAGGTCGTCGCGAAGCCCGAGGACATGAAGGGCCTGAAGATCCGCGTGCCGGATGCGCCGGCCTACCTCGCGTTCCCGAAGGCGCTCGGTGCGAACCCGACGCCGATCGCGTTTGCCGAGGTGTACCTCGCGCTGCAGAACGGCACCGTGGACGCGCAGGAAAATCCGCTGCCGACGATCGAAGCGAAGAAGTTCTATGAAGTGCAGAAGAACATTTCGCTCACCGGCCACATCGTCGACTCGCTGCTGACCGTCGTTTCAGGCGCGACCTGGGCAAAGCTGTCCGACGCCGACAAGAAGATCTTCGCCGACACGCTGCATGAAGCGGCCGAGAAGTGCAGCCGCGAGATCGCGGCGACCGAAACGAAGCTGGCCGAGGACTTCAAGAAGCGCGGGATCAACGTGATCTCGGTCGACAAGAACGCCTTCCGCGACGCCGTGCTCAAGACGACCAAGCCGGCCGACCTGGGCTACCGCCAGGCCGACTACGACAAGATCGTGAACATGAAGTGATGAGCGCAGTTCCCGAACGCAGCATCATCGACGACCTCCCCCGGGTGATGGGGGAGGACGGCGAGTTCCACGCCACCGACGAAGCCGTCGACTTCACGGGCGTTCCGTGGGAAGCCTGGGTCGCGCTGGGCTTCTTCTGGATCCTCGGGCTGACGGTCTTCTACCAGTTCGTCACGCGGTATGTGATGAACGATTCCGCGTCGTGGACGGAGGAGATCGCGCGCTACCTGCTCATCGCGACCGTCTTCACCGGCGCGGTGATCGGGGTGGCGAAGAACAACCATATCCAGGTCGATTTCTTCTACCGCCACATGCCGGCGAAGATGGGTTTCTGGTTGTCGCGGCTCGTCGACGTGCTGCGCGTGCTGTTCTTCGCCGCCGCCGTCGGCCTGACGATCCAGATGATGATCAAGCTCGGCGCGACCACGCGCATGACGATCATCGACTTGCCGATGAACCTCGTGTACGGCGTGTGCCTCCTGGGCTTCGCGGCGATGTGCGCACGCTCGGTCTGGGCGGCGCGCATCCACTGGAAGCGCGGCTACAGCGTTCTGGAACGGGTTGAATCCACCATGGAAGACCGCGCGTAACACCATGCTCAAGATCGTTTTCCTTTTCCTGATGGCGGGCGGGCTGCCGGTCGCCATCGCCATGGCCGGCTCGTCGCTGATCTACTTGCTGTGGGCGCAAAGCACGCCGCCGTTCGTGGTGATCCACCGCATGGTGAGCGGCATCGACAGCTTCCCGCTTCTGGCCGTCCCGTTCTTCATCCTTGCCGGCAACCTGATGAACAACGCCGGCATCACGAATCGCATCTATAACTTCGCGCTGGCGCTCGTCGGCTGGTTGAAGGGCGGCCTGGGTCACGTGAACGTGCTCGGCTCCGTGATCTTCGCGGGCATGAGCGGCACCGCGATCGCCGATGCAGCGGGGCTGGGCACGATCGAGATCAAGGCCATGAAGGACCATGGCTACGACACCGAGTTCGCTGTCGGCGTCACGGCGGCGTCCGCTACCTTGGGTCCGATCATCCCTCCGTCGCTGCCGTTCGTGATCTACGGAATGATGGCCAACGTGAGCGTCGGCGCGCTGTTCCTCGCCGGCATCCTGCCGGGGATGCTGATGGCCGTGCTGATGATGCTGACCGTCGCGTACTACGCGCACAAGAACGGCTGGGGCGCGGACGTCAAGTTCGACTGGCACCGCCTCGGCAAGGCAGTGGGCGAAACGGCGATCGTCATCGGTTGGCCGCTCGCGCTGTACGTGCTGATCACGATCGCCGGACTGCCGGCGCAGGCGACGGTGATGGCCGGGATCGTGCTGCTGTTCGCCGCGGACAAGATTTTCAAATTCCAGGCGGTGCTGCCGATCATGACGCCGGTGCTGCTGATCGGCGGGATGACCACCGGCGTGTTCACTCCGACGGAAGGTGCCATCGCCGCCTGCGTGTGGGCAATGGCGCTCGGCCTCTTCTGGTACCGCACCCTCACGTGGAAGATGTTCGTCAAGGTGTGCATCGACACCGTCGAGACGACCTCCACGGTGCTCTTCATCGTCGCTGCCGCAAGCATCTTCGGGTGGATGCTCACGGCAACCGGGGTGACGGCCGCGATCTCGCAATGGGTGCTGGGCTTCACGCACGAAGCGTGGGTGTTCCTGATCCTCGCCAACCTGCTGATGCTGTTCGTCGGCTGCTTCCTCGAGCCCACGGCGGCGATCACGATCCTCGTGCCCATCCTCGCGCCGATCTGCCAGCAGCTGGGCATCGACCTCGTGCACTTCGGCCTGGTGATGGTGCTGAACCTGATGATCGGCCTGTTGCACCCGCCCATGGGGATGGTGCTGTTCGTACTGGCCCGCGTGGCAAAACTGTCCGTCGAGCGCACGACCATGGCGATCATTCCGTGGCTCGTACCTTTGTTGCTTTCGCTCGTCATCATCACGTACTTCCCCAAGCTCGTGCTCTGGCTGCCCAGGATGTTTTTCTCATGACGCCTTTCATCCGCCTCCATCCGCAAGACGATGTCGTCATCGCCCGTTCGCAGCTCGTGGGCGGCGCGAGGGTCGAGGACGTCGCCGTCAAGGGGCTGATCCCGCCCGGCCACAAGGTCGCGATGCACGACATCGCGCAAGGCGCACCGGTGCGCCGCTACAACCAGATCATCGGTTTCGCCAGCAAGCCGATCGCCACGGGCGAGCACGTGCACACGCACAACCTCGTGATGGGCGATTTCGAACGCGACTATGCGTTCGGCGCGGACGTGAAACCCGAGCCGGCAAGGCGCGATGCGACCTTCCTCGGGATCAAGCGCGGGGACGGCCGCGTGGCTACGCGCAACTACATCGGCATCCTGTCGAGCGTGAACTGCTCGGCCACGGCGGCACGTGCGATCGCCGATCATTTTTCGCGGCTGACGAACCCACAGGCGCTCTCGCCATTCCCGAACGTCGATGGTGTCGTCGCTCTGACGCACGGCACCGGCTGCGGCATGGACACCGAAGGGATGGGGATGCGCATCCTCGAGCGCGTGCTCGCCGGCTACGCGACGCACGCGAACTTCTGGGGCGTGCTCGTCGTCGGGCTCGGCTGCGAAGCGAACCAGATCAATGCGTGGCTCGCGCATTCGTCGCTGCGCGAAGGCGAAACGCTGCGCGTGTTCAACATCCAGGACAGCGGCGGCACGCGCAAGACGGTCGAGCGCGGCATTGCGCTGATCGAGGAGATGCTGCCGCAGGCGAACTGCGTAAAGCGCGAGCCCTGCTCGGCCGAACACATCACGATCGGGCTGCAGTGCGGCGGGTCGGACGGCTACTCGGGCATCAGCGCGAACCCGGCGCTCGGTGCAGCGGTGGACCTGCTCGCCGCGCACGGCGGCACGGCGATCCTGTCGGAGACGCCCGAGATCTACGGCGCCGAACACCTGCTCACGCGCCGCGCGGTGTCGCGCGACATCGGCGAGAAGCTCATCGAACGCATCAAGTGGTGGGAGCACTATACAAAGGTCAACGACGGCGAGATGAACAACAACCCGTCGCCCGGCAACAAGGCCGGCGGGCTGACCACCATCCTCGAAAAATCGCTCGGCGCGGTGGCAAAGGGCGGAACGAGCAACCTCAAGGCCGTGTACGAGTACGCCCAGCCCGTCACGGCGCACGGCTTCGTCTACATGGACACGCCCGGCTACGACCCCGTGAGCGCCACGGGCCAGGTCGCGGGCGGCGCGAACATGATCTGCTTCACGACCGGCCGCGGCTCCGCCTACGGCTGTGCGCCCTCGCCTTCGCTCAAGCTCGCGACCAACACCGCGTTGTGGCAGCGGCAGGAAGACGACATGGACATCAATTGCGGCGAGATCATCGACGGCACCTGCTCGATCCAGGAGATGGGCGAGCGCATTTTCCGCCTCGTGCTCGCGACCGCTTCCGGCGAACGCTCGAAGAGCGAGGCGCACGGCTATGGACAGAACGAATTCGTGCCGTGGCAAGTCGGCGCGGTGATGTAACCCCCTGAACAAAAATGGCAAGAACGATCCAGGCGCAATCACTGACCGACGAGTGCACGAAGGTGCTGCGCGCCGGCGGCAGCAGCGAAGATGAGGCGCGGCGGGTCGCCGAGAACCTCGTGCTCGCGAACCTGAGCGGCCACGACTCGCACGGCGTGGGCATGATCCCGCGCTACATCGACTCGATCCTCGAAGGCGGCCTGCAACCGAACACGCACGCGAAGGTCAACGTCGACCTGAACAGCCTGCTCGCGCTCGATGGGCAGCGGGGCTACGGGCAAATCGTCGGCGAAGAAGCGATGGTGCTGGGCATGCAGCGCGCGAAGAAGACGGGCAGCTGCGTGATGACCCTGGGCAATGCGCATCACCTCGGTCGCATCGGTCACTTCGCCGAGATGGCTGTCGCGCAAGAACTCGTCTCGATCCACTTCGTCAATGTGTTGTCGCGGCCCACCGTCGCTCCCTGGGGCGGCGCGGACGGGCGTTTCGGCACCAACCCCTCGTGCATCGGCATTCCGCTGAAAGGCCGCGAGCCGTTCCTGCTCGACTTCGCCACCAGCCGGGTCGCGCAAGGCAAGATGCGCGTGGCGCACAACGAAGGCCGCGAAGTCGAAGCCGGATTGCTCATCGACGAGCACGGCAAACCCACGACGGATCCGGGCGTGGTGGTCGTGCCGCAATCGAATGGGCTGCTTGGCGCGCTGCTCACATTCGGCGAGCACAAGGGATACGGCATGGCGGTGGCGTGCGAATTGCTCGGCGGCGCGCTATCGGGCGGGGGCACATGGCACAAGGCGCTGACGACCTCGCGTGCGGTCTACAACGGCATGCTGACCCTCCTCATCGACCCGCAGCAGCTCGGCACGCGCGAAGCGTTCGAGTCGGAGTCGCTCGCATTCGTCGACTGGGTACGCAAGAGCCCGCCCGGCGGGGACAGTGACGGCGTGATGATCGCCGGCGAGCCCGAGCGCAAGGCGCGCGCCGAACGCAGGAAAGACGGCATCGTCGTCGACGACACGACGTGGAACGAGATCGTCGAGGCGGGAAAGAAGGTCGGCTACGCCGTTGTGGGCTAGGGTCGGGGCACTCGACGACGCCGTCACGCGATCGGCAACTGCGGAATCGCGCGAACCACGTCCTGCGCAACCGGAAAGATCCGGTCGCCTTCGCGCGGCTCGATGCGATGCATGCCGGTGAAGCTGCCGAAGGCCGGCAGCACGCCCACGGCGTACTCCGGCAGCGCGCCACTGTCATCACCGAACCAGAAACACGGCAGCCGCAGGCGCTCGAATGCGCGGCCGCCGACGCTGATGCACGGATGCCAGTGGCCGGCGAGGACGTACATCCCTTCGTGCGGCTTCGGGTGGTGACACAGGGCAAAACGCCCCAGCGCCAGCGGCTCGTCGACGACCTCGATTCGAAGATGCGCCGGGGGATCGCCCGCGCGGTCGTCGTGGTTGCCACGCACCAGCGTGATCGCGACGCCCGCGTTTTCCTCGCGCCACTGGCTGATGGCATCGAGGGTGCCCGCCGCGTGCGACCGCCGGGAATGAAGAAAGTCGCCGAGGAAGACGAGGCGGTTCGCGCCGGTGTCCTGCATTGCCTTGGACAGCGTCGCGAGCGTTTCGGTGGTGGTGCCGCTCGGCACGGGGACGCCGAGCCTGCGAAAGCTCACCGCCTTGCCGAAGTGCGCGTCGGCAACGAGGAGCGTTGCGTGCGAGGACAGCAATGCCGCACCGCTGGGATGCAGGACGACGTCTTCGCCGGCGACGGTAATACGAAGCATGGATTGCAAGCGCCCACGACCCCGGCCTGCGCCGGGGTGACAACTGTCAGAGCATGCGCGAAAGGCAGGCGTCCAGGTGTTCCGACGGCGCGCGCTTGAAACCGGAGCGCGCGAAGCGCTGGAGGCGGCCGACGACGAAGGCCGTGAGCAGCGACGCGCGCACTTGGGCGTCGGCGCTCGGCGTGGCCGAGCTCTCGCTTTCGGCCCCGGACTTCAGGCTTTGGCGAAGGGCCGCCTCGACCTTGTCGAAGAACAGGTTCATGCGCTGCTGCAGGCGTTCGTTTTCGTAGACCAGCGCATCGCCGACCATCACGCGCGTCATGCCGGGGTTCTTCTCCGCGAACTGCAGCAGCATCCCGACCGTCTTGGCAGCCTGGGTGGTGCCGCCCTGCTCGCGCTCGGCGATCTGGTTGATCAGCGTGAAGACGCTTTGCTCGATGAACTCGATGAGCCCCTCGAACATCTGCGCCTTGCTCGCGAAATGCCGGTAGAGCGCCGCTTCGCTGACTTCGAGCCGGGCTGCCAGCGCGGCAGTGGTGATGCGCTCGGCACCGGGTTGCTCCAGCATGGTCGCGAGTGCCTCGAGGATCTGGACGCGCCGCTCGCCGGGCTTCGGCCGTTTGCGCGCCGGCGTGGCTTCGGGAGTCGGTTCGGAACTGGGCTCGAGTTGCGCGTCGGACATGGGCGGGGGACTCACTGTTGAGCCCAGTATCGCATACCGCCGAGTCAGGGTTTTCGCCAGCAGACGCCCGTAAAACCCCAAGTGCGCGCTTACCCCGGTAGCGCCAGCGTCGCCTTCAATCCCCGCCCGCCTGCGCCCGATTCGAGCTGCAGGCCGCCGTGATGCACCCGCGCGATCTCGTCGGCGATTGCGAGACCCAGGCCGTTGCCCTCGCCCTGCGTTCCCTGGACGCGATAGAACCGTTCGAGCACGCGCTGCCGTTCGGCGGGCGCGATGCCGGCCCCGTCGTCCTCGACTTCGACGAAAGGAACGGCGCCTTGCCGGCCGCACCGGATCGTGATCGTCCCGTGCGGCGGCGTGTACTTCACGGCGTTGTCGACCAGGTTCGCCAGCGCCTCGCGCAGCAACCAGTCGTGGCCGCGGGCGACCGCCGGCTGCACGTCCAGGCCCAGGTCGATGTTCTTGGCCGTCGCTTCGTCGAGCTGCTGCTGCAGGATGTCTTCGCAGAGCGACTTGAGGTCCACTTGCTGCATCGGCTGTGCGTGCATCGCTCGGGCGTCGGCGCGCGACAGCGCCAGCAACTGGTTCGCAAGCTGCGAGGTGCGGCGGGTGGCGTTGCGCAACTTGTTCACTTCTCCCGCCGGCAGGCGCACAGTGCCCTCGCCGCCGGGCGTCGCATTCGCGGCCTGCGCCCACGCTTCGACCTGCGCCTGCAAGCCGGCCAGCGGCGTGCGCAACTGATGCGCGGCGTCCGCGATGAAGCGCCGCTGGCTTTCCGCTTGCGCGTTGACCAGCTCGAAGAGGCGGTTGAGCGAATGCACCAGCGGGCGGACTTCCTCCGGCGAGGCGCTTTCGTCGATCGACGACAGATCCCTTGGCGAGCGCGATTCGACCGCCTCGCGCAGCTCGAGCAGCGGCTTGAGTGCGCGCTTGACGGCCCAGCCGACCGCGAATGCGGCCAACGTGAGCAGCACGAGGTTGGGGAGCAATACCTTCAGGAAGATCAGGCGCGCCCATTGCTGGCGCGGGTCGGATCCGTCGGCGAGCGCGACGACGACTTCGCCGATCACCGTTTGCTGGCGCTGGCGCACGATGCGCCACGTGGTCCCGTTGTGCTCTTCGCTGTGGAATTCGGCTTCATTCGACGCGGGCGCCAGGTCGCACAGCCAATCCTCGCCGCGCATGTCCTTGCCGTCGGGGTCGCACACCGCATAGCCCGCCGTGTGCCCGAGCAGGAACTCCTCGACCGGCGGCGCGAACAGCAACACCGGCGGGTCTGCCTCCGACTTGCCCTGTCCGATGATCGAATCCGCCAGCAGCGGGACCAGCGCAAGCAGACGCTTGTCCTGTTGCTCCGCCACGTTGCCCGCCGAGCGGTAGTCGAACCACGCGTTGATCAGCGCGAGGATCAGCAAGGGCACGAACAGCAGCACCATCAGCCGCCGCCGCAAGCCCGAGGTCATGCCCAGTGCCGCGCGCGGTGGCGCTCGCCGGGCCACGAAGCGCAGCGTCACTGCGCCAGCTCGAGGCGGTAGCCGAAGCCGCGGATCGAGCGCAGGGCCACGCCATGCGGCTCGAGCTTGCCGCGCAGGCGGGAGATGTAGACCTCGACCGCGTTCGGAGTGATCTCGCGGTCCCACCCGGTGAGCGCCTGCAGCAGCTTGTCCTTGCTGGCGGGCTTGGGCGCGTTGATCAACAGGTACTCGAGCACCGTCCATTCGCGCGGGCCGAGTTCGAGCGCGGTCTCCTGGCCATCCCGTTTTGCATAAGCACGGCGGTTCGCGGTGTCGAGCTCGATGGGACCGAACGCCAGGACCGCGGTGGTCGCGGCTTGCGAGCGGCGCAGCAACGCCCGCAAGCGCGCGAGCAGCTCCGGCAGCTCATAGGGCTTGACCATGTAGTCGTCCGCACCGAGGTCGAGGCCTTGCACGCGATCGTGCAGTGCATCGCGCGCGGTGAGGATCAGGACCGGCATCGCGTGGCTGGCCATCTCGGGCCGGCGCAGGCGCTTGGTCAGCTCGAGGCCGTCCATCCGGGGCAGGCCGATGTCGATGATGGCGGCGTCGAACACTTCGCTGCGCAGCACTTCCTCGGCGCGTTCGCCGCTGCCGACCCAATCGACGGTGTAGCCGGCATCGGTCAGGCCCAGCTTGATGCCGCTGGCGACCATGACATCGTCTTCGACGAGCAGCAGGCGCATATCTGGTTACCTTGTGGGTCGTTCGTCTGCGAAGGGCGTCAACGCCCGATCGCGTGGTATTCAAAGCCGCGCGCGCGCAGCGCCGCCGGGTCGTAGAGGTTGCGGCCGTCAAAGATGATGGGCTCGCGCAAAGCGGCCGCGATCGCGTCGAAATCGGGACTGCGGAACTCCTTCCATTCAGTCGCGATCACCAGCGCGTCTGCGCCTTTTACGGCCGACATCGCATCGGGGGCATAGTCCAGGCGTTGCGCGGCGCCCATGGCCCGCCGCGCAGATTCCATGGCGACCGGGTCATACGCCGTCACCGAAGCACCGGCGGCAAGCAAGGATTCGATGATTGCGCGGCTGGGGGCTTCGCGCATGTCATCGGTATTGGCCTTGAACGCCAACCCCCACAGGGCAAACCGGCGCCCGTCGAGGCGTTCGCCGAAGCGCTTGCGGATCTTGCCCGGCAGCACCTGCTTCTGCCGGCCGTTCGCGACTTCGACAGCCGAGAGCACGTTGAGTTCCAGGCCGGCCTCTTGCTCGGCCGTGCGTACCAGCGCCTGCAGATCTTTCGGAAAGCAGCTGCCGCCGTAGCCGCAGCCCGCATACAGGAAGTCATAGCCGATGCGCGGGTCGGAACCGATGCCCTTGCGCACGGATTCGATGTCGGCGCCCAGCCTTTCGGCCAGGTTTGCCATTTCATTCATGAAGCTGATGCGTGTCGCGAGCATGGCGTTGGCCGCGTATTTGGTCAGCTCGGCGCTTTCGATCGACATGACAAGAAAGCGCTCGTGGTGCCGCTGGAACGGTGCGTAGACCTCGCGCATCAGCGCTGTTGCCTTGTCGTCGTCGCTGCCGACGATGATCCTGTCGGGACGCATGAAGTCCGACACCGCCGCGCCTTCCTTCAAGAATTCCGGATTCGACACCACCGAAAAAGGAACCTCCATGCCGCGCGCCTCGAGTTCCGCGGCGATCACGTCGCGAACCCGGCGTGCCGTGCCAACGGGCACCGTGCTCTTGTCGATCACCACTTTGTATTCGGACATGTGGCGCCCGATGGCGCGAGCGCCCGCAAGCACGTATTGCAGATCGGCGGAGCCGTCCTCGCCGGGTGGCGTGCCCACCGCGATGAACTGGAACACGCCGAAGGCCGTGGCCGCCCTCGCGTCACTCGTGAAGCGCAGCCGGCCCGCCTTCACGTTGCGGCGCACGACATCCTGCAGCCCCGGTTCATAAATGTGGACTTCGCCGCGCTCCAGCGCGGCAAGCTTGCCCGCGTCGATGTCGAAGCAAAGGACGTCGTTGCCCACATCGGCGAGGCACGCGCCCGTAACGAGGCCCACGTAGCCCGTCCCGATCACCGTCACTTTCATGGGTTCGTCCTAGTGGGAGCGGATCATCGTGCCGTACGCCTGGTCCGTCAGGATCTCCAGCAGCATCGCGTGGGGCACGCGGCCATCGATGATGTGCACGGCGTTGACGCCGCTCTTTGCGGCGTCGAGCGCGCCGCTGATCTTCGGCAGCATGCCCCCCGAGATCGTGCCATCGGCGAAGAGCTCGTCGATCTCGCGCGCCGACAGCTCGGTCAGCAGCGTGCCGTTCTTGTCCAGCACGCCCGGCGTGTTCGTGAGCATCATCAGCTTCTCGGCCTGCAGCACTGTTGCGAGCTTGGCGGCCACGATGTCGGCATTGATGTTGTAGCTCTCGTTTTCCTCGCCGAAGCCGAGCGGGGAGATCACGGGAATGAACTGGTCGTCCTGCAGCGCCTTTACCACCGCCGGGTCGATCGCGATGATGTCGCCGACCTGCCCCACATCGTGTTGCTTCGACGGGTCCTTCGGGTCGACCATCTTCAGCTTGCGGGCGCGAATCAGCCCCCCGTCACGGCCGGTCAGGCCCACGGCCTTGCCGCCGGCCTGGTTGATGAGGCCCACGATGTCCTGCTGCACTTCGCCGGCAAGCACCCATTCGACGACTTCCATCGTCTCGGCGTCGGTCACGCGCATGCCGTGGACGAACTCGCCCTTCTTGCCCAGGCGATTGAGCGCCTGCTCGATCTGCGGCCCGCCGCCATGCACCACCACCGGGTTCATGCCGACGAGTTTCAACAGCACCACGTCCTCCGCGAAGTCCGCCTGCAGCTCCGGATCGGTCATGGCGTTGCCGCCGTACTTGATGACGATCGTCTTGCCGTGGAAGCGGCGGATGTAAGGCAGCGCCTGCGCGAGGATCTCGGCCTTGTCGCGGGGCGTGATGTGCTGCAGGTCGGTCATTCCCGAATTATCCGGGAATCACCGCCGCAGCCACTGGGGCACCTTGAACCGCACGATGCTCACATAGGCCCAGACATAACTCAACACGAACACGGCCGTGAAGAAGACAAGTACGGGCGTATTGCGCCAGAACAGCACGGCCGGGATGACCGTGAGGACGGTGAAGCCCCAGAGGTAGGGAGAGGTGCGGTTGTTGCGCAGGAGCATGCGGCGCGCGCCGTCGTCGTCGAACACGTCGCGCACGATGCGGCGGTAGATCAGCTGGTGGAAGTGCAGCGCGTCGGCCACGCCGGGCGACTGGCCGCGCATCAGCTTGCGCCAGATCGAGAAGAGCGTTTCCCACACCGGATAGATCAGGAGCAGCACCGGAAACCACGGAGAGACCGCTTCATAACGTTGCACGAGCTGGATGCTCACGACCGCAATGACCACACCCCAGAGATAGGCGCCGCCATCACCCGCGAAGATCAGGCCTCGCGGGTAGTTCCACACCAGGAAGCCTGCGGTCGAACCCGCGAGCACGATGACGATGCCCGCCAGCTGGCGGTCGCCATTGAGGAGGGCAACATAGGCCAGCGCGAAGCAGGAGACGAGCGCGACGATGCCGGCCAGGCCGTTATAGCCATCGATCAGGTTGAAGGCATGCGGCAGGCCGGCAACCGCGAAGATCGCAAGTGCGACCGCGAGCCACGGGGTGGCTTCCCACATGGCTTGCAGCGCATGGATGCCCAGCGTAGGGATCGACAGGCCGAGCAGCCATGTCGCGACCGCGCCCGCGAGCACGGTGAACAACAGGCGCCAGCTGGCCGTGAGGCGGTGCGTAAGATCCTCGGCCACGCCCCCCGCCACCGCGATGACCGCGACGGCCCACAACGCGAGCGCGACCGAGAACGGCAGCTTGATCTGGTTCTGGATCGCCAGAAAGCGCTGCGCACCGACGATCCACATCCAGCCGGCGGTGCAGGCCAGCATCATCGCGATGCCGCCCAGCCGCGGGGTGTGGCCGGTGTGGAAACGCTGCGGGAGCGAACGGCCGTAGCGCCGGCCGTTCGAGCGCCCGTAGCGCAGCAGCATGCCGCAGGCGATGCACGAGACCGCGCTGCACAGGATCAATAGGATCAGCATGCCCTTGGAAGTCCGCCTCTTTTGGCGCGGATTCTCGCACGCGGGCCCGACTGGCCCGGCCGCTATCGGATTGGGAGCGTTGGTGCGCCGCAGCTAAAATGCAAGACCAACAACAACAACAGGCCAAGGCTGCCAGGATGAAGCTGGTCACGGTGGTTCTTTCGGGTGGTGCGGGCACGCGGCTGTGGCCGGCGTCGCGCCAGTGCTTTCCCAAGCCGTTCATGAAGATCGGGGGCCAGCCGCTGCTCGCGCAGGCAGTGGCCCGCGGCCAGGCCTGCGGCACGGATGAGCTGGTGGTCATCACCAACCAGGACAACATCTTCCTTACGCGCAACCTGATCGAGCAGTTCGCCGATCCGCCCAATACGCATTACCTGCTCGAGCCCAATGGCCGCAACACGGGCCCCGCGATCGCGTTGGCGGCGCTGTACTGCGAGCAGCATTACGGCCCGGACGCATTGATGCTGGTGCTCCCCGCCGATCACCTGATCCCCGACACGCGCGCGTTCGTCGCATGCGCGCTCGAAGCCGCTCACCTCGCGCAGCAAGGTCAGCTCGTCGTCTTCGGCGTGCACCCGACTTCGCCGGAAACGGGCTTCGGGTATGTGGAGGTGCCGCAAGTCGGCCGCCAGAGCCAGCGCGTCCTGCGCTTCGTCGAAAAGCCCGACCTCGCCACCGCGCAGGAGTATGTCGGCTCCGGGCGCTACTACTGGAACAGCGGCATGTTCTGTTTTGCGGCCGGCACGATTGCCAAGGCCATCGGGCAGCACGCGCCCCACATGCTCGGCATGGCGCAGCAGGTGCTGCGGCAAAGCCAGACCGCCGGCGATGCGACGCGCTTCGACACGCACCTGTTCGGCCTGCAACCCGACATCAGCATCGACTACGCAGTGATGGAACGTGCTGACAACGTCTCCGTCGTGCCGGCGCGTTTCGGCTGGAGCGACGTCGGCTCGTGGCCGGCCGTGGCGCAGGCCCACACTTCCGACGCGGCCGGCAACACCTTTGCCACCGACGTCGTCGCCGTGGACACACAAGGCACGCACGTGCAGGTGGAAAGCCACCTGCCGAAAGTCGTCGCAACGGTCGGCGTCAAGAACCTCATCGTCGTCGACACACCCGATGCGCTGCTCATTGCCGACAAGAATTCGGCGCAGAAGGTGAAGGCGATCGTCGATGTGCTCAAGGCCCGCAAGCACGAGAGCACGCAACTGCCCGCCGAAGTGCAGCGGCCGTGGGGAACGTATGCGACCCTCAAGGACGAGGGCGAGTACAAGGTCAAGCGCATCACCGTGCGGCCCGGCGAGTCGCTTTCGCTGCAATACCACCACCACCGTGCCGAGCACTGGGTCGTGGTCAAGGGCCTCGCGCTGGTGCAGGTGGGTGACCGCGAGATGCGCACCGAACCGGGCGAATACCGCTACATTCCCCTCAAGGAAAAGCACCGCCTGTCCAACATCGGGACCGAAGAACTCGTGGTGATCGAAGTGCAGTGCGGCGCGTACCTCGGCGAGGACGACATCGTGAGGCTCGCGGACACTTACGGGCGGGCCTGATGGCAGTCCGGTCGGCTCGATTGCTGCGGGCCTTGTGGGCCTACCGCGGCTTCATCGCGGGTAGCGTCCAGCGCGAGTTCCAGTCGCGCTACCAGAACTCGGTGCTCGGCGCGGTGTGGACCGTGCTGCAGCCGCTGGCGCTCATCGTCGTCTACACCGTCGTCTTCGCCACGGTGATGCGCGCGCGCCTGCCCGGCATCGACAACACCTTCGCCTACAGCATCTATTTGTGCGCCGGCGTGCTGACCTGGGAGCTCTTCTCCGAGATCACGCGGCGCGGCCAGACCGTGTTCATCGACAACGCCAACCTGCTCAAGAAACTGAGTTTCCCGCGCATCAGCCTGCCCGTCACGGTGATCGCGGGCTCGCTCGTGAATTTCGCGATCGTGTTCTCGCTGTTCACGCTGTTCCTGCTGCTCACGGGCAACTTTCCCGGGCTGCCCTTCATCGCCTTCGTGCCCGTGATCGCGGTACTGGTGCTGTTTGCAATCGGGCTGGGGATTGCGCTGGGCATCCTCAACGTGTTCTTCCGCGACGTGGGGCAGTTCTTCACGATCGCGCTGCAGTTCTGGTTCTGGCTCACACCGATCGTGTACCCGCCCGGCATCCTGCCGCCCCGCGTCCAGGAGTGGGGGTGGCTGAACCCGATGACACCGATCATCACGGCCATGCAGCAGATCTTCGTGCTGGGGCGCTGGCCGGATTGGGCGTCGCTGGTCCCGGTCTTCATCGTCTCGCTGCTGCTGTGCGCGTGGGGCTGGGGGCTGTTTCGCCGCCACTCGGGCGAACTGGTGGACGAACTCTGATGGGACGCGTGCAGGTCGAAGGGCTCGGCAAGGCCTACAGGCACTACCCGACGCGGTGGTCGCGCGTCGCGGAATGGTTCGTCCCGTTCGGGCGCGCGCGTCACCAGCTGAAATGGGTGCTGCGCGACGTGACGTTCAGTGTCGAACCGGGCCGCGCCGTCGGCATCATCGGCGTGAACGGCGCCGGCAAGAGCACGCTGCTGAAGATGATCACGGGAACGACGCAGCCCACTGCCGGCCGCGTGGAACTGTCCGGGCGCGTCGCAGCTCTGCTCGAACTCGGTCTCGGGTTCCATCCGGACTTCACGGGTCGCCAGAACGCCGTGATGTCGGCGCAGCTGCTCGGGCTTTCTGCGCAAGACATCGAACGCCTCATGCCGGAGATCGAAGCGTTCGCCGAGATCGGCGAATACATGGACGAACCGGTGCGCGTGTACTCGAGCGGGATGCAGATGCGGCTTGCATTCAGCGTCGCCACCGCCCTGCGCCCCGATGTGCTGATCGTCGATGAAGCCTTGTCGGTCGGCGACACCTACTTCCAGCACAAGTCGTTCGCGCGCATCCGTGCGTTTCGCGAAGCAGGCACCACGCTGCTGTTCGTATCGCACGACAAGGGCGCGATCCAGGCGCTGTGCGACGAAGCGATCCTGCTGCACGAGGGGACGATGGCCATGCAGGGCGAGCCCGAGGCGGTGATGGATTACTACAATGCGCTGATCGCCGAGAAGGAGAACAGCAAGGTGCAGCAGCTCGCAGCCGGTGACGGGCGCACCCGCACGATCTCGGGCAACGGCGAAGTCACTCTGCAGAAGATCGCGCTCGTCGACGATCGCAGCCAGCGCGTGGAATCGGTCGAGGTCGGCCAGGCCGTCACGTTCGCGGTGGACGCGCAGGTCAATGCCGCCATCGACACACTGGTCGTCGGAATCATGATCAAGGACCGCCTGGGGCAACCTGTGTTCGGCACCAACACCTACCACATGAAGCGAGTCGAGGGGCCCTTTTCGCCCGGCGATGTCGTGTCCTACCGTTTCGGTTTCCCCGCCAATTTCGGCGAAGGCAGCTATTCGGTGGCTGTCGCCGCGCACGACGGCGAATCGCACATCACGCGCAACTATGAATGGCGCGACCTCGCACTGGTCTTCAAGGTCGTGAATGCCGCACACCCGACGTTCGTCGGTACTTCCTGGGTGCCGACGACGCTCGACATCCAGGTGACGAGCCAGCGGCGCGAGACGGCGCGGCAAGCATGACAGCCGACTTCTATCGGGCATTCGAGGACCGTCATCGCGGCACGCGCGAGGAGATCGCGCAGCGGCATCGCGTGTACCTCCCGTTCCTCGCGGCGTTGCGCGATCTCGTCGCCCCTGCCAGCCTGGTCGATCTCGGCTGCGGGCGCGGCGAATGGCTGCAGCTCGCGCGAGCCGAAGGCTGGGAAGTGCGAGGCGTGGATGCGGACGAAGGCATGCTGGCCGCATGCCGCCAAGCCGGCCTCGACGTGCGCAAAGGCGACGCGCTCGAATTCCTGCGAACGCTCGGCGATGCAAGTGTCGGTGTCGTGTCGGCATTCCACGTCGTGGAGCACATGCCTTTCGAGATGCTGCGCCGCGTTGTGGACGAAGCGCTGCGCGTGCTCGCACCGGGTGGGCTGCTGTTGCTCGAAACACCGAACCCCGAGAACCTCGTCGTCGGCAGTTCGGCGTTCTACATGGACCCCACGCATGCGAAGCCGCTGCCGCCCTTGCTGCTCGGCTTCGTCGCGGAGTTTGCGGGCTTCACGCGCGTGACGACCTTGCGATTGCACGAAGGGATCACGGCCGGCGGGGCTGTGACGCTGATCGATGTGCTGGCGGGGGTGAGTCCCGATTACGCGATCGTGGCGCAGAAGTTCGGTCCCTCGTCGCCCGTGCTCGACGAGTTGTTCACGACACGCCAGGGTGTGAATCTCAATCACCTGGCTTCGAAGTACCAGGACGAACTGGACAGGGTGCTGCGTGAGGTGCGCGTCAATTCGGAACTCGCGCGCGAAGCCAGCTCGCGGGCGCTGCTCGAACAGATGGACGTCGCCGCGCGATTGAAAGCGCTGGAACGCAAGGTCTCCGTCGGGCCGGCCTTGGCCGAGCAAGCCACCCACCGCATCTTCGAATTGCAGGACCGGATCCGGGCGATGGAGCAAAGTACATCGTGGCGCGTCACCGCGCCTGTGCGCTGGGCGGGCGCCCAACGGCTTGCGGTGCGCGAACAAGGGATGGGGGTGAGGCTGAAGGCTGCCGCAGGCGCCTCGACGAGTGCGGCCTGGCATGCGATTGAATCGCTTTCGCTTCGCTTCCCGCTCGTACGCAGGCTGGTCGTTCGCGCCGCACGTTTCGCCGGCCTCGGCCCTGTCCTCGATCGCGCCCGGCCGCGCCCTGTCGCTGCGCCACCCGCGGAACTTACGCCGGGTGCCCAGCGCGTGCAGCAAGCGTTGCAACAGGCGATGGGTGCAGCGGACCGCGAAAGGAAGAACTGATTGCGGATCGTCATCGATCTGGAAGCCGTGCAGTCGCCGATGTCGCGCAACCGCGGCATCGGCAGGTACTCGATGGCCCTGGCGAAGGGCATGTTGCGCCAACGTCGGAACCACGAAATCATCGTGGCACTCAACGGCATGTACGCCGAATCGCTGCCGGCGATCTACGAGGCCCTGGACGGGATGGTGCCGCACCACGATCTGCGCACATGGCATGCGAGCGTGCCCCCGCGGATACCCGCGGATGCCGGCGAACGCCGGGCGTATGAGCGCGTGCGCTCGGCGTTCTTCGACAGCCTCGATGCCGACGTCGTGCACGTTGCCAGCCTCTTCGAACACGATCCTCTTTCATTCACCACGATCGGCGCAGGCTCCGCGCGCCACCGTACGGCAGTAACGCTGTACGACCTCATCCCGCACATCAATCGCGACGTGTACCTGCCCAGCGAGCAGGCGGCTCGCCACTACGACGACAAGCTGGAGCACTTGCGCCGCGCCGATCTGTGGCTGGCCATTTCCGAATCGTCGCGTGGCGAAGGCATCGAGCACTTGTCACTTCCACCCGGGCGGGCCGTGAACATTTCTTCGGCGGCCGACGGGCATTTCGTGGCGGGCCCGGTGCCGGTGGAAACCGAAGTCGCCTTGCGGGCCCACTACGGCCTGTGGCGACCGTTCGTGATGTACATGGGCGGGATCGACCCGCGCAAGAACGTCGAGGGGTTGATTCATGCGTGGGCAGTGTTGCCCGCGCCGCTTCGGGCGACGCATCAGCTGGCGATCGTGTGCTCGCTCCAGCCGGCGGATCGCACCCGGCTGGATGCAGTTGCCGCGAGCGCAGGGCTGGGGACGGGCGAGCTGGTGATCACGGGTTACGTTCCGGAGCCGCACCTGGTCGACCTGTACCGTCTGTGCAAACTCTTCGTTTTCCCGTCGCTGCACGAAGGCTTCGGCTTGCCTGCGCTCGAGGCGATGAGCTGTGGCGCCGCGGTCATTGGCGCGGACAACAGCAGCATCCCGGAAGTGATCGGCCGCCCCGACGCGCTGTTCGACGGTCGATCCAAGGAAGCCATCGCGTCGGGCATGCAGCGCTGCCTGCAGGACAACGCTTTCCGCGAGGAACTTGCGCGCTACGGCCCGCAGCAGGCCCGCAAGTTCAGCTGGGATGAAAGCGCACGGCGCGCACTCGACGCCATCGAGACATTGGAGCCGCTGCGGCACGTGCCGGTGGCTGCGCCGCGCGAGCGGCCGCGGTTGGCGTTCGTGGCGCCGCTGCCGCCGGCGCGCAGCGGGATCGCGGACTACAGCGCGGAACTGCTGCCGGCGCTCGCATCGCACTACGAGATCGACGTCATCGTGGACCAGCCGGAGGTCGATCCGTCGGTCCTCTCCGGGGCACAGGTGCGCAGCGCCGCGTGGTTCCGGGCGCACGGACAGGAATACGACCGCGTCCTCTACCACTTCGGAAATTCGCAGTTCCACGAATACATGCTGCCGCTGCTCGCGATGCATCCCGGCACGGTGGTGCTGCACGATTTCTTCCTGAGCGGCTTGCAGGCGAACCGCGAACTGGCCACGCAGCAGCAACCCCATTGGACGCGCGCGCTGTACGAGTCGCATGGCTGGCGGGCGCTGGTGCGCCGCGTGAAAGCCACCGACCTCGCGGAGATCGTCCACGAGTACCCGGCCAACTTCGGCGTGCTGCGCGACGCCCTCGGGGTCATCGTGCACTCGCCTTATTCGATGCGGCTGGCCGGCCAGTGGTACGGTCCCGGTGCGAGCGATGGGTGGAAGCTGATCCCGCACTTGCGAGTCGCGCTGCCCACGCACCGTGACCAGGCTCGCGGCGAACTCGGGCTGGAACCCGACGACTTGCTTGTCTGCTCGTTCGGGATCATGGGGCCGACGAAGATGAACGACCGCTTGCTGCGTGCCTGGAAACTGTCCGCGCTCGCGGCCGACCCGAATTGCCGGCTTGTTTTCGTTGGCGAGAACGATGCGGGCGACTACGGCCGCGAGGTGATGCGCGAAATGCCCACTGCCGGCGGCCGGGTCGAGATCACCGGCTGGGCCGACCCCGAAATCTTCCGGCGTTACCTGAATGCGGCCGACGTGGCCGTGCAGCTGCGGACCCTGTCGCGCGGCGAGACTTCCGGCACGGTACTTGATGCGATGAATCACGGCGTCCCCGTGATCGCGAATGCAAACGGCTCGATGGCCTCGCTTCCCCGCGAAGCCGTGATCGTGCTCGACGAGGAGTTCAGCGACCGCGAGCTTGTTGACGCGCTCGAATCCTTGCGGAACGACCGTGCCCTGCGCCGCCGCATGGGTGAAGCCGCGCGACAGCAGATCGAATCGCATCACTCACCGCAGGATTGCGCTGCTGCGTACTACCAGGCTGTCGAACATTTCTCGTCACTGTCCTACCGCGACGCACGCGCCGTCGCACGCGAGGTCGCCGCCTTGCTGGGTCCTGCGCGCGCGCATGAAGTCGCTGATCCCGTTTCGACCGCGATCGCGCACGACCTTCCCGCCGCTGCTCCCGCGCGGCAGCTGCTGGTGGATATCGGGCCATTCATCGGCGCCACCGGTGCGCTCGATCTTCCGCCGATCGTTCCCGCGCTCGTGTACGAACGGTTCCCGGGATGGCGGGTCGAGTGCGTGTACCGCTCGGACGACGGCAAGTGGCGCTACGCGCGGCGCGCGATGCTGCACTACTACGATTGCCCGGCCGAGCTCATGGCCGACGACGTGCTTGAAATCAAGCGCCATGACGTTTGGGCGCGGATCGGCGACGGCGCTGTCCTGCCCGACGCGCTGCCCGGCATTGCGGAAGCCCACCTCGAGTCGGTGCACCTGCCGGCCTCCGGTGATGCAAGGTTCGTGTGGCCTTTCATCGCCGGCACGACGGAGTCCCCGATCGGCGCGCACTGGTATGTCGACGTGTCGGAACTCGTGCGGCGCGACTGGGGATCAGGCATCCAACGCGTGGTCAAGCATTACCTGTCCGACCTGTTGCGCCTTCCCCCCGCAGGGCAGACGGTGTTGCCGGTCTACGCCAATGACGACGGATACGGCTATCGTGTCGCGACCGGCCTGTTGAGGCGACTTGCGGGCGTCGCCGGGTCGCTCGAGCGCGAAGACGATGACGTGCGGATCGAGCCGCGTGCGGGAGACACATTCTTTGCCCTGGACCTGCAGCCGCATTTCATCGCTGCAAATGCGGAGTATCTTGCCGCGCTGAGAACGAGCCACGTTCGCGTGGTCTTCATGGTGTACGACCTCCTGCCCATGATCCTGCCGGGGTGTTTCCTGCCCGAGGCTGCCGAGAATCATGCACGGTGGCTGCGCGTCGTCGCGAATTCAGACGTCGCCGTCTGCATCTCGCAAGCGGTGGCGACGCAGCTGCGCGAGTGGCTGGACGCGAACGTGCCCGGCGCCCCTTTGCAGGAGATCCGCTGGGTTCACCTCGGCGCAGATTTGGGCGAGCGAGGGTCCGCAGAGCCATTTCGCGACGGCGCGCAGGAAATCCTGAAACGTGTGCGTGAACATCCGAGTTTTCTCATGGTGGGGACGATCGAGCCCCGCAAGTCGCACGCGCAAGTGCTCGACGCTTTCGAATTGCTGTGGCAGCGTGGCAGCGATGCGACCCTTGTGATCAGTGGACGCGCGGGGTGGATGACCGAAGCGCTCGTCGAGCGCCTGCGTTCGCATCCCGAGAACGGGAACCGCCTGCTGTGGGTCGAGGAAGCAACGGACGACTTGCTCAAGCGGTTGTACGAGTCATGCAGCGCGCTCGTTCTCGCGTCGCGCGGCGAAGGCTTTGGATTGCCCTTGGTCGAGGCCGCCCAGCGCGGCCTGCCGATCATCGCCCGTGACCTGCCCGTGTTTCGCGAAGTCGCAGGCGACCACGCTTACTATTTCATCGATGGCGATTCCGCGCAGGTGCTCGCCGGCAGCATCGAGTCGTGGCTGCAAATGCGCAAAGACGGCCGTCACCCAAAATCGTCCGGGATGCGTTGGCTGACGTGGGCCCAGAGCGCCGCGAAGCTGCGGCAAGTGCTCGATACCGACCGGGTCGGCTCGTGAACGTCTCCAACCAGAACAAGAACCGTGCAAACAATGAGTTCCTTTCCGCACCTGAAGTCCGTTCTCTGTACCGAAGCGACGCTGATGCGCCCGGACTTGCAGGACTGGGCGGAACGATTGAAGGAAAAGCGCGGCCACTTGCATCACAAGGTCTGGGAATGGTGCTACATCTGCCAGGCCCTCGATGAGCGCGGCATGCTGCGGCCGGGACGGCGTGGGCTCGGGTTTGCCGTGGGGCAGGAGCCGCTGACGGCGCTCTTCGCAAGCCGGGGAGCACGGATCGTCGCGACCGACCTGTACTCGGGAGATGCTGCGGCAAAGGGCTGGATCGAGACCAGTCAGCACGCAGAAGGCTACGCATCGATCAACAAGCGCGGAATCTGTGATGAAGCGGGGTTGCGTGAGCGCGTCCAGTTCCGGTTTGCGGACATGAATGCGCTGGATCCCGGACTGTTCTCAGGCTTCGACTTTGCGTGGTCTTCCTGCGCGTTCGAACATCTCGGGTCGCTGGAGCATGGCAGGCGATTCGTCCTGAACGCGATGAAATGCCTAAGACCCGGCGGCGTTGCCGTGCACACGACCGAGTTCAATGTCTCGTCGAACAAGGACACCGTGAGCGCGGGCGAAACCGTGCTGTACCGCAGACGGGACATCGATGCCCTCGTCAAGCTGGTTCGTGCCGCGGGGCATCGGATCGATATCGAGTACGACGTCGGCAACAGCGTCGCCGATGGAACGGTCGACGTCCCGCCTTACACGCATGACAAGCACCTGAAGTTGCAGATCGGAAGCTACGTGGCGACTTCGATCGGGTTGATCATCACCAAAGGGGACGCTCCATCAGGATCGCGGCTTGCATCATTCTTCAGGCGATGGCGCACGGGCTGAAAAAAAAGACGCGCCCCTGAGGCGCGTCTTCATTCGAGGGCTTCCAACCCATCACGGGTTGAGCATGAACATCCCGTCCTGGATCGCGCCGATCACGTTGGCCTGGTTCTCCGGCGACTCGGAGAAGTGCGTGAGGACGAGCGCCCGCGACTCGCCGTGCGCCATTTCGTCCAGGTGGTACTGCAGCCCGCCCGAATCGGGTTCGCGGTGCAGCACGTTGCGATAGAGCAGCGTGATGAACTGCGTGTTGTCCACGTTGCCGTACGTGCGCTGGAACTCCGGGCTGGCGATGAAGTTCGCCGCGACCTGCTCGAGCGTCAGGCCGGTATCGAGCGCGTTCGTCTGGTAGCCCAGGCCGCCGACGTCGGGCGTGCGGTTGAACGCCGCCTGGTACAGGCGGTAGGCCTGCCCCGCGTCGCCGTTGATGTCGAGCCCGAGGATTCCATTGGTGAACTGGATGCGCTCGACGTTTGTGACCCACTCGTCCACGCCGTTGCCGAAGATCGAGAAACCCGTGGCCGTGTGCGTGATGTGGTACATGTCGCGGTGCCCGTTGAGCACCAGCGTGTCCAGGCCCTGGCCGCCGTCGATGATGCGGCCCGGGGCGTCGACGTTCGCGGCGCCGCCGCTGCCGTACGGATTCGTGTCGTCGAACAGGATGTTGTCGATGCCGTGCAGCGTGTCCGTGAAGCCCGCGCGCAAACTGTGCACCGTCATCGAGCCGTCGGCCTGGTACAGGAACTCGAAGTTGCCGTGCTGGCGGCCGGTGTAGGTCACGGTGTCGATGCCCGCGCCGCCGGAGATGTCCTGGTTTTCGGCGGCCAGGGGCTGCGCCATCGCATTGGCAACCGCGGAGCCGCTCCACGACAGGAGCCCATTGCGGTAGATCTCGTGCTGGCCCGCGATCGTCGCGTCACCGTCGATGGCGTAGGTGCCCTGGCTGAGAGGCAGGTCCACCCCGTTCAAGGTGGCGCTGCCGATGTACAGGTTGCGGTCCTGTGTGCCGACCATGCCGTCGTTGAAGTACTGCAGGCCGACGCTCGTGATCGGCCCGCTGGGCAGCGGGACGGTGACGACCTGTGTGTGGCCATCGATGATGTACGAGTCGACCGTCACGACGCTGACCCATTGGCCGTTGATCACGATGCCGACCCTCGGCCACTCGCCTCCCGCAGGGATGCCTCCCAGGACGAGGACGAGTTGGCCCTTCTGGTAGTCGGTGACGGAGTGGGCGACGAAGGCGTCGTTGCCCGAAGTGCCGGTGAGAATTCCCATGCGAAGTCCTTATGCGTTGATGCGAGGACTTTAGGAATTCGCTCCGGAGCCAACAATGGCGCCTTTGGGCTAGGCGCCCACTGACAGTGCGCGCGCCGAAAGCGCGTCAGACGTGGACGAAGAGGATGCCGTTCGCGATCTGGCCGATCACGTTCGCCTGGTTCTCGGGCGATTCGGAAAAGTGCGTCAGGACATCGGCGCGCGTCTGGCCGCTGGCCAGCTCGTCCAGGTGGTACTGCAGCCCGCCGGAATCCGGCTCGCGATGGAGCACGTTCTGGTAGAGCAGCGTGATGAACTGTGTGTTGCTCACGGCATTGCCGTACTTGGCCTGGAATTCGGGGCTTGCGATGAAGTTCGCGGCCACCTGCGAGAGCGTCAGGCCACTGTCGAGCGCATTAGTCTGGTAGCCAAGCCCCGGCAAGTCGGGGGCGCGGTCGAACGCGGCCTGGTACAGCCGGTACGCTTCGCCGGCGTCACCATGGATGTCATATGCCACCGTGTAGTCGTCGAACTGCACGCGCTCGACGTTCCACAGCAAATCGGTGCCGTCGCGCGATGCGACAGAGTCGGCAACGCGCAACTCGTTCGACGCGACCATGGTGATCGTGTGGCTGCCACGCACGCCGCTGTAGACGGCCACGTCGATCCCGTCGGAGCCATCGAAGACGTCGTTGCCCGCGAGGCCGGTGAACGCGTCGCGGCTGCCGCTGCCGACATAGGAGTCGTTTCCCGCAGTGCCCATGTAGATGTTCGGGCTTGCAGCGGGCGCGCTGCCTGGCGGCAAGCCGATCAGCGTGTCATTCGCCGCAATGGCCGACTTCAGCCACTGCCACGTACCGTCGCCGTCCAGGCCCGCATACGTCGAAAGCGTTTCGTCGGAATTGCCGCTGGACAGCACACCCACGACAGAGGTCACGCCGCCGACCGAGTAGAGCAACGGCCCACCGGATGCGCCGGGACCCAGGCCGGAATCGACGTTGTACACACCATAAAGGCTCGACGCATCGGCCAGCACGGATTCGGCCATGAGGCCGCTGCCGCGCGCGGGGTAACCCGCCATCAAGCCGTTGAAGTCCGCAGGCATGTCGGTGACGGGAAGCCAGCCAGTGACGTCACCGATGCGCGATGTGAGGCCGATCAGCGCAAGGTCGCCCTGCGATTCTTCGGGTGTGAGCAACCCATCGCCATCGAGGTCCCAATTTCCCGCGCGGCCCACCACGCTGCCCACATCGGAGTACGCGCCGAAGGGCGCATTGAAGAACGGGCTCGTGTCGGCACCGGGATAGATGACGATGGATTGCGCCCAGCCGTTGCGGCCGGCGTCATAGACAGCATGCAGCGCGGTCAGCACGTCGTTCTCGCCGACGATCACGCCCGACGCGCGTGTCGACGTCCCGTTGGACCAATTCGTGACGATGTAGCAGATCGACGAATACGGCGACTGGTGGGTGTCGGTGATCTCGTACATGGACTGCAATCAGCGCGAGGCGATCGGTGGCACGGACATGTGCCGGTCCGCCAATGCGATGAAGTAGGGATTGAGGATCGGGCGTTGCAGGCCATAGCGCAAATCGGCGCCGCTCGCTTCGAGCACGGCGCCGCCCGCGCATTCGAGTACCGCCTGTGCAGCGGCCGTGTCCCATTGGCTCGTGGGGCCCAGGCGCGGATACACATCCGCTGCGCCCTCGGCGAGGCGGCAGAATTTCAGCGAGCTCCCGGCTGCGACAAAGGTGTGCTCCACGACAAGTTGCTGCAGCCACCGCGCCAGCTCCTCCCCGCCGTGTGAACGGCTGCCGATCACACGAAGGGGCGCGGCGGCGCGCGGAGCATTCGTTCGCAGTTGAACCGGCGCGGCACCTTCTTTGCTCTTCCATGCGCCTTGGCCTTGCGCGCCGAAATACAGTTCGGCAAGTGCGGGGGCATACACGACGCCTGCAATGGGCACGCCGCCCTCAACCAGCGCGATGTTCACCGTGAACTCGTCGTTGCGCTTGAGAAACTCCTTCGTGCCGTCGAGCGGGTCGACGAGGAAGAAGCGCTCGTGCGAGCCGCTCGCCTGCGGCGACGATTCTTCCGAGAGGATGAAGACCCCGGCGAACGCGCGCTCGAGGCCATCGCGGATCACCTTGTCGGAACGCAGGTCCGCCTGCGTGAGCGGCGAGTTGTCGTCCTTCTGCACGTGCGAGAAGTCGGTGCCGTACACCTCCATCACTTCACGCCCGGCCGCCAGTGCGATCTCGCACAGGGTCTGCAATTGTGTCTTGTCGATCATGGCCGGTGATCCATGTACATCGCGCGGCACCGTTCGAGGTCATGCGGCGTAGGCGTCTGCGGCAATGACATCGGGTCGGCCCGCCCGCAGTCGGCAGCAAGCGTCATGACGTCATTGCAAGTGCCCGAGTGGGTGAGCCCGATCGCGTGGCCGAATTCATGCACGACCACTTTGCGCAGCAGCGTGGGATAGCGCTCGAATTCAGGACGCGCGGAGGCGAAGGTGATGTCGCGTTCGATCAGCTTGCCCTCGCGTGCACGCCCGAGCGTGATGCCGCGCAAGTGCCGCGGCAGGTCGGGCCGCCAACCGACCACGTTGACGCCGTCCATCGTGCCGGAGGGCAGGTCCGTCTCGCCCATGTATTCGACGCGCAGGCCGCACGGCTCCCATTCACGCGCGGCATCGACCAGGAGCTTGCGTGCCTGGTCGTCCGAGAGCCATGAGGGCCGCATCGCGGGGTTGTACTTCCAGCGGAAAACCTTCGACGCCCAGATGCCCGGCGTGGGCTGCTCCTCGCGCTGGGCGAAGGCGGGCTGCGCCGCCGGGCAAAGGACGAGCGCCGCCAACATCACGGCGTTCGCGCACTTCATCGCTTCAGCCCTTTGCCGCCTTCTTGACCGCGGCGTTGGCTGCGGCGCCGGCTTTCAGGCGCTGCACGGCCGCGGGCGTGTCCCAGCCCGCGCGCTCAGCCTGCTGGTCGAGCATCTGCTTGAGCTGCTCCAATGCCTCGCCCTTCACCTGCATGCCCATCGGCTTGCCTTCGGCGACGAACGCCACCTGGTACGTGTCATCCTTCTTGCGAAGCTTGACGGCCTCGAGCAGCTTTGCACCCTTCGTCAGCGACTCGGGCAGCGCCTGCGGCTTTTGCTGCGGCTGCTTTGCTTGCGGCTTCTCGGGCTTGAGCGGCCCGAGGCCGTTGTACAGGCCCACCCATTGCCGTCTTGTCACCCAGAAGGAGCGGCCTTCGCCGTCCTTCGGTTCGAAGATCAGCAACATGCGGTCTTCCTTGGCGTCGTAGCGTGCCTTGATGGCCATTGTTGTTCTCCTTGCGCTTACGCGGCCTTCTGTTGCGGCAGCGTGAGGTGCGCGATTTCCTTTTCGTAGGATTCGACGATATCGCCGATCTCTTCGAGCAGCGGGCCCAGGTAGGACTCGTACTTGCGCCAGCGGTTCACCGAGGTCGTGTAAATCGGCTTGCGCACCTGCGAGGCGCTCGCGGTCTTCACCGGGCGATCGAGGTTGTAGAAATTCAGGCAGTTGTCGTTCCACTCGAGACCGAGGTAGTCGATCAGGCGCCGCGCGGAGCCTTCGACGTCCGCCACGTTGTCCTCATAGCGCGCCTCGTACATGGCATCCGGGAACTGTTCGCGCCAGTGCTGCATCAGGTCCCAGTAACGGCGGTAGTAGCGTCCCAGCTCGGACAGGTTGTATGTCCACTGGTGGCCTTCCGCGAACAGGATGCGATAGCAAGAAAGGCAGGTCTCGACCGGGTGCCGGCGGCTGTGGATGATGCGCGCCTTCGGGAGGATGGCGTGGATCAGGCCGACGAAGTTGAAGTTGCCGGGCATCTTGTCGACGATGCGCTTGGGCTTGTCCTTGGTCAGCGACTTGAGCATGCCTGCATACCAGTCGCCGCGCTGCGCCCAGCTCGCGTTTTCGTCGTACGTGAAGGCCGCTTCCACGTCGCCGAACTTCAGGCGCCGGCCGGCGACATCCATGTTCTCGAGCGACGAGGTCATGTACTTGAGCTCGCCGCCGCCGTAGATGTCCGGGTGCGAGGACAGGATCTGCTCCATCAGCGACGTCCCGCTGCGGGGCATGCCGAGGATGAACACCGGCGTTTCGTCCTGCGACCCCGTCTGGTTCGACTTGTCGATCGACTCCTTGGTGACGATCTTCTTCATCAGGTCGAACATCCGCGCGCTCGACTGCTCGCTGTATGTGTCGAGCTTGCGCTTCTTCCCGCCGCCGATTGCATAGTGGCGGAACGCGGTGGGGAGCTCCTTCACGTCGTCGAAAGCCTTGCCGAGGGCGAAGTGGAACTGCACCTGCTCCATCGGCTGCATCGTCGTGAGGTTCGATGCTTCGGTGTTGAGCGTGGTGAAGTACTTGTCGCCGTACTCGTACTTGTGGTCCACGCCGAACGTGCGCAGCGCCGCGGGGTGGTTGGGCTTGAGCTCCAGCACTTTCGAGAAGTGCTCCTGCGACTTCTCGATATTGCCGGCCAGGCGTTCGAGCACGCCGATTTCATAGATCACCCGATGGTTGTTCGGGAGCATCTTGTTGACCTTGGTCAGTGTCTCGCGGGCGTTGTCGACTTCACCGGCGCGGCTGTAAGTCAGGCCAAGGCCGAACAGGAACTCGGGGCGCTTCGGATGCTTCTTGACGTACTCCTGCAGCTTCTCGCGCAGGTAGAGGTCGCGTTTCTGCGTCTTGAGCGTTTCGAGCCACAGGTCGATCGAATCGCCGTACGGGTCGTCGCGGTCGATGTTCGCTTCCAGCAGTGTCACCGCTTCGTTGTAAGCCTTGTTCGCCACGTGGATGCGCGCCTGCTGGTGCAGCACCGACTTGTCTTCAGCCGAAATAGCCTTCGCGCGATCGAGCAGCTTTTGCGCGTCGTTGTTGTCCTTGCGATGCTCCGCGCAGCGCGCGAGGCTCACCAGCACGTCGATGTTCTTGGGCGCGGCCTGGAGCAGCGGCGCGAGAATCTTGCGCGCTTCTTCGAACTTGCTCTGGCCGAGCATGCAATGCGCGAGGCCGATTGCAACCGGGCCCTTCATCTTGCCGCCTGGCTCGACCAGTTTCGAATAGATCGACTGGGCCTGGGGCCACATCTTCAGGCGCTCGTGCAGCCGAGCCAGTTCGAAGACGAGATCCGGATTGCCGGGAAATTGGCGCAGGCCCTTGCGCAGTATTTCGATGCCATCCTGAAAGCGGTTGTTCTTTTCCGCCGTGATCGCATCGTCCAGTATCTTTTTGTGATCCATTTCAGGAACCCCTAAATGAAACAAGGGCCCGCCGAAGCGGGCCCTTGGATGCTATCCAATCAGCTGGATCTTACACCAGTCGATCAGTTCACCACGAAGTCGGCGAAGTTCAGCGCCGAGGTGTTGACACCGGTCAGCTTCACGATCGTGTCGACGTTGGTGTTGTCGCCATCCTGGTCGATGAAGACATAGACGTCGCCGCCAACCTGCACCGCAACCACGTCGGATTGCTGCGTCGGGTCGGACATCGTGGCCAGGGCCAGCGTGAACGCCGCATCCGCCGTCGCCGCCGACTTCTCGGCGTAATGCGCCACGTCGGTGTGCTCCGCATCGACCGTGATCGTCTCGGCGAACGTCGGGCCCGCCTTGAAGTCGGTGATGGTCACGATGTCGGCCGTGTGGAACGTCGTCAGCGTCGCCAGGTCTTGGGCCTGGTCGGTGATCGTGAACGTGTCGGTTCCGTTGCCGCCCGTGAGGGTGTCGCTCTGCGCGTTGGACGTGATCGTGTCGCCGCCGGCGGAGCCGATGACGTGGATGTCACCGTTCTTCGCCGAGACGTCGATCACGGCACCACCGGCGGTGTAGCCGCTGTAGTCGACCGTGCCGAGCGTGATCGTGCCCGTCGTCGCGACGCCGGCCATGATCGCCGTCAGGTCGCTGCTGCCAGCGCCCGAGACCTTGATCGTGTCGATCGTCACGTCCGCACCGCCCGCATTCACGACCAGCACGTAGTCGCCGCCGTTGAACGAACCGCTGTTGTCCACCGAGATGCCGCCGAGGTGCACGCTGGCTGCGCCGGTGACTTCGAGGTCGACCGACAGCGTCGCCGCCGTCGTCGCGTCGAACGACACCATGCCCACCGAGACGTCGCCCGTCAGCGCGTCGAAGTTCACCGCAACGTGGCCGAAGGCGCCCGTGCCGGTGCTCGACGACGACGCCGTGAAGGCCATGTCGATGTTGCCGATCGTGAGGTCGCCGCTGGCCGTGGCTGCGCCGAAGTTCAGCGAAACCGTGGCGCTGCCCGCACCCGTGGTGGTTCCGGCACCGAGGTTCAGGTTGATGTCGCCGACAGTGACGTCGCCGATCGCGCTGGCTGCGGTGATGTTCGCGCCGATGAAGGCGTAGCCGCTGCCGACGTTGCCGGTGGCCGCGAGGTCGCCGAACAGGACGTCGCCGATGTTGGCGCCGCTCACGTTCACCGTCACGTAGCCGCTGCCCGACGAAGCGCCCATCGCCGTCACGTCACCCACGGTCACGTCGCCGACGTCGCCCGTGCCGCCGTTCACGTCCACGGTGATCCAGGCCCAGTTCGTCACTGCGCCGACCATCGAAGCGTTCAGGTCGCCGAACGTCACGGAGTCGATGCCGCTGACGGCCGTGATGTCGTAGCTGGCCGTCATGGAGTCGCTGGCCGAGGTGCCTTGCAGCGTCACGTCACCGACCGTCACATCGCCGAGAGCGCCACCGGCGTTCACGTTCATGTGGTAGCCGCTGGTGAACATGGCGCCGGTCACGGCGGTCATGAGCAGGTTGCCCGCGGTCACGCTGCCGATGTCGCCGGAAGCGCTCACCGTGCGGTCGATACCGTTGTTCGTCGACGCGCTCGCACCATTGAGGTGGTAGGCGACGTTGCCGAATGTGACGCTGCCGACATCGCCCGTGGAGGAGATAAAGGCCGTGTCGAAGCTCGAACGCTGGCCGCCTGCGGCGATGTTCACCACTTCGTTGCCCATCGACACAGTGCCGATGTCCGTGCCCGTCACGCTGAAGTACAGCAGGTCGGACATGGAAGCGTTCTTGCCGATGTTGACCGTGACGTCACCCAGGTCGACCGAACCGATCGCGTTGCCGTAGACCTCGAGGTACATGCCGTCGCCGGACGCGCTCTGGGCGAGCGTTTCCAGCAGGCCGCCCATCGACACGGAGCCGATGTCGCCGCTGGCGGAGACCGTGATGAAGTTGGTCGTGAACGAACCGTTCTTGCCGACTTCGACGTGGATCTGGCCGATGTCGACCGAACCGATATCGCCGGCAGCGAAGATGTCGATGCTGTTGTCGTCGTACGAAGCGCTCTGGCCCACCACCGTGTGGATGTCGCCGATCGAGACCGTGCCGATGTCACCCGTGGATGCCGAGATGCTGATGGACATCGTCGATGCGAACGCGAATTCCCCGAGCGTGACGTCGATGTCGCCGATCGACACGTCGCCGATCGAGCCGGCTCCGACGTCGACGGTGAACTCGTTCATGCTGCCCGACACGCCGAGCACCACCGAAGCGTTGCCCATCGTGAAGTGGTCGAGGCTGCCGCTCGTGTCCGAGACGGTGACGTTCAGCGTGAAGGAGCTGCCGTCGTCCATGTCGAAGTTGACGTTGCCGATTTCGACGCCGGCGATGTCGCCACCGACGTAGTTGCCGGCCTGCACACCGACCCAGGCGTACGCGTTCACGTCGGCAGTGACGTTGATGTCACCGACCGACAGGGTGCCCATGTCGCCACCGGTGCCGGAGATCGACTCGGTGATCGTGATGCTGGCCGAAGCGTTCGTGCCCATCGCCACGTTGATGTCGCCGACCGTGAGGTCGCCGAGGCTGTTCAGCGTGGTGTGCGACGTGCTGGTGAACACGGCTGCGTGGTTGTAGATGAAAACGTTGTCGACGATCGCCTTGTCGGCGAGGGACAGGTTGATGTCACCCACCGTGACGTTGCCGCCGTCCATCGACGCTGCCGCGGTCTGGGAGACGGTGATCGAACCCGTAGCCGTCAGGCCGAGGTTCATCGCCACGTCGCCGACCGTCAGGTCGCCGGAAGCGCTGTCGTTGTACGCGCCGAAGAACGCGTAGGGACGGGTGCCGGTGGCGTTCGTCAGGTCGCCAGCGCCCACCGTCACGTCACCGATCGTGAGATCGTGACCTGCCGGGTTGCTGATCGTGACCCAGGCGTTCAGGTTGCTGCCGTTGCCGACGCTGACGTCGATGTTGCCGACTCCGACGTCGCCGGCGCCGTAGGCCTGGAAGCGAGCCGTCTGGCTCACGCCGTCACCGATCGCTTGCGTCACGTTGCCGACGTTGATGTCGCTGCTGCCGGACACATAGGCCCAGGCGCTGGCGCTGTCGCCACCGGACTGGGAGATGTCGCCGACGGTGATCGCCGCGCCGAAGGTCGACGTGAACGAAGCAGACATGTAGCCGCTGTCACCGACGACTTGCGAAACGCCGCCGACAGTCAACGCACCGCCGTAGATCGTCGTGCCCGCCGTCGTCGTCGTGCTGCCGCCCGCACCGGCGAGAACCACGAACTCGTTCGCGCCGTCGCCGCCGACCTGGCTGATCATGCCGACCGAGATGCCGGCCACGTCGCTCGTGCCGGACGCGAAGGAACGCACGTTGATCGACACCGAAGCCGTCGACGAATCGCCGACGGTCTGGTTGACGTCGCCCACTGCGATCGAGCCGAGGTCGGTGTTGATGCCGATGTACGCGCTGCTGCTGCTGGCGCCTTGGGTCACGTCACCGACGTTGATGGTGCCGGTGCCGGTCGTCGAAACCGACAGCGAAACGTAGTTGCCGGCACCTTGCATGACATTGCCGATGCTGATGTTTCCACCCGCGCCGTAGATGTCGACCAGGGCGGTCGCGGAGCTGCCGGAGCCGACTTGCTGCGAGATATCGCCGAAAGTCATGTCACCGCTGCCGTTCGCCGTCACGTCGGCGAAGCCGCTCGCGCCGACGATCTGGGCAATGCCGCCCACGACCATGTCGCCAGTTGCGGAAACCGTCACGAAAGCGGAGCCACTGTCACCCACTGCTTGCCCGATGGAGCCCGCTGCGAGGTCGCCGGAGGCGAACAGGAAGACATCGGCCGACGACGAGTCGCCCACCGCTTCGCTCACCCCACCGACCGTCAGGTCAGCACCGGCGCTGGCGCCGAAGAAGGCGCTCGCGCTGTCCGCGCCGCCGTCGATCACGACATCACCGACGTTGAGGTCGGCGGTCGACGAGAAGAACGCACCGCCGGAATTGCCGTCGGTGTTCAGGTGCACGGCCACGTTGCCGGCGCCTGCGTCGAAGGACGCGCCGCCCTTGCCGCTGTTCCAGAGCGCGGCGAACTCGCCGTCCTGGTACGTTGCGGAGATCGAGCCGCCGACGCCCGAGCCGATGCCGAGGTCCACCTCGTCGCCCAGCGAAGTCAGGTGCAGGGTCGCACCGCTCACGCCGCCGGCCAGGTTCACCGCGCCGACGTTGGTCCACTCGAGTGCATTGAACTTGATGAGAGCTGCAGCGCCGGCGATGACGTTCACCGCAGCGACGTTGTCGATGTACGCGAACGACCCCGTGCCGCCGACGGAAACGACGAGTTCAACCGTCGTCAGGCCGTTGCCATGGATCGTGTCGCCCACGGAGAAGGTGCTGTTGGCCGGCGTGCCGCCGTCCACAACGCCCTTGATCGTGTTCGGGCCTGCGGTCGTCGACACGTCGATGGAGTCGATGCCGGTCGTCAGGATCGGCGTGGAGTCGTCATTGACGATCGTGCCGGTGCCCGTGGCGCCGCTGTTGGAGATGGACGTGCCGGTGACTTGCAGGACGACGGTTTCGTCCGCTTCGACCGTGCCGTCGCCGAAGACCGTGACGTTCACGACCTTGGTCGTTTCGCCCGGCTGGAAGGTCAGGGAACCCGCGGTGGCTTCGAAGTCGCCACCAGGAGTGGCGGTGCCTGTCGTCGTCGTCGAGTAGCTCAGCGTCACGGCAGAGCCGGAGGCATGGTTCAGCGAAACGACGAACGCGAGTTGCTTGGTGCCGTCGGCGCCTTCGACGATCGACGGGGCGCTGACGATGGCAGCGAGCGGCGTCGGGTCGTTGGCGTGGATCGAGGCGCTGATGGCGGCGTCCAGGTTGGCTTCGGCGGTAGTCAGGCTCGCCGTGGTGGCGTCGACCGTTGCCAAGAAGTTATGCGCGACGGCGGCGGCGGCGGCACCCGAGTAGCCCGTGATCTCTTCGCTGGTGTTCAGGTGGGCGAGCCAATCGGTCGCCACTTGCAGCTTGTTCGCAACTGCGACCGCGTCGGCGTTTTGCGCACCGATCAGGATGGCGTATGCGGCGAACGCCGGGGAGATGCGCCCGGACGCGATTTCGGTCGACCAATAGAGCAGGCCGCCCGGCTCAGCGTGCCGGTTGAACAGGTTCATGTAGATGGCGTCGATGACTCCGGAAAGGGAGGTCGAGCCATAGAGCGCCTGGGATTCCGGCGACGCACTGAAGTTGGCAGCGATTTGCTGCAACGTCAGATTCGACTGCGAGGTGTAGTACACCATGCCATCGAAGTCCGGCGGGCGACCGAAGTACGCGAGGTACAGTTTTGTGATGTCCGATGCGGAAACCGCCATGGAGAAGCTCCTGAATAAAAATGTGCCGTCTGTCTGAAGACTCGGGGTCGCCGCTCACGCAACGTCCCTCGCCTTTGCAGGCACTCCGACATAGATGTAGTCGCAGTCCTACTAGGGCTAGCCGTGACTATAGTGGCTCGTCCTTCCGATCTTGTGATCTGCATCACTTTTCTGGATTTTCTGTTGCCCCTCGGCCACATGGAATGTGGAGGGCAAGTCCTTGAATCCATTGAAGAATTTCACGAACTCGGCCCCGGGCAAACACTGATGAATCCGGTCGAGTAGCGTCCGTGCCACAGCCGGGCCGCATCCATGCTCGTTTGCGCGCTATCAAACAAGTAGCAGACTCGGCGTGCGGGAAATGCGCTTGACTCTTCATATAGGAAGCTCAGAGAATCCGCCTCCTATATGAATTCCACGCTCCGCATCCCGCTCAACATGGGACCTGAAGAAGCCGCCAGGTTGCGGCAGCTGCAGGCCATGTTCGCGAAGGCTTGCAACGCGCTCGCGCCGTTGGTGCAGAAGACGAAAGTGTGGAACCGTGTCGCGCTTCACCACATGGCCTACAAGCCGCTGCGAATCGAGTTCCCGCAAATGGGATCGCAGATGGTGTGCAACGCGATCTACTCGGTTTCACGCCACAGCCGCCTGCTGTACCAATCGCCGGCCAGCCCGTTCAACGTGGCGAAGCTCGGTGACAAGCCGCTGCCCCTGCTGCAGTTCACCGATCGCGCACCGGTGTACTTCGATCGCCACACGTTGAGCATCAAGAGCGGCCGGCTTTCGATGTTCACGCTCGACGGCCGTCTTCATTTCAACGTCGGGCTCAGCGCCGAGGACGAAGCCAAATTCCACGAACTGAAGCTGCGCGAAGTGGCGCTCACCCGCGCAGGCGCGGACCGCGATCGTTTCGAACTCGCGTTCGTGTTCAGCGACAAGGACGAGGAGGAACCGCAGGCAGCGGTCCGCGTCAATCCTGCAGAACTGCCCGAATACATGCTGGTGGAGGAAGCCCGATGAACGCTTCGACACAACAAAAAAACGCCTACGCTTCCAACGCCCCTTCCGAATTGCGCGAGGCTCTGGAGAGCCTGCGGCCGCACCTGAGGCGCTCGGCCTGGTTCAGCACGATCGCGGGACTGCTCGTGCTCATGTCCACCTGGTACATGCTCGAGGTGTACGACCGCGTCATCAACAGCCGCAGCTACATGACGCTGGCAATGCTCACGATCATGGTGCTCGCCGCGTATGCGCTGATGGAAGTCCTGGAGTGGGCGCACCACGAAGACATGACCACCGCGGGCGTGAAGCTGGATGAACTGATCGGCGACCGCGTGTTCATGGCGAGCTTCGAAGCCAACCTGAAACGCGTGCCCGGCGGCACGACGCAGTCGCTCAGCGACCTGAAGGTGATCCGCGATTTCCTTCCTTCGGGCTTGCTCAAGGCATTGATGGAGTTGCCCAGCACGCCGGTATTCCTCATCGTGATTTTCGTGATCAGCCCCTACTTGGGGATCGCTGCAGTGGTTGGCGCCATCCTCCAGACGCTGGTTGCATGGAAGAACGAGCGCGCGACACAGCCGCCCTTGTCGCGTGCGAATCGCTCGTCGATTGCCGCGCAGCAGTATGCCGACGGATCGCTGCGCAACGCCCAGGTGATCGAGGCAATGGGCATGCTGCCCAACATCCACTTGCGGTGGCTGGCCAAGCAGCGCGAGTTCCTCGGCTTGCAGGCATTGGCCTCGGAACAAGCGGGCATTTACACCTCGATGTCGAAGTTCCTCCAGCAGGTTTTGAGCTCCGTGCTCCTGGGACTTGCGTGCCTGCTGCTGCTCAATCGGTCGCTCAACGGCGGTGCCGCCATGCTGATCATCTCGTCGATCCTCGGCGGCCGCGTCCTCAAGCCGCTCGTCGAGATCGTCACGCAGTGGCGCGTTCTGGTCAGCGCGCGCGACGCGTACAACCGCCTCGACACTCTGCTGACGACACTTCCCGCGAAACCGGAAGCGATGCCGTTGCCGGTGCCGCGTGGAAAGCTCACCGCGGAAAACCTGATCGTGAGTGCCCCGGGCACGCAAGTGCCGATCCTGCGCGGCGTGAATTTCGGGCTGAATCCCGGCGATGTGCTCGCGGTGATCGGGCCTTCGGCGTCAGGCAAGACGACGCTGGCCCGCACGCTCATGGGGATCTGGCCTTCGATCGGCGGCAAGGCGCGGCTCGACGGCGCGGACGTGTTCGGCTGGGACAAGATCGAACTCGGCCCGAACGTCGGCTACCTGCCCCAAGGTGTCGAGCTGTTTGACGGAAGCATTGCCGAGAACATCGCGCGCTTTGGCGAGGTGGACATGAAGAAGGTCGAAACCGCGGCGCAGGTGGTGGGCTTGCATGAATTCATCATGGCCCTGCCCCAGGGCTATGAAACCGATGTCGGCCCCGAGGGCGCGCGCCTGTCTGGCGGCCAGCGCCAACGCGTGGGCCTGGCCCGCGCACTCTATGGCGACCCCGTGTTCGTCGTTCTCGATGAGCCAAACTCCAGCTTGGACGATGCCGGGGAAGCAGCGCTGACGCAGGCAATGACCGAAGCCAAGTCACGCGGCACCACCATCATCGCGATCACGCACCGCGTGAGCCTGCTCAAGGCGTGCGACAAGGTGCTGCTCCTGCGCGACGGCCAGTCGCAAGCATTCGGGCCCCGCGACGAAGTCATGGCCGCCATCGCCAAAGCCAACGCCGAAGCGGCGGCAAAAGCCCAGGCCGCCGCCCAGCAACGCACAGCAGCCGCCCAGCCGGAGCTCGCAGCATGAACATTCACGCCTTTTTCGAACGCAGCCAGCTGCGGCAGGTCCTCTGGGGCTTCCGCCGCGAATTCATGGTCGCGGGCATCTTCAGCGCGGTGTCGAACCTGCTGCTGCTCACGCCTACGATCTACATGCTGCAGATCTATGACCGTGTGATGGTCAGCGGCAGCCAGCTCACGCTGCTGGCCGTCTCGCTCATCTGCCTGTTCCTCTACGGCGTGATGGCGATGTCCGACTGGACCCGTTCGCGCATCCTGGTGCGAACCGGCGTGCGCCTGGACGAAGCGCTGGGCACCCGCGTGTTCAACGCGAGCTTCGAGGCCTACCTCGACTCTTCGGGCGTGAACCCGCAGCGCGCGTTCAGCGATTTGCTCGTCGTTCGCCAGTTCCTCACCGGTTCGAGCTTGTTCGCGTTGTTCGACGCCCCGTGGGCGCCGATCTACGTGATCGTCGTGTTCTTCCTGCACCCGTTCATGGGATGGATTGCGCTGGGCCTGATGCTCGTGCAGATCGCAATGGCCTATTTCGGCCACCGGCACACCATCGCGCCGGCGGAGGCGGCCAGCCGCGCGGGGATCGACGTGAACATCTATGTCCAGGGCAAGCTGCGCAACGCCGAAGTGCTCGAGTCGATGGGCATGGTGGACAACCTGCGCCGGCGCTGGCGGGCGCGCCAGGCGAAGGCCCTCGACAAGCAGCTCGATTCGCAACATATCAACTCGAAGGTCACCGGGTTCTCGAAGTTCGTGCGCTACAGCCAGCAGTCTCTGGCCCTGGGCGCCGGTGCGATCATGGTGATCCGCGGCGAAATGTCGCCCGGCGGCATGATCGCGTCCAACGTCCTGATGAACCGCGCGCTGGCGCCGATCGACGCGCTCGTGACGAACTGGCGCAGCTTCCAGACGGCGCGCGCCGCTTTCGAGCGCCTCGAAAAGCTCCTCGAGGAATATCCGGAACGCGACCCCGCGCTGCACCGCGTGCCCCCGGACGGCGAAATCACGCTGCGCGACGTGTTCGCGACCGTGCCCGGCCGCCAGTCCCCGATCCTGAAGAACATCAACTTCACCGTGCCTGCGGGCAAAGTGGTCGCAGTCCTGGGGCCTTCCGGTTCCGGCAAATCGACATTGGCCCGCGTGATGATGGGCATCTGGCCGAACGTCGCGGGCGAAGTGCTCCTCGACGGGCTGCCGATCACGGGCTGGAACCGCGCCGAGCTCGGCCCTCACCTGGGGTACCTGCCGCAGGACATCGAACTCTTCGACGGCACGATCGCCGACAACATCGCGCGCTTTGCCGACGTCAATTCGGACCAGGTGATCGAAGCGGCCACGGCCGCCGGGCTGCACCAGATGATCCTGCGCTTCCCGATGGGATACGACACCGGCATCGGCGAATCGGGAGGCGCACTCTCGGGCGGCCAGCGGCAGCGAATCGCGCTGGCCCGGGCGATGTATGGCGACCCGAAGCTGATCGTGCTCGACGAACCCAACGCCAACCTCGACGACGTGGGTGAAGCTGCGCTCATGAAATCCGTCGAACAGCTCAAGGCGAAGGGCAAGACCGTTTTCCTGATCACGCATCGCCAGTCCGCGATTGCCGCGGCCGACTGGCTCATGGTCCTGAAGGACGGTGAGCTGGTGCACTGCGGCGAGCGCGATGCCGTCATCGCCGCGCTGAACAACGCGTCTCGCGCGCCACGCCCCGCCGAACCCGGCACCTCGCTGGTCGCGCAGCCCGCCTGACCCCCAATCGAACGACTTCCAACCGAAGACCCTGCCATGGCCAAGATCGCATTCCTCAAATCGGCGGCGCCCGAGCCGCAACAACCGCAAGTGCCGGCACCTGCCGGCGGTGACGCACTCGCCGATACGACTCTCTCGTCGTATTCGGATACCAAGCGCGCCAGCCGCGTGGGCCTGTGGGCCCTGGCCATCGGCTTCGGCGGCTTCCTGCTGTGGGCCGCGTTCGCGCCGCTCGATGAAGGCGTCGCCGCGCAAGGCCAGGTGTCCATCGACACGCACCGCAAGCCGGTACAGCACCTCACCGGCGGCATCATCAAGGACGTGATGGTGCGCGAAGGCCAGATCGTCAAGGAAGGCCAGGTCCTGATGCGGCTCGACCCCGCCACGGCCAAGGCCAACTATGAAGGGTCGCGCCAGAAGTACTTCACGTTGCGCGCGATGGAATCCAGGCTTATCGCCGAACAGGCCGGCTCGCGCCAGATCGTGTTCACGCCGGAGGTGAAAGAAGCCGCCGCGAAGGACCCGCTCATCCAGGGCCAGCTGAGCGCGCAGGAGCAGTTGCTTTCCGCGCGCCGCGGCAACCTCGAAGGCGACCTCAGTTCGCTGCGCCAGCAGATCCAGGGGCAGGAGGATTCGATCCGCGCGTACAAGTCGATCCTGGAAAGCCGCCGCAGCCAGCTGGCCCTGATCACGAACGAATTGAAGAACACGCGGGAACTCGCCGACGAAGGCTACGCGCCGCGTACGAAGGTGTGGGAACTCGAGCGCAACGTCGCGGATGCGAACGCAGCCATGTCGGATGCGATGGGCAACATCCAGCGCGGCATCGCCGGCGTCGGCGACCTGCGCAGCCGCATCGTGTCGCGCGAGCAGGACTATCGCAAGGACGTCCAGCAGCAGATGTCGGACGTGAAGGCGCAGGTCGAGGCGGAAGCCGAAAAGCTCCGCGCACTCGGCGGCGACCTCGCGCGAATCGAGATCAAGGCACCGGCCTCCGGCCAGGTCGTGGGCCTGCAGATCCAGTCCGAGGGCGGCGTCGTGCAGCCTGGCCAGAAGATCATGGACATCGTGCCCAACGACGAGCCGCTGCTGCTCGAAGCGAAGGTGCCGCCGAACTACATCGACCGCCTGCAGGCCGGACTGCCGGTCGACATCCGCTTTTCGACCTTCGCTCACACGCCGACGCTCGTCGTCGATGGCAAGGTGGTGTCCGTGTCGAACGACCTGATCACCGACCCGGATACGCGGCAGTCCTACTACCTCGCCCGCGTCGAAGTGACGCCCGAAGGCCGCAAGCAGCTGGGCAATCGCAAGCTCGAATCGGGCATGCCGACCGAGATGGTGTTCAAGACCGGCGAACGGTCGATGCTCACTTACCTGCTCGGCCCGCTGTACAAGCGCATGGCCGCTTCGATGAAGGAAGCCTGAAGATGCGGGCACCTCTCCAGCGAGCAATTGCCGTCGCCGCCCTCGCCTGCCTCGCGGCGCCGGCGTGGTCGATCGACCTGTCGCAGGCCTACCGGCTCGCGTTTGAGCGCGACGCCACGGTGCGCGCGTCCCGCGCGGCCAGCGAAGCGGGCCGAGAAAAACTGCCGCAAGCACGCGCGCAGTTCTTCCCGAACATCTCGGCCAGCTCCTCGCACTTTCGCAATGACCTGAACCAGACGCAACCCAACCTCATCGGACAGCCCGTCAGCAGCGAAACTTTCTACGACAGCCGCAACGACACCATCCAGCTGCGCCAGCCAATCTACCGGCCGGCGCTGACGGCGAACTACCGCCAGGCCGAAGCGCTCGTGGCCGCCGCGAATGCGTCGCAGGAAAAAGACGAGCAGATGCTGGTGATGCGCGTGACACAGGCGTACTTCGAGGCATTGCAGGCCGAGGAGCAACTGCGCCTGATCGACGCCACCAAGGCCGCGTATGCCGCGCAGGTCGACGCGGCAACGAAGGCCTTCAAGGGCGGGATCGGCACGCGCACCGACATCGAAGACGCGCAGGCGCGCTACGACATGTCCGTGGCGCAGGAACTCGAGGCGAAGCAGGCCATCGAAATCACCCGGCGCCAGCTGCAGGTGATCATCAGCCAGCCGCCGGGTCAGCTGGCGCCGCTCGACATCGGGAAGCTGGGCCTCACTGGCCCGACGCCCGCCGACATCGACGCGTGGATCGCGCTCGCGGAAGACACCAGCCCCGAACTCCTGAATGCGAAAGCGCAAGTGGCGGCCTCCCGCGAGGAGGTGGCGAAGGCACGGGCGGGACACTATCCGACGCTCGATGCCGTCGCAACGGCATCACGCAGCAGCAGCGAAAACGTGACCAATATCAACAGCCGCTACATCCAGAAGCAGATCGGGCTGCAGCTCCAGGTGCCGATCTTCCAGGGCGGCTACGTCAACTCGCTCGAACGCGAGGCGCTCGCGAATCTCGAGCAGGCCCAGGAAAAGCTCGAGGAGTTGCGCCGCGACCTCGGCGTGCGGGTTCACAAGGAGTTCCAGGGCATGAACGACGGCGTGCTGAAGGTGCGTGCGCTCGAACAGGCCGTGCGCTCGACCGAGCAGCTCGTGACCTCCAGCCGGCGCTCGTTCGATGCCGGCGTTCGCACGCGCATCGACATCCTCAACGCGGAAACCCAGGCGGGGCAGGCGCGGCGTGACCTGTCGCAGGCCCGCCTCGCGTACATGCTGTCGCGCGTGCGCCTGAAGGCGCTCACTGGCGGGCTCAAGGCGGAGAACGTTGACGAAATGAACGCGTGGCTCCAGCACTGATCGAACGACCATGGCCGGCCGAGTTGAAGTCAAGGACCTGCGCAAGTTCCCGCTGTTCGCGAACTTGCCGGAGGACGAGCTCGGCGTCACCGCCGGACTGCTGAGGCTCAAGAGCTACACGCGCCGCGAGATCGTCTGCCGCAAGGACGACGCCGCCGATGGCCTGTACCTTCTCTTCACGGGGCTTTTGCAGGCGGTCGACATCGCCGAAGACGGGCGCGAGATCGGCTTGAACCTCATCAAGCCGGGCAACTTCTTCGGCGAGCTGTCGGTCATCGACGGCCACCCGCGTTCGGCGCACGTCATCGCGCTGCAGACTTCCACGGTCGGTGTGATCCCGCAGAACGCCGCTCGCGAGGTGTTCTACAAGCTGCCCGCCACCGCGGAAGCGATGATGAAGCACCTGGCCGCGCTCGTGCGCAACCTGTCGACCTTTCGAGCGCTGCTCGCGATCCCGAACGCGCAACAGCGCGTCTATGCATTGCTGCAGCAGCTTGCGCAGCAGATGCCCGGCGGGCTCGTTGCGATCCAGAACCTGCCCAAGCAGCAGGAAATCGCGATCATGATCAACACCAGCCGCGAAACGGTCTCACGCGCGATCGCGCATCTCGTTGCGACAGGCGTTCTCGAGAAGGATTTCCGGCGCTTGATCGTGCGCGACCCGAACCGGCTGCGCCGGCTGGCCTCGCAGCAGCCGGCAGGGGTGACGATCAAAATCGGATCGCCAGCGTCGCGCTGAGCATCTGCTCCTGGTACTTGTACAGCGACACCGTATCCTTGGCCCAGCGGCCGCGCCATTCGAGCACGAGGGACGTCTTGTCGTTCAACACCGGGCGCTCTGCCTGCAAGTAGGCCTGCCGCAGGCGATTGCGCCGGCGGACGTCGAGCAGCCCCGGCGCAAAGACCTCGGCGCTGTTCCATGACGAGTAGCCCAGCTGCGGCCGCAAGCGCCACCCGTGCGTGAGCACGACGGCGCCGACCTCGAGCTGGTAGCCGAAGCGGTCGCCGCCCGGACGGGTGCTGTGCGCATCGTCGCGTTGCACATTGAAGCGCACGTGCACCGAGCGCGCGGGATCGAGGCGCCATTCACGCAGCAATCCCATCTCCCACACAGTCGCGTTCTGCAGCGGCTGCGTCACGTACTGAACGGCCGTGGACTGGAGCGTCGCAAGCCATGCGCCCGTGGGCATCAAGTACAGCCACTGCAGGCCGGCGTTTTCGCTGTGCTGGTAGGCGACGTTGCCCAGCCAGATGTTCGAAGCTTCGACCTGGGCGCGCAGTGTTCCGGCGGGCAGCGTGAATTCCTTCGCTGCCGCGGCCGAGAGAGTGCGCAAGTCGAATGCGGATGCGCCGAAATTGATGCGCTGGCCGAGCGCGACTTGCAGGTTCACGCCGTAGCGCGGCAGCACGAGGCTGTAGTCGACGCTGGCCTGCGTGAATGCAGCCGAGCGCGGGCGGTAGCTCGGGTCGAGCGTGAGTTCGATCGTGTTCTCGCCGCTGCCCAGCACGAGCGTGCGCGCGCTGATGCCCTGGCTGACGTTGCTGTCCCACCCGCCGGTCACCTGCAGCCGCAGCGATGCGCCTTCGGCCAGCGGCGGCCGGTTGCAGCCGGACGCTTCCATGTCGAGGATCAGCTGGCGGATCGCTTGCGGTGGATCGAGCTGGTCCCGGATCGCGCGGAACATCGCGAGTGCTTCGTGCTGCTCACCGCGGCGGCAGTGTTCGACGGCGATGTCGAGGATCTCGCCGGAGACCCCTTGCGGCGAGAGCGCGTCCGTCTCCGCCTCCGGGCCGGCTGCATGCGCGAGCGCCGCGAAGGCCAGCAGCAATGCACCCGACGCGAATCGCAAGGGCGTCAACCTGCGGCGGCGGCCGCTGAAGCGCCCTGCGTTGCAGCGTCGGGCAATGAACTGCCGAGAGACGGAAACGACCAAAGTACAGAAGCCTCTTTGTGGCCCGGCAGCTGCACCTGCGCAACGGGCGTGAGGGCACTGGCGGAGGCCAGACGCGCGGCCACGGGTCCGACGACGAGGTCACAGCTGAGGTTTTTGGCGACTGCCTGCAGCTTGCTTGCGGTGTTGATGCAATCGCCGACGGCAGTATAAGTGCGGCGGAACCTCGTGCCGAGGTCGCCGACGAGGACCGGGCCCGATTCCACGCCGAGCCGCACGCGCGCCGGCGCAAGGCCTTGTGCGATCCGCTTCTCGTTCCATGCGCGGACATTGCGCACCATGGCTTCCGCCGCGCGCAGGGCCTGCGCGGCATGGTCCTTGTCCGCGATCGGCGCGCCCCAGAATGCCACGAGCCCGTCGCCCGTGTACTTGTCCAGCGTGCCGCCGTACGTGAGGATCGGATCGGTGAGGCATTGGAGGAATTCGCGCGTGAGCTGCGCCGCGTCCTGCAGCGTCGAGCGGTTCGTGAGGCCGGTGTAGTCCTGCATGTCGGCGGAGATCACCGTGATGTCGCCATGCTTCGGCGACATCGGATTCTCGAGCCCCAGTCGCAGCATTTCGTCGAGGACCGATGGGGCAACGTAAGTCGCAAACGATCGCAGCAGCTGTCCCTGTTCGCGCTGCGTCATCCACAGCTCCACCGAGATCACGAACAGCATCAGCACATAAGCGAGCAGGGGTGCGCTCGGGCTGAACACCACTCCGTGCATCACGAGCCACGACGCGACCCCGATCCACGCAGCGACGATGACAACGGACGCCGGGATCAGCCACCACGCCTTGAAGCGGCCCAACGCCCAAGCGCCGACTCCGAGCGTGAGCAGCGTCCATGCCACCGCAATCCAGCGGCCGTCGAACGGCAGCGCGGTACTTCGGCCTTCGACGGCGTCCAACAGCGACGTCAAGGCAGCGGCATGCACCATCACACCCGCGGTGCTGGCCGCCAGCGGCGTTGCCGCGCGGTCGCTCAGGCCGAGCGCGGAAGAGCCCACGAGCACCCAGCGTCCGCGGACCAGGTCGACGGGGGCGCTGCCATCAAGGATCGCGCGCGCGGGGATGACCGTGTACGCCTCCCAATGACGCGCGAACGGGAGCTCCCATTCCTCGTTCGTGCGGGCCGAATGCGACACCGACTCGAGCACGTTCAGCGGCGCGCCGCGCTGCAGCGGGCAGGCCAGCATCGCAACCGGCAGCAGCGGCGTCGAACGGCCGGCCCATGTCGCGAGGAGCGGCACGCGGCGCACGCGCCCGTCACCGTCCGGCCGCAGGCCGATGTTGCCGACGCACTTTGCCTTTGCAAGGCCCGCATGGTTGGCGAGATAACCTGTTGCGGCAACGCCCGGTGCGTCGCCCCTTACGCGCGGCGCATCGAACACCGGCACGCCACTCGTGACGACCGGCGAGCGCTCGACGAAGTCCAGCGCCTGCGCCAGCACCAGCGGGGCAAAGTCGGCGAGCGCCGCGATGCGCGCATCGCCCGCGGCATCCGCCGCCGAAGGAAAGACGATGTCGACGCCCACCATCCGTGCCCCGTATTGGCCCGCGAGCGCATCGAGGAGATCCGCGACGCGCGCGCGCGGCCAGGGCCACGGCCCGAACGTGGCAATGCTGGACTCGTCGAGATCGACGACGACGATGCGGTTTTCCGGCTCGGCCGACGAGAGGACCTGGTGCAGGCGGTCGCCGACCAGGTAATCGAGCGACGAGGCGATGGGGACCGACGGCGACACCCACTGCATGGCGATCGCCAATGCAGCCAGGATCGCGACGAGCGCCCAACGGAATGACGCGCGGGGGTTGCGCAGCGGAAGGCCCGTCCGCGCCACTTCAGCCGCTTACTTGTGCCAGGAAGTCGCCCCGGTCGCCAGGTAGTGGTCGCTGAACGAGCGCGAGTACAGGTACATGGCCTCGCTGGCGTTCTTGCCGCCCACGATGCCCGTGACGACGCTCGGCGAGACGAACAGGTCCGACTGGAACTTGCCGCCGGGATCCACCGAGCCTTGGGCGGCAACCTGCGTTGTCCACGACCCCGACGCGACATCCAGCGAGGTCGAGAAGCGCCGCGAACCGAAGTCGATGCTCAACTTCCCGTTCGTGGCCGTCGAGGGAACGGTCTGGCCGCTGCTCGTGTCAGTGATGACGCCGTCGTGCGCGGTGAGCGCGAAGTTGCCCACGCCGTCTCCCGGCAGCGCGAAGGAGGTCATCTCCGGATTCGCAGCGAGGATGTAGAACTTGTTGACCGCGACCAGCGTGCGGCCTGCGAGGATGTCGTCGGCCTTCACTGTGCCCGTATCGTTGGCCGCGATCGCGGCCCACCGGCCCCACACGGCCGCCGGCGGATCGGGTAGCGGCGGTGGCGGTGCGGGCTTGTCCAGATCGACGACTTCGCTGCCGCGCGAATCGGCCAGGTGAACATCGGGCGCGCTGAGCTGCCGTTGCGCGACCGGCTCGCCGTTGGCGGCGGGGCGCGCACGATCGGGCGCCGAAGCGGGGTCGTCGATCAGCTCCGGACGGCGTTCGCCGGCACGCACCTGCAGCAACTTGTTGGAGGCGCCGGCAAACAGCTCGACGGCCGATGCGCCTTCGCAAGGCCCGAGACCTTCCGCGCGGCAGCCGTTGCCGAAACCATTGACGATCACGCCGCCGGATTGCACCGACACGCGCGTGACGCTCGCATCCGCGAGTACCGTGAAATCCGTCCCGCGTACACCGATCGCGGCCATCGGGGTGTTGAAGCGGAATTTGTCGCGGGCCGCTTTCGCACCCTGGCCGGAAACATGGCGTGCCACGCCGCTGTCGAGCGTGTACTTGATCTGCGAATCCTGCGGCTTCGACGCGTCGTAGCGCCACAGGTCGACGTGCAATTCCGATGCGGGACGCACGACCAGCAGGCCGCCATCGCGCAGCCGCACGTACACATGGCTGTCGGCTTCGGTCTTGATGCGATCGCCTTCGAGAAGCGTCATGCCCTTGGCGACGGGGCCGGCCTGGCCGCCCTTCTGGGTTCTTTGCGCCTTGCCCGACACGAACATCACCTCGCCGCCCGCGTAGCTGGCGGCCGACTGCGCGCACACGATCGCCGGCACGGCAAGTGCCGCCAGTGCAAAAGCGAAGGACCCACTACGGTTCATTTCAGCAAAATAGCATGCAAACGCGGCCTGGAAAGTGATGGCCAGCACAGTTTTGCGCGAATGGCGCGCCGCTCGGGCCCGATTACAACATGCCGCCCCACGCGCAGCCAGCGAGTTGGCCCGCGTTTGTCGGGCAAAATCGAACGCTTGTCGCTCGCAGCCGGCCCGCACGGCGTGCGCGGGCGACTTATTTAACGCAAAGAAAGAATTTCATGGGAAAGACAGCCGTGGTCACGGGGGTCACCGGCCAGGACGGCGCCTACCTCACCGCGCTCCTTCTGGACAAGGGATACACGGTCCACGGCACTTACCGGCGCACGAGCTCGGTGAACTTCTGGCGGCTCGAGGAGCTGGGTGTCGGTTCCCATTCGCACCTGCACCTCGTCGAATATGACGTGACCGACCTGGGTGCGAGTATTTCACTGCTCAATCGCGCCCAACCGGACGAGGTCTACAACCTCGCGGCCCAGAGTTTCGTGGGCGTGAGCTTCGAGCAGCCGACCACCACGGCGCAGATCACGGGGCTCGGCGCTTTGAACCTGCTTGAAGCGATCCGGCTGGTCAATCCGAAGATCCGCTTCTACCAGGCCTCGACCTCGGAGATGTTCGGCAAGGTCCAGGCTGTTCCGCAGCGCGAAGACACCCCGTTCTATCCCCGCAGCCCCTATGCGGCGGCCAAGCTGTTCGCGCACTGGATGACGGTGAACTACCGCGAGAGCTATGGCATGTTCACGGCCAGCGGCATCCTGTTCAACCACGAGTCGCCCCTGCGCGGCCGCGAGTTCGTCACACGCAAGATCACCGACTCGGTCGCGAAGATCAAGCTGGGCAAGCTCGATGTGCTGGAGCTCGGCAACCTCGACGCGCAACGCGACTGGGGTTACGCGAAGGAATACGTCGAGGGCATGTGGCGCATGCTGCAAGCAGACGAAGCCGGCTCGTACGTGCTCGCTACGGGACGGACGGAGAGCGTTCGCGATTTCGTGAAGATGTCTTTTGCCGCCGCGGGAATGGAAGTCGCATTCAAGGGGACGGGAGCCGACGAAGTTGCGGTTGATGCGGGTGGGCGTACGGTGCTGCGCATCAACCCCCGCTTCCTGCGTCCGGCCGAGGTCGACCTGTTGATCGGCGATGCCACGCACGCCCGCGACACGCTTCGCTGGGAGGCGAAGACTTCGCTCGAGGAGCTGTGCCGGATGATGGTCGCCGCCGACTTGCGCCGCAACGAACGGGGCGTGTCGTTTTGAGGATCGCGCTGACGGGAGCGGACGGGTTTACCGGCCGCCACTTCACCGAAGCCGCGGGGCGTGCCGGGCATGAAGTCCTCTGCATACGTTCAGATCTCACCGACGCTTTGGCGATTGCGGCCGAGGCGCGGGCCATCGAAGTGGACGCCGTAGTCCATCTTGCAGCGATCAGTTTCGTCGGCTACGAGAACGAACGCGCGTTCTACGATGTCAACCTGTTCGGCACATTGAACTTGCTCGATGCAATGGCAAGCGCCGGGCAGAAGTTGCGAAGCGTGCTGCTGGCGAGCAGTGCCAACGTCTACGGCAATTCGGCGCACTCGCCGATCGCGGAGACCCAGGTCCCGTCGCCGGTCAACCACTATGCGATGAGCAAAGTTGCGATGGAGGTGATGGCACGAGCGCGCTTCAACCAACTGCCATTGGTGATCACGCGGCCATTCAACTACACCGGGCACGGCCAGTCGGGGGAGTTCGTCATCCCGAAACTGGTCGATCACTTCCGGCGGCGTGCCCGCACCGTGGCGCTCGGCAACCTGCACGTCCAGCGCGAGTACAACGACGTGCGATTCGTGTGCGAAGCGTACTTGCGGCTGCTTGAATGCGACGCCGAGGAGCCCGTCTTCAACGTTTGCACCGGCACCACCTACGACTTCAACTCCGTGCTTGCGCTGTTGCGCGAGCTCACCGGCCACGACATCGAGGTGGAAGTGGACGCCAAGCTGGTCCGCGCGAACGAAGTGCACCGTTTGTGCGGCGACCCGTCGCGGCTGGCGCGGGCGGTGGGCGACGTTCCCGCCCCCGGGCTCGAAGAAACGCTGCGCTGGATGCTGTCCGCCTGACGATGCGCGTCGCGTACAACGCCACGTCGCTGATCGGGCCGCTCACGGGCATCGGGCAGCATGCCTACCAGGTCGCCCTTCGCGTCGCGCAACGCGAGGACGTCGACCTGTTCATGTTCTACGCGACCTACTTCGAGCGCAAGGTCGAGCCGCGCAAGGAGCGCTACACGCCGCAATTGCGCCAGTTCGTGCGCAGCTTCGTGCCGTACTCCTATGACATCGCGCTGTGGAAACGCCAGCGCAAGTTCACGGCCGGCGCGCAATCGATCCGCTTCGACCTCTACCACGAGCCGAACTTCCTCGCGTACGACTTCGACGGCCCGCTGGTCCTCACGGTGCACGATCTGTCCTGGATCCGTTACCCGCACACGCACCCGAAGGAACGCGTGCGGGCGATGCACAGGTATTTCGAGCCGAGCCTGCGCCGCGCGAGCGTCGTGCTCACCGTGTCCGGGTTCGTGAAGCAGGAAGTGGTGGAAGTGTTCGGCATCGATCCTGCGAAGATCCGCGTCATCGGCAATGGACTCGACCCGCTCTTCCGGCCGATGGGCGAAGCCGAGACGAAGGCCGCGTTGGCGCGTCACGGCCTCGCTTACGGGCGGTACCTGTTGTCGGTCGGGACCCTGGAGCCGCGCAAGAACCTCGAACGCACCGTGCAGGCGTACAGCCTGCTGCCCGTGCCGCTGCGTGAACGGTACCCGCTGGTCATCGTCGGCGGCAAGGGCTGGAATACACAAGGGATCCAGTCCGTCCTGGCGCCGCTGGTGGCCAGCGGGCAAGCGAGGGTGCTCGGCTTTCTTGAACGCGAAGAACTCGCGGCGATCACGGCAAGCGCAACCGCGATGGTCTATCCGTCGATCTACGAGGGGTTCGGCATTCCCCCGCTGGAGTCGATGGGCTGCGGCGTTCCCGCACTGACGTCGAATGTGTCATCGCTGCCCGAGGTGGTCGGGGACACGGGCCTTCTCGTCGACCCGTTCGACGTGGACGCCATCGCGGCCGGCATGCGGACCTTGCTCGAAGACTCCGCATTGCGCGCCTCGCTCGCGCCCCGCGCACTCGAGCGATCGAAGTTGTTCACGTGGGAAGCGTGCGCCGACGGCTGTTTCGCCGCTTACGCCGACGCCATGGCCAGCTCGCGATAAAGCCCGTGGTAGGACCGCGCCATCTCCTGCGCGGTGAAATTCGACAGGAACCGTGATCGCGCCGCATCGCCCATGCGCCGGGCGAGTTGCGGCTCGCGCAGGAAGCGGTGCATCGCGTCCTGCAGTGCGGCGGGGTCTTGCGGGGGCACGACGAAGCCCGTTTCGCCGTCGACGTTGATGTAGGAGGTGCCGGTGCCGATCTCGCAGCAGATCATCGGTCGCGCGTGCATTGCCGCTTCGAGCAGCGACATGCCGAATGCTTCGGATCTCAGGTGGGACGGGAAGACGAACGCGCGCGACAGCCGAATGAGCGAGACCTTGTCGGCATCGCTGATCGCACCGACGAAGCGCACATTCTCCAGGCGCTGGCTGGCGGCGTACTCCTGCAAGTGCTGCGCCTCGGGCCCCGTCCCGGCGATGACGATGCGCCCGTCGAACCCGCTCGCCGCGCGCAGCAGTGTCTCCAGCCCCTTGTAATAACGCAGCACCCCGACGAAGAGGAAGAATCCTTCGCCGAGGATTTCCCGCCAGGCGCTGACGCGTTCGTGTTCCGGCGCGGGATACGCGCCTTCGTCGATCCCATTGGGGATCACGCGCACTTCCCGATTCAACCGAGTCAGCACGGGGCTGCTGTCACGGTACTGCGGCGACGTCGCGACGACCGCGTCGACCTTGCGCAGGAAGTGGTACATCAGCGGCGAATACGCGTGCAGGAGCAGCTTCTGCCGCACGATGTCGGACTGGTACGAGACGACGCTGGGCTTGCGCGTGCCGCTTGCGACGTGCATCAGGTCGGCGAACGGCCACGGAAACTGGTAGTGAACGACGTCGGCCCAGTCGAGATGGCGGCGGAATCCGGCCATCGCGGAGATCGACAGCGGATTGGACGAGATCTCCACCGTCGTGCGGCAGCGGTGCACTTCGCCTTCACTGCGCGCGAGGACAGCGGGATCCGGATTTGGGCTGAGCGTGAAGATGCGCGACTCGTCGCCGGCCGCATTCAGCGCGGTGGCGAGCTGCGCGATGACCTGTTCGATCCCGCCGACGCTGTCTGGGTAGTAGCTTTTGTAGACGTGCAGGACTCTCAAGGCGCCGAATTCTATTCGGCGCCCATCCCACGATCAGAAATGGATGCCTTGCATCATCTGCTGGAGCGCTGCCGCTTCCGCCGACAGGTGCGGCTTGGCCGACTTGTCGCCCTTGGCGGCCGAGGAGTCCGGGAACATCCGGAAGCTGGTGTTCATCACGATCTGCGCCACGCGCGGCAGCAATGCATGCAGCACTTCGCCGGAGATGCCCAGCCGCGTCGCGATGCGCACCGGCTTCGTGATGCAGGCATCGGCAATCATGTCCGCGGCCTCCTCGGGGGACAGCGTGGGCACGTTGTTGTAGATATTGGTCGGCGCGATCATCGGCGTGCGCACCAGCGGCATGTTGATCGTGGTGAACGTGATGCCGCGGTCGGCGAACTCGCTGGATGCGCACCGCGTCCACGCGTCGAGGGCGGCCTTCGACGCCACGTAAGCCGAGAAGCGGGGGGCGTTCGTCAGCACGCCGATGGAGCTGATGTTGACGACGTGGCCCTTGTGCTTGGCGACCATGCCGGGCAGCAAGCCCATCGTGACGCGCAGGCAACCGAAGTAATTGAGCTGCATCGTGCGCTCGAAATCGTGGAAGCGGTCGTAGCTGGACTCGATGGCGCGGCGGATCGAACGGCCCGCGTTGTTGATCAGGAAATCGACGCCGCCGTGCTTTTCTCCGAGCATTTTCACGAAGCGATCGCAGTCAGCCATGTCGGCGATGTCGGCGGGGTAGGCGACGAACTCGTAGCCCTTCTCCTTCGCTTCGGCGCATGCGGCATCGAGCTTGTCCTGGTCGCGCCCGCAGATGATCGTGACCGCGCCGGCTTCGGCGAACTTGTGCGCGGCCGCAAGGCCGATGCCCGACGAACCGCCCGTGACGAGCACCACCTTGCCGGAGACCTTGCCCTTGAGCGACCGGTCGATGTGCAGGTCCGGGTCGAGGTGACGTTCCCAGTAGTCCCACAGGCGCCACGCGTAGTCTTTCAGGTTCGGGCACTCGACGCCGGAGCCTTTGAGCATCGCGAGCGCATCGCGCGAGTCGAAGCGCGTCGGGTAATTCACGAAGGCGAGGATGTCCTCCGGCAGGCCCAGGTCCTTCATCACTGCGTTGCGGATGCGGCGCACCGGTGCAAGCGCCATCATTCCCTTCTTCACGCTCTTCGGGATGAAGCCGAGCAGCGCGGCGTTCACGAACAGGCTGAACTTCGGTGCGTGCGCCGCGCGGCTGAAGATGTCCAGAACGTCGCCGACGCGATAGCCGACCGGATCCACCAGATGGAAGGCGCGCTTGTTGATGCCTTCCTGGTGCGAGATCCAGTCGAGCGCATTGACGACATAGTCGACCGGCACGATGTTCACGCGTCCGCCCTCGAGGCCGACCGCGGGCATCCACGGCGGCAGGATCTGTCGCATGCGCTGGATCAGCTTGAAGAAGTAGTACGGGCCGTCGATCTTGTCCATCTCGCCCGTCTGCGAGTCGCCGACCACCATCGCCGGGCGGTACACGGTCCACGGGCCCTTGCATTCCGTGCGCACGATCTTCTCGCTCTCGTGCTTGGTCATGAAGTACGGGTGCTCGTAGTTCTCCGCTTCGCTGAACATGTCTTCGCGAAAGACGCCCTCGTACAGGCCGGCGGCCGCGATCGAGGAGACATGATGGAAGTGGCCGGCGTCGATTGCCTTGGCGAATTCGACGGTGTGGCGCGTGCCTTCGATGTTCACCGAGACCTGGCTCTCTTCGTCCGCGGCAAGGTCGTACACCGCCGCGAGGTGATAGAAATGCGCAACTTCACCCTTCAGCGACTTGATGTCGTCCGCGGATACGCCGAGCTTCTTTTGCGTGAGGTCGCCGAAGACGGGAATGGCACGCTGCGCACCGACGCCCCAGTACTCGCGCAGGGCGGCAACCTTGTCCTCGCTCTCGCGGCGAAGCAGGAAATGGATGACCGAGCCCTTGCGCTCGAGCAGCTTCTTGACCAGGCGCTTGCCAATGAAACCGGTGGCGCCGGTGACGAAATAGTGCATGGAGTTCTCCTCTTTTTTCCCGGGCCCATTGTTGCCGAGTTGGCCGCGATGATCACGCACATTCGCGCGTGCGTCTTGTGCCCCGCCCCTAGGCATTTAGGAGCCGAACCCTAAACGGCGCGCGCGCTCGCGCTTACATTGGCCCCATCATCGGCAGCGAAGGAGCGAGCATGGTCACGAAGGTCAAGAAAAGCGAAGACGGCGGCAGCAAGGTCGAATCGAAGTCCAGCGCGCAACTGGCGGGCACGGTCAAGGAATCGGCGAGCCAGATCTGGCTGGCGGGCCTCGGGGCGTTTTCGAAGGCACAGGAGGAAGGCGGCAAGGTGTTCGAGGCCCTGGTGAAGGAAGGCACGACGCTGCAGCGCAAGACACAGGCCGCGGCCGAAGAGAAGATCACCGAAGCGACGAGCCGGATGGCCACGATGGCCAGCGGCATCACCACGAAGGCCTCGGGGCAGTGGGACAAGCTTGAAAACATCTTCGAGGAGCGCGTCTCGGTTGCCCTGAAGAAGCTGGGTGTGCCGACGCACAAGGACATTGACGCGCTCGTCGCTCGAATCGACGAACTCAATCGCAATGTCGTGAAGATGTCCGGCAAGGGCGGCGCCGCGCCGAAGAAGGCGGCGCCGAAGCGTCCGACCGCGCGCAAGTCGGCTTGACCTGCCGCGATGTCGCGAAAAAGGGGCGCTGCGGCGCCCTTTTCCATTCGCGGCTTGTTGCATCGCAATAAGAACGCCATGCGAACGTCCCTACACTGCCTTGCATGACGAGCACGACGAAGAACAAGCCGCGCATCGCCCTTGCACTCGCCGGCGGCGGCCCGCTCGGCGCCATCTACGAGATCGGCGCGTTGTGCGCCCTCGACGAAGCCCTCGACGGACTGGAGTTCACGCACCTCGATCATTACGTCGGCGTGTCGGCCGGCGGTTTCATCGCCGCGGCGCTGGCCAACGGCATCACGCCACGCGAGATCTGCGCGTCGTTCATCGAAGGCGGCGGCGGCGATGTCGAGGTGTTCGATCCCGCCTGGCTGATGGTGCCGGCATGGAATGAATTCACGCGGCGTGCATTCATGTTTCCCGCGATCGCGGCGTCGGCGTTCTGGCGCGCGACCTTCGGGCGGCGGCCGCTCTCCCATGCGCTGGAACATCTCGGCCGCGCGCTGCCGACCGGCATCTTCTCGAACACGCTCGTCGACACGCAGCTCGCGAAGCTTTTCTCGCACAGCGGGCGCACCAACGATTTCCGCAAGCTGCACACCCGCCTCACGCTCGTCGCAACCGACCTCGACACGGGAGAGCCCGCGCCCTTCGGCCGCCCCGGGTGGGATCACGTTTCGATCTCGAAGGCGGTGCAGGCGAGTTGCGCTTTGCCGGGCTTGTTCCCCCCGGTGCAGATCGGCGGAAACCACTACGTCGACGGTGCACTGAAAAAGACGATGCACGCGTCCGTCGCGCTCGACGAGGGCGTGGACCTGCTCCTGTGCCTGAACCCGCTCGTCCCGTTCAATGCGCGCGGCGCCGGCCTTCCGCGCATCGCGCAAGGCGGCTTGCCCGCCGTGCTGTCGCAGACCTTCCGCTCGATGATCCACTCGCGCATGCAGCTCGGGATGAAGCACTACGAGCGCGCCTATCCGCGCACGGACATCATCCTCATCGAACCGGACCAACGCGATTCGAAGCTGTACCTCGCCAACACCTTCGGCTACGCGCAGCGGCGTGAGCTGGCGGAGCACGCGTACCGCCAAACGCGCGCCCTGCTTCACGCGCGCCGCAGCGAGATCGCCGCCAAGATGGCAAGGCACGGCGTCACGCTCAGGGCGCATGTCCTGTCGGATCCGCATCGCCACCTCGTGCAGCCCCCCAAGCCGGCGAAGCGCCTTGCGCGCGCCGTCGCATCGCTGCAGGAGACGCTGGACGAACTCGACCGGGCACTGCGGCCCGCCTGAGGCCCGAAAAGACCATGCCGAAGAAAGCGCCGCGCCGCACCGCCGAACGCATCCTGGAGGTTTCGCTCGACCTGTTCAACCGCTTCGGCGAGCCGAACGTCTCCACGACGCTGATCTCGGCGGAGCTGAGCATCAGCCCCGGGAACCTGTACTACCACTACCCCGCGAAAGACGAGTTGATCAATGCGCTGTTCGACCGGTACGAACGCGCCCTGAACGAAATCCTGAATGCCAGCGACGGCGTTCGCAACGTCGAGGATGCGTGGTTCTTCATGCACACGCTGTTCGAACTGATCTGGCAGTACCGGTTTCTCTATCGCGACCTCAACGACCTGCTGTCCAAGAACCGCCGGCTCGAAACGCATTTCCAGTGGGTGCTGAAAAACAAGACGCGCTCCGTGCGCGCGATGCTCGACGGCATGGTGCGCGCCGGCGCGCTGGCCATCGATTCGCGCGAAGTCGAAGCCACCGCGACCAGCATGGTCGTCGTGCTGACCTACTGGTTGAGCTATGAGTACGTGCGCGACCCCCGCCGCGCCCTGGAGCCCGAGAGCGCCCAGCTTGCACTGCTGCGCGGCGCCCATCACGTGTTGAATCTGCTGGTACCCTATCTCGAACCCGCGCAGCGGATGCACCTGCTGAAGCTGGTCTCGGCCTACGACAGCGCGCCGGGTTGAAGTGGAGACAACGATGGGCAAATGGTGCGCGTTCCCGCACGCCGGGGAGTTCAGCTACGACGCCGCCGGGCTGCGCAAGGCGTGGGGCCGGCTGCATGCCGGCGATGCCGAACCGCTGCCCCGGGACGAAGCCGTGCTCGCCGCGTGGACGCACTTTCACAACGGCGAATTCCAGAAAGCGGTCGAAGCGGGCGTGCAAGCCGGCGGCGGCGGCTTGACTGTCGCGAACAAGGCCACGGCCATCTACGCCAACTACCTCGAAAAAAAGGAAAAGGCAAAGCTCGAACTGCTGGTGGAAGTGGCCGAGCGCGCGAAGGTGCAAACGGCGCAGGACGAGCGCAACCCGAACGCCTGGTACTGGCAGGCTTATGCATTGGGTCGATACAGCCAGAGCATCAGCGTGGCCAAGGCGCTCGCGCAAGGCCTGGGCAACCGCGTGAAGGAAGCGCTCGAAACGACGATCAAGCTCCAGCCGCGCCATGCCGATGCGCATGTGGCGCTCGGGGCCTTCCACGCCGAAGTGATCGACAAGGTCGGCTCCCTGATCGGCGGCATGACGTACGGCGCCAAGAAGGAAACCGGCCTGCGCCTGTTCCAGCAGGCGCTCGAGATCCACCCGGCATCGGCGATCGGCATGATCGAATATGCGAATGGCATGCTCATGCTCGAAGGGGAGAAGAAGCTGAAGGAAGCCACGCGCCTGTACGAGCAGGCCGCCGCGGCCCAGCCGATGGACGCGACGGAGCGCCTCGACGTGGAGCTGGCGAAGGCCGAGTTGGACGAGTAATCCCCGGTGTAGGCCTACAGTTGCCGGGCTCCGCGTGCCCCAGACTCGGGCGCATGGATATCTTCGACGCCCTCATTGAAAGCCACGAACTGCAGCGTTCCATCGCGAAGCGCCTGCTCTCCGACATCGGCGACCACGCACAACGTGCCGGCGACTTCGAGCAGCTGAAGTCGGAACTGGCCGCGCACGAGACAGCCGAAGAGCGCGCGTTCTACGTGCCGCTGTTCGAGCACGACGACGCCGTCGAGGCTGCGCGCCACGGAATCGCGGAACACCACGAGATGGACGAGATGGTCGAGTGCATCGACAAGCTCGAAGAAGGCTCCGCCGAGTGGCTGCAACAGGTCGGCGCGCTTGTGCACAAGCTCGAACACCACCTCAAGGAAGAAGAGGAGAAGTGGTTCCCGGTCGCCCGCAAGGTGCTCTCACGCACCGAGCAGAAGGAGCTGGGCGCGCCCTACCAGGAAGAACACGACCGGCTGAAGGCAAAAGAAGAAGCCGGCGGCTAATCGCCCCACGGGAGCATCAGCGTCACCAGCGAGAGCTTCGCGAACTCCGGCTCGAACTCGTCGATGATCTTCTGCGGTTGCGGGCACAGCGTGCTGTCGGTGATCACGCCGAACTGCACACCGCCGCCGTAGCTCAGGATCGAGACCCCGAGCCCGATGTCGCCGGACTGCGGCACCCAGAACATCTGCTGCTCGAGCGTCGAGCCGAGAAACTTCAGCTTGTTGCGCGGGCCGGGCACGTTGGTCATCACCGCCGTCGTCTTGCGGCCGAACATGCCCATGATCGCGTCCTGCGCGGGCTTGATCAACAGGCCCGAGATGGCGAGCACGAGGAACGCAAGCACCGGCTGCGTGCTGCCCTTCAGCGCATTCATGCGCCGGCGCACTTCGTACACGCGCTCCACCGGGTTCTCGATGCCGATCGGCAGCACGAGCGGCACCAGGCCGAAGCGGTTGCCGAGCTTGTAGGCCTGGTCGATCGGCCGCAGGTTCACGGGCACCATCGCGCGGATTTCCTGGCCCGTCACGTCATCGCCGAGGGCGCGCAGGTACTCGCCGATCGCCCCGGCCACGCACGACAGCAGCACGTCGTTCATCGAGCAATTGAGCGCCTTGCCGACAGCCTTCACTTCGTCGACCGGAACCGGAGGGCACCACGCGACTCGCTTGCTGCGGCCCGGCTTGCCTTTCAGTCGCGTCTTCGAATCGTCCGGCATCATCAGCATCGCCGCCGCGTCGCTGACGACCTGCATGCCGATCCTTGCCATGTCGAGCGATCCCGCAAGCCCTTGCTGCGGGTCCTGCAGCAGCTCGAGTGATTTCGCAACGCCCCCTCCGGCGGCGCCGAGCGCTTTCACGGTGATGTCGGTGAACGGCTTGATCAGTGTCTGCGCGATCCACTCTTCCGGGTTGCCCACGGATTGCTTGCGGCGGCGCTCCGGCGGGGGCTCGCCGCCGTCGACCAGCGACATCGTCACGGAGATGAGCGCGATGCCGTCGGCGATGCAGTGGTGGATGCGGAAGATGAGGGCGCTGCCGCCTTCGTAATCCTCGACCAGGTGGATCTGCCACAGCGGGTGCGCGCGATCGAGCGGCTGCATGGCCAGCTCGCCGACGCGTTCCTGCAAGGCCGCTTGCTCGCCGCCCTTCTTGTGCCTGGGAAGTTTCTCGCGCACGACCTGCTTGGTGATGTCGAACTTCGAGTCTTCCACCCACGTGGCACCGGCCGCGTCCTCGACGACGCGCTGGCGGAAACGGCTGTACTTCAGCAGCCTTTCCTCGACGCGCTTGCACAGGTCTTCATAGCGGACGGCGGGCTTGAGCGCCCAGACGCCGACGATCACCATCAGGTTGCTCGGCGAGTCCATGCGCAACCACGCCGTGTCGACCTTGGTCATGCGCTCGCCGGCAAGTCCCAGGATGCCGGTGGCGGCGCGCGTGGCTTGCGACTGCACGGCGCGGGCCGTCTGGCGCGCGCGCGTTCCGGCGCTGCGGGCCACCTGGGGGGCGGCGATGCGGGTGACCATGCCGTGTCTCCGTCGTAAGATACCGCGACGTTACCGCACCGGCCGCGCCGCGTGTAGACCCCCGTCCCCAAACAGGATCACGCCACCATGTCCGACCTGCAAGCCCGCTTCGATGCCTCCGTCGCCAGTTCAAAGAACCTGAGCGAGCGCCCCGACAACGCGACGCTGCTCAAGATCTACGCGCTGTACAAGCAGGCCACGGCCGGCGACAACGCCGAAAAGAAGCCGGGGTTCGGCGACATGGTGGGCCGCGCGAAATGGGACGCATGGAACGGTGTCAAGGGCACTTCGAAGGACGACGCGATGCAGCAATACGTCGACCTGATCGAATCGCTCAGTTGATCACGCCCTTGGCCCTCAGCTGGCCGATCTGCGAATCGGTCAGCCCGATCTCGCGCAGGATTTCTTCGGTGTGTTCGCCCAGCTTGGGCGCGTTGCGAACCTGCGCGCCGGGTGTGAGGGACAGCTTCGGCACGATCCCCGGCACCATCAGGGGCTCGCCGTCTTCCATGGGCACTTCCTGCAGCATGCCGCGCTCGCGGTAGTGCGGGTCCGCCGCGATGTCGGCGACGGTGTAGATGCGGCCGGCCGGCACGGAGGCGGCATCCAGTGCTTCCAGAACTTCCGCGACGCTCCGCTGTGCCGTCCACGCACCGATGGCGGCGTCGATTTCCGCGACTCGTTGCACGCGACCGGTGTTGTTGGCGAGCTGCGAATCTTGGGCGAGATCCGGCCGTTCGACCACGCCCATCAGGCGCTTGAAGATGCTGTCGCCATTGCCTGCGACGATGGCGTAGCCGTCGCTACAGCGATAGGCGTTCGTCGGCGCGATGCCCGGCAACGCACTCCCCGCCGGCCCGCGCACGGCGCCGAAAGCGCTGTACTCGGGCAAAAGGCTTTCCATGCAGTTGAACACCGCCTCGTACAGCGCGACATCGATCAATTGTCCGCGCCCGCTGCGATGCCGCTCGTTCAGCGCAAGCAGGATGCCGACCACGCCATGCAGCGATGCGAGCGTGTCGCCGATCGACACGCCGACGCGCACCGGCACTTGCCCCGGCTCGCCGGTGAGATGGCGCAACCCGCCCATCGCTTCCGCAACCACGCCGAAGCCCGGCCGATCGCGGTAAGGCCCCGTCTGCCCATAGCCGCTGATCCGCAGCACCACCAGGCGCGGATTGAGCTCGATCAGTTTGGCGGGGTCCAGCCCCCAGCCTTCGAGAGCGCCCGGGCGGAAGTTCTCGACCAGCACATCGCATTCGCACGCGAGCTTGCGAACGATGTCCTGCGCTTCGGGGTTCTTCAGGTCAAGCGCGATCGAACGCTTGTTGCGCGACTGCACCTGCCACCACACGGACGTGCCGTCCTTGATCAAGCGCCAGTGCCGCAGCGGGTCGCCACCGGCGGGCGGTTCGACCTTGATGACGTCGGCGCCGAAGTCGCCCAGTGTTTTCGCGGCGAACGGACCCGCGATCAGTTGCCCGAGCTCCAGCACCTTCAGGCCAGCGAGCGGCCCGGGCACGGCCTAGGCCCTCTTCTTCGCGCCCGGCTTCTTTGCAGCCGGCGGGTCGTGGTCCGCCAGCCCTTTGTCGAATGCCTTGAGCGGGTCCTTCTGCGCGAGCAGCTTGTCGAGGTTCTTGACGATCTCGGTTTCGATCTTGTCCTTGAAAGCTCCGAGCAGGATTCCGAGCTGGGCGTCGAGGATGAAGCTGTCCTTGGTCACCTTGAGTTCGCCTTCGGCACCGAGCCGCGTGAACCGGACGAGGTCGCTCGACCTGCCTTCCTCGTAGACGCACTCCATGCCGAGGCGTTCCTCGGCTTCTTCGGCCCAGCGGAACGCAAGCTTGCGCGCCCCGGCCATTCCGAGCGCGTGGTGTCGTGTGATGTGGATGTCAGGCACCGGCGATCTCCTTCAACTCGTCGTGGCGCTGCTTCCTGGGCAGCTCGGACAATGTCTTCGCCGCATCATAGAACTTGCGGAAGTCGCGCCCTTCCTTCGCGAACAGCGCTTCGAATCCGGGGACGAGCTCGTCGTACGCGGCTTGCGCGCCGAAAGAAGCGTTGTTCGCTTCGGCGACCCAGCGGTCGTAGAGGCGATAGCGCGCGGGATCGCCGGGCCACGCAGCCTTCATCTTCGCGTAGTCGTCGCGGAAATCACGGTACGCGCGGGCCTTGAGCACGTCGCGCTCCTCGCCGCTGGCCTTATCGTAGATTTCCTTGAGGCGGTCGCGCGTGGCGTTCGTCAGCGCGCGGAACTGCTTGCGTCGGCCGTCGTATTGCGCGTACTCGGCACGGGCCTGTTCGGTGGCGTGCGCCTTCAACCAGATCTCGCCGCCGAGGCGCTCGACAGACGTTGCGAACGACTCGTTGAACATCGTGTCGTCCTTCGCGTACACCACCTGGTGCGCGAGTTCGTGGAAGATGGTGCGCGCGAGTTCGCCTTCCGGGTAATTGATGAACGTGTTGAGCAGCGGATCACCGCCCGCCCAGTTCATCCACCCGAGCGTCGAATACGCGGGGACCGGGTAGACGTTGACCTCGAGGCCCTCCTTGGCGAGCCGCTCGCCCTCCGTGCGCGCTTCGTGCTCGTCGAAGTAGCCGCGATAACCGACACACCCCGTGATCGGGAAGCACGACTTCTTCAGTTCGATCGAATACTTCGGCGCGGCGACCACGTTCCAGATCACGGCCTGGCGGTGCAGGTCCGCGTAGCGGCTGTAGCTCGGGTTGTCAGGCAGCTTCAACTCGCTCGAGGCGAACTTGCGGATGTGCTGGCTGAGCGCAAGGCGGGCCTTGAGCTTTTCCGGCGTTTCCTTGTCGGCGAGCCAGTCGTCGACGGAGCGTGCCGCGCCGAGCATCTTGATGTGGCCCGACGCGCTTTGCAGGTAGTACCCGAGATTGGAGCACCCGGAGAGCGACAGGGCCGCTGCGGCCAGGGCTGCCAACGCAGCGCGCGTCATGGCTCGCCGGGTCACGCGGATCACGCCTTCGCGACTTCGACCAGGCAGTCGTAGAACACGGGCGCGCGCCCGATGTCGGTGAGCTTCTGGCTGGTGAGCTGGTTCACGTTCGTGCCCGCCAGGCCGAACTTGCGCCACCACACACCGAGGCCGTTGACGACGCCGGCACGCGCGCGATCGCCGACGCTGGCCTTGCAGAGATATTCGCCGCGGTCGTTGTACACGCGCACCACGTCGCCACTGGCGATGCCGCGCGGCGAAGCATCCGCCGCGTTCATCTCCAGCACCGGCTCGCCTTCGCTTTCGCGCAGGCTCTCCACGTTCACGAACGAGGAGTTGAGGAAGTTGCGATGCGGCGGCGAGATCATGGCAAGCGGATACCGGTCCGATGATCCGGGCGCCTCATAGTTCCCGACATGGTCCGGCAGGCCGTCCTGGCCCATCTTCGCAAGCCGCTCGCTGAAGAACTCGCATTTGCCCGAGGGCGAGGGGAAAGCGCCGTCCGCGAATGGCGCATCGGGAATGTGCAAGGTCGAAAAGCCTTTTTCCAGCAGCTCGCCGAAATCCACTTTGTTCCCGTACGCCGTGACGCACAGGCTCGCGTCGTCTTCCTCGAAGCAGGGTTCGACGAACCCCATTCGCCTGGCCAGTTCGCGAAACACCTGCGTGTTCGGCCGTGCTTCGCCCAGTGGTGCGATGGCGGGCCGATTGAGCAGCGCATCGGTGTGCCCGTACGCCGCGTGGATGTCCCAGTGTTCGAGCTGCGTCGTCGCAGGAAGGATGTAGTCGGCGTAGTCGGCCGTGTCGGTGCGGAAGTGTTCGAGCACCACCGTGAACAAGTCGTCGCGCGAGAAGCCGGCGACCACCTTGCCGGATTCGGGCGCGACCGCCACCGGGTTGCTGTTGTAGACGACCAGCGCTTCGATCTTCGGGCCGGCCGATGGCCGCGACAGTTCGTCCCCGATTCGGCTCATGTTGATCGTGCGCGGCGTTCGCCCGGCCAGCAGGTCCGGCCGCTGCAAGGCTGCGCGGTCGACGGGGAACGCGCCGGAAGCGCCCAACAGCAGCCCGCCCGCGCGATGGCGCCAGGCGCCGGTGAGTGCGGGCAGGCAGGCGACCGCACGCGCCGCATTGCCGCCGCCGTGCACCCGCTGCATACCGTAGTTCAGGCGGATCGCGGCTGGCTTCACGGTGCCCCAATCGCGCGCGAGGGAAC